>JBBSVH010000029.1:0-22619 GCA_038233685.1 Lysobacterales bacterium | reverse complement strand
CTCGAGCGTGGACATCGCGTGGTCGAACGCGCGTTGCTGCCAAGGCGCGAACACGGCCATCACTGCGGCTGCTCCAGCCAGTGGCCCACCGCTGCGGTGACCGATCGCGCCACCTCGTCGGGCGAAAGGCTGGCATCGATCACCCGGAACCGCTGCGGCTCGGCCAAGGCACGCTTTCTGAAGCCCTCGCGGACGCGTTCGAAGAAATCGTCCTGCTCGCTTTCGATCCGGTCCGGCCACAGGTCGCGGCCGGTCGCGCGCGCGCGACCCACGCCGACATCCAGGTCCAGCAGCAGGGTCAGGCCCGGCTTGAGTCCGACGACGGACCGCTCGAGCAACTCCACCAGGCTATGTTCCAGCCCACGACCGTCGGCCTGATAGGCATAGCTGGAGTCGGTGAAACGGTCGCTGACGACGTAGGCACCACGCTGCAGCGCAGGGCGAATCACTTCGCGCACGTGCTGTGCACGCGAGGCGAACATCAGGAGAAGCTCGGTTTCAGGCGCAAGCGGCTCCTTGTTCGGACTCAGCAGAAGTTCGCGGATGCGTTCAGCCAGAGGCGTGCCGCCTGGCTCGCGGGTCAGCACGACCTCCCGCCCGCGGCCTTGCAGCAGCTCGCGGATCGCCGCCAGCGCGCTGCTCTTGCCAGCGCCTTCGCCGCCTTCCAGGCTGATCAGATGCGGGTGCTGGAGCACAGACTGGGTCATCTGTCGCCAGCCTCTTCCAACGCTCTGGACTGACGCAGCTGGCGCAGGTAGCCGGCGACGGCCGCGTTGTGGCCGGCCAGCGTCGACGAAAACGCATGCCGGCCGCTGCCGTCGCCGAGCGCAACGAAATACAGTGCATCGCCCGGTGCAGGGCTCACCGCCGCGCGCAGCGCATCGACGCCAGGCATGGCAATCGGAGTAGGGGTCAGTCCGGCCCGCGTATAGGTGTTGTACGGCGTGTCGGTAAGCAGGTCGCTGCGGCGGATATTGCCGTCGTACGTGCTGCCGATACCGTAGATCACCGTGGGATCGGTCTGCAGGCGCATGCCCAGTTGCAGGCGTCGCGCGAAAACCCCTGCAATCTGCGGCCGCTCCGAAGCGATGCCGGTTTCCTTCTCGATGATCGAGGCCAGGATCAGCGCCTCCTCCGGGGTCTGCAGCGGCACGCCAGGGGCGCGCGCCTCCCATGCATTGTCCAGCGCCGACGCCATGGCCCGGTGTGCGCGAGCGAGCAGGTCGAGGTCGCTATCGCCATTCGAATAGATATAGGTCTCCGGAAGGAATCGCCCCTCCGGATGCTGGCCCTCGTGCCCCAGCCGTTCCATCAGGCTGGCGTCGTCCAGGTCGGCGCTGTCGTGGAGCAACGGCGCCGCGGCGGCCAGCGCGGCGCGCAGCTGGCGGATGTTCCAGCCTTCGACGATGGTGAAGCGGTAGTTGATGACCTTGCCGTCGCGCATCATCAACAGCATGTCGCGCGGCGTGCTCGAAGGTTCCAGCGCGTACTGACCCACCTTCAGGCTGCCAGCCGCACCCAGCCGCCGCGCCAGCAGGCGCCACTGCAGATCGTGGCCTTCATCGACCCCCGCCTTGCGCAGGTTGCGCAGGACCACGGCGAACGAGTCGCCTGGCTCCACCCGAAGCGTGTCGCCGGAGTCGAGCCCGGCGACGGGATGGTCGGCGAACCGGATGTAGCTGATCCATGTCCACGCGCACACCGCAGCGGCCGCCATGGCGGCGGCGAGGATCACGACGAAGACGACGCGACAGCCGCGCTTGCTACGTTTCACGGGGAGTGGATGCTCTGCGGGTTCATTGCCTAGGATACCTTGCAGCCAAACAGGCAATCCTGTCCGGCCCCGACCCCGCGCCCGCCGCTGCAACACTCATTTGCTTTGCACGCATCCGTCACCCGCCCAAAGCCGCGAACATGCCCCGCGCCTTGGCGCGTGTTTCCTCGAGCTCACGATGCGGGTCGGAGTCGGCGACGATTCCGGCACCGGTGCGGAAGCGCACCTCCGCTCCGGCGTCAGTTGCGACCACTTCGGCGCTGCGGATCAGGATATTGAGGTCCAGGTCGCCGTCACGGTTGAGCCAGCCGAACGCGCCCGTGTAAGCGCCGCGCGCGCCGCGTTCAAGTTCGGCGATGACCTGCATGCAGCGGACTTTGGGGCAGCCGGTAATGGTGCCTCCAGGGAACGTCGCAGCGATCACGTCACCGGGAGTGGCACTGCTGCGCAGGCGGCCACGCACGTTGCTCACGATATGGTGCACGTGCGCGTAGGTCTCCACGCTCATCAGCTCGTCCACCTCCACGCTTCCCGCCTCACAGATTCGACCGAGGTCATTTCGCTCGAGGTCGATCAGCATGACGTGCTCGGCTCGCTCCTTGGGGTGCGCAGCCAGTTCACGCACCTGCTGTGCATCGTCATCGCCATGGATGCGCGGGCGGGTACCGGCGATGGGTCGGGTCTCCACCACCTCGCCGCGCACCGATACCAGGCGTTCAGGAGACGCGCTGGCAACGGCCCAGCCCTGGCCTGCGAACAGTCCGGAAAACGGGGCCGGGTTAGCCACCCGCAGGCGCGCGTACAGGTCCGTCGGCGGCAGCGGGCGCTCGAAGCGGGCGCACCACGCGCGCGACAGATTGACCTGGAACACGTCGCCGGCGGCAAGGTACTCCAGGATCTGGCCGACGCCGTGCAGGAATCGCGACGGGTTTTCCTCTTCTATAGCCGTCGGTCCTTGCCACTGCGCCGGCGCAGTGGCAAGGACCGGGGAATCATGCACATCCCTGGCGATGGTTTCGAGGAGCCACTCGTGACCGGCTTCAGCCAGCCCTACGCATTCTCCAGTCACCCGGTCGCGCAGGACCGCGGCCGGGCAGCGCACTGCGACCGCAGCCGGTCGTTGCCCGGACCCGTTTACCAGCTTCAGGATCGGCTCGATCTGCGCGGCAAGTTCATAGTCGAGGAGCAGCGCCCAGCCGCCGCGGAACGGCCAGCGCGGCTCGTCCCGCGGCACCCGGATTTCGAGCCATTGCGCATCCAGCGCATGCAGGAAGCTGCCAGCCACAGGCATCCCCGCCAGGGTCGAGGTAGCGCCCTCGGCGCTAAGTTGCAGCCCGTCTCCCGAGGCGGCAAGCAGCATGTCCCAGCGGCCCTGTGGCGTGCCAGAGGCAACCGACTCCAGCAGCAGCGGGTATCGCGCGGGCGCATGACGATGCAGTGCCAGCAGGTCTGTGTCGAAGGGCAACGGACAGGAACGGATCAATGCATCGGCTCCAGGGCCTGTGCGTGCACGCTTTTTTTTCCAGGAACGTGCAGGCAAGCTCTCAGATGCGCTTGAACACAAGGGTGCCGTTGGTGCCGCCGAAGCCAAAGCCATTGGACATCGCCACGTCGATTTTCTTCTCACGCGCCACGTTCGGCACATAGTCCAGGTCGCAGCCCTCGCCCGGCTCGTGCAGGTTTATGGTCGGTGGAATGATCCCGCGATCGATCGCCAGCACCGAGAAGATCGCTTCCACGCCACCGGCCGCGCCCAGCAGGTGCCCGGTCATGGATTTGGTCGAACTCACCATGGTCTTGTAGGCGTGGTCGCCCAGCGCGCGCTTCATCGCCAGGGTCTCGGCCAGGTCGCCAAGCGGCGTCGAGGTGCCGTGGGCGTTGAGGTAGTCGACCTGGTCGGGGTTGAGCCCAGCATCCTTGAGCGCCGATCGCATGCAGCGTGCCGGGCCTTCGCCGTTCTCGCTTGGCGCGGTCATGTGGTACGCATCGGAGCTGGCGCCGAAGCCAGCCAGCTCGCAGTAGATGCGCGCGCCGCGCGCCCTGGCGTGCTCGTATTCCTCGATAACCAGGATGCCGGCGCCATCGCCCAGCACGAAGCCGTCGCGCTCCTTGTCCCAGGGTCGCGACGCACCCTGGGGATCGTCGTTGCGCGTGGACATGGCCTTCATCGAAGAGAATCCCCCGACCGAGGTGGGCGAGGAACCGCGTTCGGCGCCGCCGGCGATCATCACGTCGGCATCACCGTACTGGATCATGCGCATCGCCATGCCGATGGAATGATTCGAGGTCGCACAAGCGGAGACCGCCGAGAAATTCGGGCCCTTGATCCCTTTCATTATGCTCAGTTGTCCGGGCAACATGTTGATGATGGTCGCGGGGATGTAGAACGGCGAGATCTTGCGCGGACCGCCTTCAAGGAATTTCGCGGTCTGCTCCTCGATGCCGAGGATGCCGCCGATGCCCGCACCGATGATCGCGCCGATCCGCTCTGCATTTTCCTCGGTCACCTCCAGGCCGGAGTCCTCCATCGCCATCAGCGAGGCCGCGATGCCGTAGTGGATGAAGGCATCCATCTTCTTGACGTCCTTGGGCGCGATGAAGGCGGTCGGATCGAAGCCTCGGATTTCACCGGCGATACGGGTGCTGAATGCCGACGCATCGAACAGCGTGATCGAGCCCAGGCCCGAGCGTGAGTTGACGATCGCGTCCCAGCTGGTTTCCAGGTCGTTGCCAAGTGGCGACACCATGCCCATTCCGGTAACGACAACGCGACGCTGGTTCATCTCTGGCTCCTGGCAATTCTCATGTTTCAGGGTTCAACCCTACGCGGGCGCATTGTGTTGTGGCCCCAAATGCACGGGGCCGCATGCGCGGCCCCTGCATCATCCGGCGACCGCCTTGGCTCAGGCCTTGACGTGCGCCTTCACGTAGTCGATCGCCTGCTGCACGGAGGTGATCTTTTCCGCGTCTTCGTCCGGGATCTCGCACTCGAACTCTTCTTCCAGCGCCATGACCAGTTCAACGGTATCCAGCGAATCGGCGCCGAGGTCATCGACAAACGATGCACTGGTGGTGACTTCTTCTTCTTTGACGCCAAGTTGTTCGACGACGATCTTCTTGACGCGTTCTTCGATGCTGCTCATTGGATTTGGCTCCAGACGGAGTTGAGTGAACGGGGGGTAGTCTAGTTGAAAGCGGAGTGTACGGGCAGTCCTTGTGGAAATCCGCCAGGCCAGGGGCACAAGGCGCCCCCGCCATCACGGCATGTACATGCCGCCGTTGACGTGGAGGGTCTCGCCGGTGATGTAACTCCCGGCAGGACCCGCCAGGAATGCCACCGCGCGGGCAATGTCGACCGGCTCGCCGAGCCTGCCCAGCGCAATCTGGCCCACCAGCGCGGTCTTGGCGTCCGCAGGAAGCGAGCGGGTCATGTCGGTATCGATGAACCCGGGGGCCACCACGTTGACGGTGACGCCACGGCTGCCGATCTCCTTGGCCAGAGACTTGGAGAAAGCGATGATCCCGGCCTTGGCTGCGGCGTAATTGGCCTGGCCGGCATTGCCGGTCACGCCCACCACCGAGGCGATGTTGATGATGCGGCCCTTGCGCGCCTTCATCATCCCGCGCATCACCGCCTTGCTGGTCCGGAACACGCTGGTGAGATTGGTGTCGATGATCGCCTGCCAGTCCTCCTCTTTCATGCGCATGAGCAGGTTGTCACGGGTGATGCCCGCATTGTTGACCAGGATCGAGATCGCGCCAAATTCCTTGCCCGCTTCCTCGATGAGACTGTCAACGGCGCCTGCGTCGGTGACGTCCAGCGTGCGGCCGTGCCCGCCCATCGATGCCAACCTGACGCTGATTGCCACCGCGCCGCTTTCGGTAGTGGCTGTGCCGATGACGGTCGCGCCGCGTGCTGCAAGCTCGTCAGCGATAGCGGCGCCGATGCCGCGACTTGCACCGGTGACAAGTGCGATCTCACCTTCAAGGAAACGTTCCACGCTCATGCCTTGCTCCATTGTTCCAGGGCCAGCTCGAGATCATCGGGCGCGCCCAGCGACCGGACCTCGACCGATTTGTCGATCCGCTTCACCAGGCCGGAAAGCACCTTGCCGGGGCCGCATTCGGCAGCGCGCACCACCCCACGTGACGCCAGCGCCTGCACGCACTCGGTCCAGCGCACCGGCAGGTACAGCTGGCGCACCAGGCCGTCGCGTATCGAAGCAAGGTCTTCCTGCACCTGCGCATCCACGTTCTGTACGATCGGCAGCGCCGGGGTGCTCCAGTTCATATCGTGCATGGCCTCGGCCAGCTGCTGGGACACCTCGCGCATGAGTGGTGTGTGCGAGGGCACGCTGACCGCAAGCTTGACCACCTTGCGCACGCCGCGTTCGCCCAGCAGCGCAATCGCGCGATCCACCGCGTGAATGTTGCCGCCGATCACGGTCTGGCCGGGCGAGTTGAAGTTGGCCGGGACCACGACGCCGTCGGCGGATGCCTGCGCGCACACCTCGGCGATCAACTCATCTTCGGCACCGAGTACGGCGGCCATTGCACCGACCCCGGACGGCGCGGCCTGCTGCATCAACTGGCCTCGCAGTCGTACCAGGCGAGCACCGTCATGTAGGGACAGAGCGCCAGCGGCCACCAGCGCGGTGTACTCACCCAGGCTGTGGCCCGCCAGTACGCTGGGCTGCGCACCGCCGCGCTCCTGCCACGCGCGCCATACCGCCACACCGGCGGCCAGCAAGGCCGGCTGGGTGAACTCGGTCTGGTTGAGCACGTTCTCCGGTCCGTCCTGCGCGATGGTCCACAGGTCGACCCCGGCGCCTTCCGATGCCTCGGCGAACGCGACGCGAACTTCAGGCTGCGACTTCGACAGTTCTGACAACATCCCCAGTGACTGGGAACCCTGCCCCGGGAAAACAAAGGCGAGCTGTGCCGATACCCGCGCGGCCGGCGTACGGTGGGCTAATGTTGAAGCATCTGCTGTAGGAGCGGCTGATGTCGGGTCGGCTGATGTCACGCGATCTTCCGGCAGAAAAAGCAGCGGCGATGATAAGCGCGATCCCTTCCATACGTCTGTACGAGGGCGTATGCAGGTCAGTAGCGGATGAGTGCCGAGCCCCAGGTGAAGCCTCCGCCAAAGGCTTCCAGCAGCAGCAGCTGGCCACGCTGCACGCGGCCCGAGCGAACCGCCTCGTCCAGCGCCATCGGCACCGATGCGGCGGACGTGTTGCCGTGTCGATCGACGGTCACCACCACACGGTCCATGGGCATTTCAAGGCGCTTGGCGATGGCTTCAATGATCCTCAAGTTCGCCTGGTGCGGAATCAGCCAATCGATGTCGTGCTGGGTCAGGCCGTGCGCTTCCAGCGTTTCATCAACAACGCTGTCGAGCGCCTTGACCGCGTACTTGAAGACGTCGTTGCCCTTCATCTGGATCTGGGAGCCGCCGTTGGGCTTGTCCTTGTCGAAGCCCACGGATACGCCAGCGGGGTTCCAGAGCAACTCTTTCTTGCTGCCGTCGGCATGCAGGTGGGTACTGAGGATTCCGGTCTCCGTGTCGGCCTTGAGCACGACAGCGCCGGCGCCATCGCCGAACAGCACGGACGTGGTGCGGTCGGACCAGTCCAGGATGCGGCTCAGGGTCTCGGCGCCGACCACGAGCACCGTGCGCACGTCCCCGCAGCGAATGAACTTGTCCGCCACGCTCAGCGCGTACAGAAAACCGGAGCAGGCCGCGTTGACATCGAACGCTGCGCAGCCAACCGCCCCCAACCGCGCCTGGATCAGGCAAGCGGTGGAAGGAAAGATGATGTCAGGCGTCGTGGTACCCACGATGACCATGTCCAGCTCGCCAGCGGTAACGCCGGCGGCGGCCATCGCGCGCAGTGCCGCCTCATAGCCGAGGTCGCCGGTGGTCTGGCCTTCGGCGGCAACGTGGCGCTGGCGGATGCCGGTTCGCGTGCGGATCCACTCGTCGCTGGTGTCGACCCGCTGCGCGAGATCTTCGTTGGTGACGACGTTTTCGGGCAGGAAGCTGCCCGTGCCGGCAATCCGGGAGAACACCTGCCCGTCGCGGCCTGGAGCGCTGGAATTCCGTTCGCTCATGATTCCTCCCCTGACTGGCCCGACAGGGGCCCCGAGTGATCCGGGTGGATCATTGGACCGTGCTGCGCACCGCGTGGATGCGCGACGGGATCAATCTTCTTCGACGACCGCGTCGGCCTTGGTCGCAATGACCTTCTTGCCGCGGTAGTACCCGTCCGCGGTGACGTGGTGGCGCAGGTGGGTTTCACCGGTGGTCGGATCGGTTGCCAGCTGCTTGGCGTCCAGGCTGTCGTGCGAACGACGCTGGCCACGACGGGACGGGGTGACGCGGGATTTCTGGACTGCCATGGAATTGCTCCGAACTTGTTCTGGTTACTTGTCGATGATGCCAACCGCGAGCGGTCAGTTTTTTTTCAGTGAAGCCAGCGCCGCGAACGGGCTGGCTTTCGCCAATTCTTCTTCCGGAACCGGCCAGTCGCGCTCCACAGCCTCGCTGCCCGGATCCAAGGGTACCGCGGGGATCGCCAGCACCAATTCGTCCTCCACCATGTCCAGCGGCCGCAACATGCCGTCTACCGGCACCAGCAGCGCTTCGAACTCGGGTGGTAACCCCGCCTCGCCAGCCTCGTCCCTGATCAGTCCCAGCCGCTGCACGATGTTCACCGGAAACAGAAACCGCTGCAGGCTGCGCTGGCATTCCAGCGGCAGCTCTGCGTCGATCGTCAGCTCGACGTACGGCACCTTCAGGAGCGGATCGCTGTCGAACTGCAGGGCGAAACTGACCTCACCCTGCATGTCCACCAGCAGACCTTCCAGGCGAGCCAGGGAAGAGAGCGGCAGGTTGCCCTCGAAACTGCGCTTGGCCGCAACCATGCGCCAGGCATCCACAATTTCGGGCACGTTCGCGGACATAAGCCGCTGAATATTAAGGATGGTGCCCCATGCTGTCAAACCGCGGTGCCGGCGGCAGTTGCCCGCGCCTGTTGGCGCAGCCCAGAATGCGGCCGTCTCCGCTTCGCAATCGCCTGCAGACCCCATGAACTCCGAGCCGACCATGCCGCTGATCCTGGCTTCGACCTCGCGCTACCGCCGCGAGCTGCTGGAGCGGCTCCAGCTGCCCTTCGAGACGGCCCGGCCGCTGGTTGACGAGACCCCGCGCGCGGAAGAGCTGGCTGAGGGGCTCGCCCGGCGACTGGCCGGTGAAAAGGCGCTCGCTGTCTCCACTTCCTACCCCGACGCGTGGGTCCTGGGTTCGGACCAGGTCGCCGCGCTGGGTCCGGACCGGCTGGGCAAGCCTGGCACGCCGGAGGTCGCCATGGCGCAGCTGACGGCCATGTCCGGGCGCGAGGTGCACTTCCACACTGCGGTGGCGTTGCGGCGCGGGCAGGAAGTCTTCGAGGTGCTCGACACAACCGTCGTCGTGTTCCGCCGGCTGCATGCAGCGGAGATCTCGCGCTACGTCGCCACCGAACTGCCACTGGACTGTGCCGGCAGCTTCAAGGCCGAGGGACTCGGAATCAGCCTGTTCCGGTGCATCCGTTCCAGCGACCCCACGGCACTGGTCGGGCTGCCGCTGATTGCGGTCGCGCGGATGCTGCGCGAAGCCGGCTACGGCGTACCCTGAATCGCGCCGTTCAACGCCGGATTTCGACTGCCTGACTCCTATTGTCCTACTTCGATCGCCTGTTCGGGCCAGTCCTCCACGCTGCCGTCCATCGCGTGCAGGCGCAGCCCCAGCCAGTGCCTCCCCGCCGCGAGCGAACCGGCATCGACGCTGGCGCTGAAACCGACGTCGGGATGGTTGGGGTCGGTGGAGATCTTCCAGTAGTCGGCGGTTCCCTGGCTCGGCAGCCCGTAGCGGGCCTGCGCAACCACCCTTCCATCGACAAGCACCTCCACCCGCTGCAGACCGACGCCGTCCTTGAACGCCCAGCCGTTGATTTCGAATTTTGTCCCTACGCGCCCCTTGGCGGCCGGCGTATCGATCCACGCCATCGCTGGCGCGCGGCACGGCCCCTCGGCCGGCTTTGTCGGCAGCGCGAACAGCAGAAATCGCTGGCGGCCATGGTCGACATTGACCACGCGCGGGGACGGCAGGGGGCCCAGCGTCGCGCACAGCGCGTGATAGTGCTCCAGCAGCGATCTGTACTGGACTTCGGATGGCGTAACCACGAGCAGCAGCGGACCATCGCGCCGGCCATCACTTTGCAGCCCCCACAGCTGCAGCTGGGGTGCGCGGCCATGCTTGTGGTTCGCCGGATGGTCGAGCACGGCGATACGCGGATTGCCCAGTGCAAACCCCAGTTCGGCGCCGGTCTTGAAGTTGCCGGCCAATACCAGGGTCCCCTCCGGCATCTGCGCCAGTTCCTCGCGCACCGCTGCCCCGAGCTCGCTCCAGCCGGCAAAGTTGGAGGGATAGAACTTCTCCGCCGCCAGCTGCGCGCGCAAGCCGGGTATCGAAAGGACCAGGTAATAGGCCAGCAGGATCGCCAGCCCCATCCCCGCAAACCACCAGGTGGCTATGCGCCAGCCGCGGGGCCAGCGGCGCAGCAGCACCGGAACTGCGACCACCAGCGCCAAATATCCAGGCAGGGGCCAATGGAAGCTGACCCGATCAACGTCAGCAAAGAAGCCCACGGCCATGAAACCCAGCGTCGAGATACCGCCGAGCAAACCGAAATAGCGCCACTGGACAGGCATCACACTGGTCTTCCGGAATGCCCGCACGAACACCTGCACCAACACCACGAACAGCAGCGGCGTCACCAGCAACGGCTGGATCAGCAGGAACCACGCGCCAGCAATCTGGAACGACCAAGGGTGCCGATCCACCAGCTGGAAACGCAGGCCCGACTCGGCGTGCTCCAGGTTCCAGGCCACCAGCGGCGCCCACGCTGCCGCGCCCAGCCCAAGCGCTACCCAGACGCGGGGATCGCGCAGGACCAGCCGGCCTCGGGGCAACAGCAGCAGCGCCAGGAAACCGACCCCGATGACGCCCGCGAACCGATAGTGGCTCAGCGCTCCGATCGCAAGACCCAGGCCAAGCTCGGCGGCGGAAGCGGCGTCCACGCTGCGCAACAGCCGCCCCCCCGCATCGATGCACACCACCGTGGCCAGCGCCATCGGCACGTCGGGCAGTGCCAGTAAACCCAGGCTGCCGGCAAGCGGCATGAGGATGGTCAGGCTACCCGCCTTCCAGCCGGCCTCGTCGTCGAACCATCGCGCGCCGATGTGCGCCACCAGCCAAGGCAGCAGGGCCGCGATCAGCAGGAACGGAGCGCGCAGGGCCAGCACATGCTGGCCGCCAATCCCGGTGCCCAGACGGGTCAGCCATGCGGTGAGTCCCGGCAGGTCCGAGTACGCTGCCGCCAGGTGCTGGCCCTCCTGCCAATAGAAGGCTTCATCGACGAACAACGGCAGGTGTGCCGCGATCAGGATCTTGATCGCGGTCACCACTGTCCACAGCCACAGGAAGGTCTGTCGCGCGCGCTGCTGGTCGTGCATATGCCGTTAAACTGACCGAAACCAAGACGGAAACGCGATGCTCGTCGAAGCCCACGCCGACAAGATGCTACCTGATGCGCTGCAGCAGGCACTGAAGGACGCACAGCAACAGGTCAACGCGCTGGTCCTGGGCAAGAGCCACGAGGTCCGCCTTGCCTTCGTGGCGCTGCTGTCCGGAGGCCACCTGCTGATCGAGGATCTTCCCGGACTGGGCAAGACCACGCTGGCCCACGCGCTGGCAGCAACCCTTGGATTGGGCTTCCAGCGCGTCCAGTTCACTTCAGACCTGCTCCCTGCCGACGTCCTGGGCGTGTCGGTGTACGACGCGCAGACCCGCCAGTTCCAGTTCCACCCCGGCCCGGTGTTCACCAACGTGCTCCTGGCCGACGAGATCAACCGCGCCCCGCCCAGGACCCAGAGCGCGCTGCTCGAGGCCATGGCCGAGCACCAGGTGACCCTGGACGGGACCACCCGCGCCCTTCCCGACCCGTTCTTCGTGATCGCCACCCAGAATCCGGTGGATCTGTCAGGTACCTACCCGCTGCCGGACTCGCAGCTGGATCGCTTCCTGCTGCGCCTCAACCTCGGCTACCCCAACGTGGAGTCGGAACGGGCGCTGCTCGCCGGTACCGACCGCAGGGAACTGATCGCCCAGGCCCAGCCCTTGCTTTCAGCGGCGCAGGTCGTGGCGCTCCGCGATGAGGTGGCCCGGGTACATGCGAGCGAGGCGCTGGTCGGCTATGTGCAGGGACTGCTGACCCGAAGCCGGCAACACCCGGGAGTCAAGGTCGGGCTGTCACCGCGGGCCGGGATCGCCCTGCTGCGTGCCGCCCGGGCCTATGCCCTGCTGCTTGGCCGCAGGCATGTACTGCCCGAAGACGTGCAGGCCCTGTTTGCCGCCGTAGCCGCGCACCGCCTCGTAGCCGAAGCCGAAGGTGCTTCCGCCCCGACCCTGGCCAAGGCGATCCTGCACGCGGTGGCCGTGGACTGATTCGCATGCCCACGAGCGCGCGCGAAAGATTCGCCTCGAGGCTGGCCTTGCTCGGCCGGCCACGCGCCCCTGAGACTCTGCCGGTCCGGATCCACCGTCGCCGTGTCTACATCCTGCCGACGCGCTTCGGACTGTTCTTCACCGCGCTGCTGCTCGCCATGACCGTTGGCGCACTGAACTACAACAACAATCCGGCGCTGTTGCTGGCGCTGCTGCTGGGAGCCACCGGCCTCGCCAGCCTGATCTCGACGCACCTCCAGCTTTCCGGACTGGTGATCCAGGCGGTCTCGGCCGAGCCGGTGCCGGCAGGCGCGCCAATGCTGCTGCACGTCGCCGCCTCCGCTGCCGACCAGCGCACCCGCCCCACACTGCGCTTTCGCTGCAACGGCGCCAACGTCACCTCACCGCCGCTGATCGCCAGGGAACCGGTGGTGGCCACGCTGGAGCTCCCGACCGTGCAGCGTGGGTGGCTGGATCTGGGCCGGATCCGCGTCGCGACCACCCAACCGCTCGGGCTCGCGATCGCATGGTGCTGGGCGTGGCCGGACCTGCCGATGCTGGTGTATCCCGTCCCCGAGACCGGGGGACCTCCGCTGCCTGGCGGCGAAGGAAGCTCGGGCAGCGCCCGGCTGCATCCCGCCGGCGAGGAGCTGCACCACCTGCGTGCCTACCGCGCTGGCGACCCGCGTCGTGCAATCGCCTGGAAGCCGTCCGCGCGGCGTGACCAGCTGCTGGTTCGCGAGTTCGAAGAACCGCTGGCGGCCGAAATCGTGCTGCAGTGGAAGTCGCTGGCTGCGCTGCATCACGAGCACCGCATCCGGCGGCTGGCGCACTGGGTTGACCTGGCCGAGCGCCAGGGTCGTCGCTACAGCATGCATCTGCCATCGCAACCTGCCATCGGGCCGGGCCAGGGATCGGCGCACCGCCACCTCTGCCTGCGCGCCCTGGCACTGATGCCCCATGTCCAGGACGATTGAACCCGTGCAGCGGATAGATGCCGGCAGCCGCGCCTGGACGCTGGCGACGGGTGCGCTGGCGCTGCTGCCGTTGCTGCTTCAGCTCCCCCTTGGCTTGGCAATCGGAGTCGGCATCGCGGCACTGCTGACCGCAACGCTGTCATGGCGCACGCCGATGCCCGCGTGGCTTCGCCTTGCGCTGGCGATCGCGGTGATTGCAGTGGTGTTTTCGCAGATGGGGCTGCGCTTCGGTCGTGACACGGGCTGCGCACTGCTCGCCGCGATGCTGGCGATCAAGCCTTCCGAAACCGCGACGTTGCGCGATGCCCGCAGCCTGGTCGGGTTCGCCCTGTTTGCTCCGTTCGCGTCATTCCTGCTGGACCAGGGCCCGTTGACCATGACGCTGGGTCTCCTGGCAGTGCTCAGCGCACTGGTAGCGCTTCAGCGGCTTGCCGACCTCGAGGCACAGTCGCTTGCGCCGACCATCGCCCTGATGCCTCGCCTGGCCGCCACCGGCAAGCTGGTCGGCATCGGCATGCCGCTGGCGCTGGCGGCCTTCTGGCTGTTCCCGCGCCTGGATTCGCCGTTATGGGGAGTACCCGAACGCGCGCTGGCGCGGTCCGGCCTGTCTGACACCATGTCACCAGGCCAGTGGCTGGACCTGCTCAGCGACGACCGACCCGCCTTGCGCGCTGAATTCTTCGGTGCGGTGCCGGCACCGCAGCAGATGTACTGGCGCGGACCGGTGATGTGGGATTTCGATGGTCGCACCTGGACCCAGCCACGATGGATGGACGGTCTTCCAGCCGAGCCGTTCGTGCCCACAGGCACCGTATGGGACTACGAAATCGAAATGGAGCCAACGGATCGGCGCCAGCTGGTGGCACTTGACCTGCCTACCGGTGCACCCGAAGGCACGAGTCTATCCAGGGACTACGGGTTGTATGCAGCAAGTCCACTGGCCGCGCTCACACGCTGGCGCCTGCAGTCGAGGCCCCCGGCCGCATTTGATCTGGCCCTGCCCAATTCACTTCGCCAGCGCGCTCTCGCGCTGCCGGCGGGATACAACCCCCGGTCGGTGGCCCTGGCAATGCAGTGGCGGCGGGAGGCGGGGAATGACGATGCAAGGATCGTGCAGCGCGCTCTGGACTGGGTGTCGCGGGACTTCGGATACACGCTGGACACGCCGTTGCCGGGTCGCCATGCGGTGGACGAGTTCCTGTTCGACGAACAGAAAGGCTTTTGCCAGCACTTCAGTTCCTCGTTCGTGGTCCTGATGCGTGCAGCCGGTATTCCGGCCCGCGTGGTGACGGGTTATGCGGGCGGCTACCGCAACCGCTACGGTGGTTACTGGGTCGTACGGCGCATGGACGCCCATGCGTGGGCCGAAGCGTGGCTTCCAGGACGTGGATGGGTGCGTGTGGATCCGACCGCGGCGGTGGCGCCCGAGCGCATCTACGACACGCTGGAAGACCGGATCGGCGGTGCCGACGGCGGCTTTGGGCCACTGTCCCGGCTCGGTGAAATGGGCGACTGGATGCGTCGCGGGTGGAACGACATGGTGCTGGGTTTCGACGCCGACCGTCAGCAACGCCTGCTGCAGAGGTTCGGCATCGACAAACTGGACCCGTCACGCTTGGCGGTGATGTTCAGTCTGCTAGCGGCGTGCACGTTGGGATGGATGGCCTGGCTGCTTGCTCGCGGCGAGCGCGAGCGCGACCCTTTGCTGCGGGCCTGGCACCGGCTGGACCGCCGCTATCGCCGCTTGGGGCTCCAGCGCCGCGTTCATGAACCTCCCACCGTGTGGGCCGACCGCGTGTCGAGCGCCCGCCCGGACGGGGACGGCCGACTGGTTTTACTCAGCCGGCGTTTCGCCGCGGCGCGCTACGCTGCCGTGGATGAAGATGTGGAACTGCAGGAAGACCTGCGTCGCCATCGCCCCTGACTCCGGAGATTAGCCATGAAGATAAAAGTTCGTCCCGCCGTGCTGGCCGCCGGTACGCTGCTGCTGGCTTCATGCGCAACCGCTCCGAAGCCGCTGCAGGGCAGCTTCGCCCCAGTCACCCCGCGCGAAGCCGTGGCCGCAGGAAGCGCGGCCGGCGCACCTGTTCGCTGGGGCGGCAGCATCATCGAGACCAGGCCACAGCAGGACAGGACCTGCTTCGAACTGGTCTCGCGTTCGCTGGGCTCGAGCGGCCGCCCCTTGGCCAACGCGCCGGACGCTGACAGTGGCCGCTTCATTGCGTGTCGCGCCGGCTTCTATGACCCGGCGGTGTTCACCAGAGGCCGCGAAGTGACCTTCATCGGGCGAGTTGAAGGTGTCGAGACCACGCGCATCGGCGAATACGACTACCGCCTGCCGCGGATGACCGCGGACGTGGTCTATCTGTGGCCGGAGGAAGTTGAAGTGCGCGTGCGCCCATCGCCTTTCTACGACCCGTTCTGGGGTCCGCGCTGGGGTCGGTGGGGCTGGTGGTGAACACCGCTCGGAACTGAAAGACGAAGCGCCGCCCCAAGGGCGGCGTTTTTTTCATGGCGTGCCGAAACGTCCGAGCGGCGCTCCAGCCAGCAGATGCAGATGGACGTGGTACACCGTCTGTCCGCCATGGTCACGGCAGTTCATCACCATCCGGTAGCCGTCGCTAGCCAGCCCCTGTTCGCGCGCGTGGTCGGCCGCTGCAATCACCAGCTTGCCGATCAGCTCGGCATGCCCGGGCTTCAGGTCGTCAAGGGTCGCAATCACTTCGTTCTTGGGAATGAACAGGATGTGCACCGGCGCCTGCGGGCCGATGTCTTCGAAGCCGAGGATGTCCGCGTCCTCGTAGACGATTTTCGCGGGAATCTCGCGGCGGATTATCTTGCTGAATATGCTGTCCCCGTTCATGCGGAGTCTCCTCGTGGAAATTGGATGAGAACGCGCTGCGCAGGGCCGCCCGCGGGGCTCAAAGCGGAATGACGCTGCGGGTGCCGAACGCATGGTTGAGCGTGCCGCGGTCGACGTATTCCAGTTCTCCCCCGAGGGGGACGCCGTGGGTCAGCCGGCTCGCCTGCACGCCATGCTGCCGCGCCAGCTGCGCCAGGTAGTGCGCCGTGGCCTCGCCTTCCACCGTAGGGCTCGACGCCACGATCAGTTCGCGGACTTCCCCCTGCGCCAGAAGTGCTGCCAGCGCGTCCAGGCCCAGCTCGCGCGGGCCGATGCCGTCAAGCGGCGACAGCCTGCCTTGGAGGATGAAGTAAAGACCGCGGAAGCCGGTGGCCTGTTCAATGGCCAGGCGGTCGGCCGGTGACTCGACCGCGCACAGTAGCTGGCGATCACGGCTGCTGTTGGCGCATATCGGACACAGCTCGCTTTCAGTGAAATCCCGGCAGCGTTCGCAGTGACCAATGCGATCAAGTGCCTCGCCGAGCACGTGGGCCAGGCGCTTTCCGCCTTCCCGTTCTCGCTCCAGCAACTGGTAGGCCATGCGCTGCGCAGTCTTCTGGCCCACGCCGGGCAGCACGCGCAGCGACTCGACCAGCTGCTCGAGCAGCGAGGCACTCACCGGCTGCACTCCCGCAGTGGAATCGAGCGACACAGTGGCATCAGAAAGGCAACTTCATCCCGGGCGGCATCGGCATCCCGGCAGTTGCTGCGCCCATTTTCTCCTTCGATGCAGCGTCCACCTTGTTGGCGGCATCGTTGAATGCGGCGGCGATCAAGTCCTCGGCCATCTCCGGGTCCGCCAGCACGCCAGGATCGATTCGCACCTTGCGGCATTCCTTGGCCCCGGTGAGGGTCACGCTGACCATGCCGCCGCCGGCGTTTCCAGTGACCTCGATCTGGGCCAGCTCTTCCTGCGCACGCTGCATGTTTTCCTGCATCTTCTGCGCCTGCTGCATCAGTTGGGCAATGTTTCCACGCATGTTGTCTTACTCCTCGAGGGGACGGATGGAATCGGGGACGAGCTTTGCGCCGTGCTGCTGGATCAATTGCTGCACGTCCGGGTTGCTCATGAAATGTTCTTCGGCCGCTGCCTGGCGTGACGTCCTTTGCCGCTGGCTGCGCTGCTGCAGGGTCTCGGCCGCCGAGGGGCCTGTGTCGAACAGAAGCGTCGGTGTGGTACCCAGTTTTTCCGCCATCACTGCGCCCAGTTCCGCGAGCGCGCGGTCAGAGCGGAGGTAGTCGAAACCCGCGTCCAGCGACAGCTTCAACACACCCCCTGCGCAGCCGAGGAAGCCAGAGTTTTCGGCGAGCTGGCGCGCCGCGCCTTTCAATCCACTTCCTGCCGCAAATTCGAGCCATTCTTCGGCGCTTGCGAGCGCGCCGGTGGTTGCCGGGGAAGGCTGCGGAACGGCACGCCGTATCGCCGGTGCCGATTTGGGCTCGACCAGAACCACCGCCGCTGCAGGAGCTGGCGCGGCGCTCACCCTGGGAGTTGCACGTTCAGTAAGGGGCGGCGCAGAAGGCGATGCAACGGAGGCGGGTGCCTTTGCCGCGATCCTGTCCGGCGCGTCCACCTGGCCTTCATCAGCAGATCGAAATGCGAGCATACGAAGCACACTCATTTCGAAACCCGCGCGTGCGCTGGGCGCAAAGGACAGGTCGCGACGCCCGTTCAAGGCCATCTGGTACCAGAGCTGCACGACTTCGGGCCGCAACCTTGCTGCGAAAACATCTGCGTCGACGGCGTCGTCGCCCACCTCGGCCGAGGGCACCAGCTGCCGGACCTGGATCCGGTGCAGCGCTTCAGCCAGCGCTTCCAGCACCCCGCCCCAGTCGGGTGAAAACTCGGCCAGCGAGGCCACCGTGGAAAGCAGTCCCGTACCGTCGCCATCGGCAAGCGACTTCAACATGCTGCCCACCTGGGTACGGTCTACCGTGCCCAGCATCGCCTGCACGGCGTCGCCATCCACGGCGCCACCGGTGTAGGCGATGGCCTGGTCGAGCAGCGACAGCCCGTCGCGCAGGCTGCCGTCGGCGGCCTTGGCGATCTGGCGCACCGCAGAATCATCGGTCTCGATCGCCTCTGCCTGCAGGATCATGCTGATCTGGCCGGAGATCTGCGCCTCGTCCAGGCGCTTCAAGTTGAACTGCAGGCAGCGCGACAGCACCGTCACCGGCAGCTTCTGCGGATCGGTCGTGGCCAGCAGGAACTTCACGTGGCCCGGCGGCTCTTCCAGCGTCTTGAGCAGCGCGTTGAATGCGGCCTTGGAGAGCATGTGCACCTCGTCGATGAGGTACACCTTGTATTTGCCGCGGGACGGCATGTACTGCGCGTTCTCGATCACTTCGCGAACGTCGTCCACGCCGGTATTGGACGCGGCGTCAATCTCCAGCAGGTCGAGGTAGCGTCCGGCGTCTATGTCCAGGCAGGTCGAGCACGTGCCGCATGGCTCGGCGCTCACGCCCTCCTCGCAATTCAGTGATTTGGCGAAAATTCTGGCGATCGTGGTCTTGCCAACGCCGCGGGTGCCCGTGAACAGGAAGGCGTGGTGGACGCGGCCGGTATCCAGGGCGTTGGTCAGCGCGCGCACCACGTGTTCCTGACCGACCAGCTCTGAAAAACGCTTCGGGCGCCACTTTCGGGCAAGGACCAGGTAGGACATCGGAACGCCGTTTTACTCGGGAGGCGCATTGTGCCACGGGGCGTCCAAGGCCCTGGGGCAACACCGCTGGATCTGGTGGAGATGGTGGCGCTCGCAATCTGCCGGCGCGGCAGCTAGACTTTGCGCCCCTGCAGGCAGCTCGAAAGCGGCATGCAGGTTCCGGAGAGGTGTCCGAGTGGTTTAAGGAGCACGCCTGGAAAGTGTGTAAGCGTCTAAACCGCGCTTCGGGGGTTCGAATCCCCCTCTCTCCGCCACACTCTCAGATTAATCAATGACTTATAGAGTTATTGAGACCTTTACCAACATCCCGGCCCACAGCGCCGGGATCGTTGTACTTGGACCCGTGAAATCTTCAGTGGCAAAGCCGTCCTCGTCATTTGGGAGCAAATTGCGCCCCAGAATTCGGACGATGCCCCCGCCTCGCCCCGCGCTCGCCCGAGCAGCGCCGTCTCCCCGACCCTTCGCGCGCGAGCTCCTCCACGGGCCCGCGTCGCCTTGCCGGACCTGTGGGAGATTCATCTATATTCACTGGCTTGGACCGAGGAGAGGTCGATGGACCTACCACTAATACAGCATCGCATTCGGGAGTTCCGGGATGCCCGGGATTGGATGCAGTTCCACAACCCAAAGAACCTGGCGATCTCAATCAGTCTTGAAGCTTCCGAACTACTCGAGCACTTCCAATGGAAGACACCTGAAGAGAGCCAATTGCATGCACGCGCTGTGCAACCCGGAGGAGCTACTGCAAACGCTGAAAAGAACTCTGTGTAGTCGAGAGCATGCAGCCGAGCTTACGCCTTGCTGCCGAGTGCGACGACTAAGGCCCCCGGAAAGAGTTGAAGCTGGGCAAGGAGGTAGTGCCGCCCAGGCCTATGTCGCGCCGAAGCTGAAGGAACTGACCCGCACTCCTTTCTCGCTGAGCAAAGAACGGATTCGGTTAGCCAAGCCTTGCGCATTTGCTGCTCGAACGAGAGCGCTGTCCAGCACATGTCCAGAGTCTTGCGAACATTTCTGTGGAAGAGGTCCTCGCCCTTGGAAAATGCAAAAGTCGCGTACTCGTATTCACTATCCAAGCCATCATGGAGCTCCCCGATGTGCGGGTCGCCTGGTTCGGCAAACACCAGTACGAGTTCCACTTTGTCCAGTGATCCAGCCGCGCCGAGAAACCCACGGGGCACGTGGCCATCGTCAGGTTGCCAACGCATCTGCACACATGCACGTTGAAACTCGACGCACGGCATGTAAGCAGGCGCGAGGATGTTGCCAATTGCTGGCTTGAGCTTCATACGGGCCTAACACCTGAATTAAGCCGAGCCGCGAAGCGGCTTCGGCTTGAATGAATTGTTAGACCTTGGACCGAGGTTCTTCCGCCACTCGTGTTGACGCCGCTCTTTTGGGCTGCCATGGCCATCTCCCCTCGAGCTCAACCTGAAGTGCCATGCTGAGGAAAGTACGAATCAAGACAATGATGCCTAAGACTAAAACACCGCTTAAGGTTGGTGTGACTGCAACTGTGCGAATGATGTCAGCAGCGACGAGGAGTTCAAGTCCTAAAAGAATGCTGCGACCGATATCTTGACGTATCTGGCGGTACAAGTCCGGCGATTCGCGAGCGCGAAGTAGGCCGCGAACTGCAGCAGTTGACAGTCCAAGCACAATGACCGCGACGCCAACGCCGTCAATGACTTTTCCGATGAGCTCAACGATCTGTGTAAAGTTCTGCAAGTAGCGACTCACTTCCTACAAGGTTTAACGCCTGAGTTAAGCCGAGCCCAGAGCGGGGCGGCGACTGCGTGCTAGCGTAGCGTAGGCACGCAGGCGCTGCCACGATTTGGGCTCGGCTTGAACGAATTGTTAGGCCCCACTGCCATGCCGGTAGCGGATGACCATAGCCGTGATAGCGCAGACCAGGAAGACTGAGAAGAAGGCATAGCTGACGGCGAAGTAGCCCGCAGCAGAAAGAGCGAAATAGCAACCCAAGGAAAGAGCGAACAGCGACATGAGTGTTGTGTTGCCGCGGCTGGCCTTCATGCGCGGACCGGTGAGCATGCGCGGACCGTACAAGCGAGATCTGCCTATCGATGGAACTAGCCACGCTCCGACCAAGCCAAAGAATCCATAGACTGCCATCATGACGCCAGCTGCGATCAGGATATTTGCAAACATAGGATCACCTCCTTGTGGGGCCTAACACCTGAATTAAGCCGACTTGCGTAGTGGAGGCAAAAGCGTGGCAGGATTTTAAGCCACGCTTTTGCTGTAACGAAGCAAGTTCGGCTTGAATGAATTGTTAGCCGCCAAGCAGTGCGACGAACGCGATGACGACCGCAAGAAGTACGAAGCATAGTGGCACAAGACCAGCGACCACCATGAGAAAGTTGATGGGAACTCGGGTTGCGGGCACTTGCATCAGTTGTCTAATCGCGTAAGGGAGCACTGAACCGGACGCCAGGCCGCAGAGCACAGACACCCCGAAAGCACCCAAGGTAATCAGTGAGCGGGGGCGATATAGAGCAAATGCAAGTAGCCAACCGCAGGCTGTCACGGCAAGCGGACCTACAAGGAACTGCTGTGTGAGCCGATCAAATCTCATTGGCGGCTAACGCCTGAGTTAAGCCGACTTGCGTAGTGTAGGCAAAAACGTGGCAGGCTTTTCTTGCCATGTCTTTTGCCGTAACGAAGCAGGTTCGGCTTGAACGAATTGTTAGCCATAGCCAACATTACTTACTACGGAAAGGGCGGCCCAGACGAAAGCGCCAGCAGCGATGACGCCCCCCAACGACCTAGAGAGACCACTCTTGCCTCGAAGGACAAAGCGGAGACCTACCAAGAACGCCATCAAAGCAATGATGACGGTGACTAACGGGCCCACAATGGGGCCGCCAAAGCCAAACACTATTCCGAACAGCGTAAGTACCGCACCCAAGAGCACTGAGAGTGCAACAACGACGAGAGTTTCTGCAGAAGATGGCTGTGGTGATGGAGTGTCCATGGCTAACGCCTGAGTTAAGCCGACTGGCGAAGCCAGTTCGGCTTGAACGAATTGTTATGCGGCACTGGCCAGTCACTCACCGACCTTTGGAACCCCGGCCGGCCACACCCGCAATGGGCCGAACAGTAGCAGCAACCTTGACCCGAAGCATTACCAAAAGACCTTGGTGCGAGGTGTAACCGAAGCCGACGATGCTGGCTGCGACACGGACCCTCAGTTGAGGCAACCATCAGACCAAGTGCCCACCAAAACCGACGCCAAAAGCTTGCGCGATTTGACCGAAGGAAGGACAGCCGACCAAGCAAGCCCAGTTGCCGCATAACGCCTGAATTAAGCCGACTGGCGAAGCCAGTTCGGCTTGAATGAATTGTTAGGGCGCACTAGCCGGTAGCCCGAGGAAAAGTAAGCGCAGCAACAAAGAGAAAGAGGGCAATCACGCCCATGAAAATAACCATTGAGCGGTGTAAGGCAATGCTACCCGGCCGGGCATCACGTTGCACTAGAAGTCCGATGAGATAGCCGGGGAAGGTAGCCAATGCGCCTCCAAGCCAAGCGGTCTCGTAACAGCTCGCGACTCCGTGTAGTAGGAGGCTTGCGGCCGCTCCCGAAAATTGAGCGATGAGCACAGTAATAAAGAGCGGATGAACTGGACGCAGGTCCTCCCAGGAGTAGTTAAGTTTGAAGCCTGAATCGTCCATGTGCGCCCTAACGCCTGAATTAAGCCGACTTGCGAAGCAAGTTCGGCTTGAATGAATTGTTAGG
>JBBSVH010000028.1:0-22785 GCA_038233685.1 Lysobacterales bacterium | reverse complement strand
GCGCTACGCGAGCCAGCACCGATGTCCGCGCCAGCCTCAAGCAAGAGCAGGAATCCGAAACGCGCTCTCAAGGTGCTGTGGATCACTCCACTCAAGGCGCTGGCAACCGATACCGTGCGCGCATTGCGTGAGCCGCTGGACGCGCTTGGGCTGGACTGGCAGGTCGGCCTGCGCACCGGCGACACCAGCGCGCGGGACAAGCGGCTGGCCCGCGAAGGCAAGCTCGACGTGCTGGTCACCACGCCCGAGTCGCTGGCACTGCTGCTGTCCTATCCCGACACCGCCCCGCAGCTTTCAGGCCTGCGCTGCGTGATTGTCGACGAGTGGCACGAACTGCTGGGCAACAAGCGCGGCGTGCTGCTGCAGCTGGGCCTTGCGCGGCTGCGCGCGCTGTCGCCCGAGCTACGGCTGTGGGGCCTGTCTGCAACTCTGGGCAACCTGCCCGAAGCGCGCGACGTGCTGCTTCCACACGCGCCAGGCAGTGCGCTGGTTGGCGGAGTCGCCGCGCGCAGGCTGACTTTGGAGACGCTGATTCCATCGGTAGGCGAACGCTTTCCGTGGGCAGGCCACCTGGGTCTCTCGCAGCTGGCTCGCGTGATGCAGAGCGTGCTGGCGGTGCGCACCAGCCTGGTATTCACCAACACCCGCGCGCAGGCCGAACTCTGGTTCCAGGCGCTGAATGCGGTGTGGCCGGAGGACACGGCGACGCTCGCGCTGCATCACGGCTCGCTCGATCCGAGGCTGCGCGCGGCGGCCGAGGCCGGGCTGCGCGACGGCACCCTGCGCTGCGTCGTGGCTACCTCCAGTCTTGACCTGGGCGTCGACTTTCCCGCCGTGGACCGCGTGCTGCAGATCGGCAGTCCAAAGGGCGTGGCACGATTGATGCAGCGCGCCGGCCGCGCGCGCCACCGGCCCGGGGAATCGGGTCACGTGGTGTGTGTGCCAACCCATGCGCTGGAGCTCATCGAGTACGCCGCGGCGCGACATGCCATCGCACGCAATGCAATCGAAGCGCGCATCCCCCTGCGGCTCTCACTGGACGTGCTTGCGCAGCACTGCGTCAGCCGCGCGCTTGGCGGTGGCTTCACCGGCCCGCAAATGCTGGCCGAGGTGCGCGATACCCATGCGTTTGCGCAGCTGGATGACATCAGCTGGCAGGCGGTGCTGGACTTCGTGGTCCAGGGCGGGCAGGCGCTTGCGCACTACCCCGACTTCCAGCGCGTGGTGCTGGACGACGATGGCGTCTACCGCGTGCACGACCGACGCATCGCGCTGCGCCACCGGCTATCCATCGGCACCATCACCAGCGACGGAAGCGTGGCGGTGAAGCTGCTGCGCGGCGGTGGCCTGGGTTCGGTGGAGGAGAGCTTCGTCAGCCGGCTGCGTCGCGGCGATCGCTTTCGCTTCGCTGGCAAGCTCCTGGAGCTGGTGCGGCTGGAAGACATGACCGCCTACGTGCGTCGCGCCAGGTCAGGCGAAGGCGTGGTACCAAAATGGATGGGCGGACGCATGCCGCTCTCCACTGAACTTGGACGCGAAGTCGAAGCCACCTTCGCACGCGAAGGCTCCGATCCGGAGCTGCGCGCGATGGCGCCACTGCTGGAGCTGCAGGCGCGGCTTTCCGCGCTGCCCGCGCCCGGCACCCTGTTGGCCGAGTCACGTCATGCACGCGACGGCCAGCACCTGTTCCTGTATCCGTTCGCCGGCCGGCAGGTGCACGAAGGGCTTGCGGCACTGATGTCGATGCGCTGGGGCCGCGTGCAGCGCAACAGCTTCGGTTTCGCGGCCAACGACTACGGGCTGGTGCTGTCGCCAGCCAAGGGCCAGCCATTGGACGAAGCCATCCTGCGCCAGCTGCTGGCAGCGGAGAACCTGCTCGAGGACCTGCACGAAAGCCTCAACCTGGCCGAACTGGCGCGCCGCCAGTTCCGCGAGATCGCACGGGTGTCCGGACTGCTGCCACCGTCGCTGCCCGGGCGCGCGCCGCGCAGCATGCGCCAGCTGCAGGCCTCCAGCGGCTTGTTGTTCGACGTGCTGCAGCGCTTCGAGCCCGGGCACCTGCTCCTGGCGCAGGCCGAACGCGAAGTATTCAGCGCGCAATTGGAAGTGCTGCGACTTGAGCAAACCCTGGAGGATTGCGCGACGCGGAAGATCCGGTTGAACGAGCTGGCCAGCCTGGGGCCGCTTTCGTTTCCGCTGTGGGCCGAAGCAATGCGCGGGCAGCTGAGCAACGAGGACTGGAAAACCCGCGTGCAGCGGGCGGCGCTGCAGCTGGAAAAAAAGTATGGGCGCTAGTCATTACGTGGATCTGGCCTCGGAACCGGTTGAGCTGCTGGGCGACCGCGCGCTGTACTGGCCCGCGCGCAAGCGATTACTGATTGCCGACCTGCACCTCGGCAAGGCCGACGTATTCCGGCGCGCCGGCATCGGCCTGCCCGCAGGCGGCACCAGCCACGACCTGCTCCGATTATCGGAGCTGCTGCAGCGGACCAGCGCGTCGGAACTCTGGATCCTGGGCGACATCCTCCACGGCGCAGCGCCTGCGGCCGCATGGCGCGGGCAGTGGGACAGCTGGCGCGAAAAGCATGCCACCGTGCGGCTGGTGGGGATCGCCGGCAACCACGACCGCGCGCTCGCCAGCACGCCGTTGGGACTGGAACTGGTGGACGATTGCGTGGAGGACGGGGCGTTTGCGCTCCGCCACGATCCACTGCCGCACCCACGCCTGCACGTCATCTGCGGCCACCTGCACCCGCTGGCGGCGATGCCGGGGATGCGACGGCGCTGGCCTGCCTTCTGGCTACGCCGGGGACTCACGGTCCTGCCCGCCTTCTCGTACTTCACGGCCGGGGTGGTCGCCGTGCCGGCGGCGGGCGAGCAACTCGTGGCCTGCGTTGAGGGAGAGGCAATCGCGCTTCCATTGCGATGAATCGACGCTTGAAAATTGGCCTCTCCAGGCCTGCGCCCACCCTCTCCAGCAGGTGCGCTAAAGATTGAAGCGCCCAAAGAAAAACCCCGCCGTGGCGGGGTTCAAGGACAACCAGATATTCAAATCAGGCGAGTGGCTCGATGTTGGAGGCCTGCGCGCCCTTGGGGCCCTGGGTCAGCTCGTAGCTGACGCGCTGGCCTTCCTGCAGGCTGCGAAAGCCCTTGCTGTTGATGGCGGAGTGGTGCGCAAAGACATCGGCGCTACCATCTTCCGGCGAGATGAATCCGAAGCCCTTGGCGTCGTTGAACCATTTCACGGTACCGTTCGGCATAGCTGTGGCAATCCTGTGTGGCGGGTGGTGGCGGGTGGAGTTTGCGGCGGGCCGCAGGGCGAGTATGCAAACACCGCGCCGCGTTGACAATCACCTGCTCGCCAGCGTGCCGATCAATGCCGGCAATCCGCGCGAGGCGAAGTCCACGTTGTCGAGGACTTCGGCCATGGTGATCTCGCGGTCATCGCCACAGCCCGCGGCCCAGTTGGCGACGATGGCGAGGCACGCGTACTCCAGCTCCAGTTCCCGTGCAAGCGCCGCTTCGGGCATCCCGGTCATGCCGACCAGGTCGCAGCCATCGCGCTCCAGTCGCCGGACTTCGGCACGGGTCTCCAGGCGCGGGCCCTGGGTCGCGGCGTAGCAGCCACCGTCCACGACTTCGACTCCTGACGCCTGCGCTGCCGCCAGCACGCGCACTCGAAAGGCAGCCGTATAGGGATCGCCGAAGTCGACATGCACGGGCCCGTCCACCATCCCGCCCTGTGCATCGGGCTCCCAGAGCGTCGAGACTCGACCCCACGTGTAGTCGATCAACTGATCCGGGCAGGCCAGCACGCGGGGGCCAAAACGCTCACCGATGCCGCCCACCGTGTTGATCGCCAGAACGGTCGATGCGCCGAGCGCCTGCAGCGCGGCCAGGTTGGCGCGGTAGTTGATCAGGTGCGGCGCAACCGAATGCCCTTCGCCATGACGGGCGAGGAACGCCACGCGTTGTCCATGCAGGGTGCCCACGCGCACTGGACCGGACGGAGTGCCGAAGCGCGTCTGCACGTCGTGGGTCTGCACGTCCTGCAGGTCCGCCAGGCGATATACGCCGGTGCCGCCGATCACCGCCAGCGCGATATCGGCCATCTTCAATCCTTCAGGGCATAGATGCCGGGCAGGTTGCGGCCCTGCTCGTGGTAGTCCATGCCGAACCCGAACACGTAGCGATCCGGCACTTCCAGGCCGACGTAATCGGCCTCGATGCCCTCGATCACGCGGTCGTGGCGCTTCACGGCCAGCGCGGCGATGCGCACGTCGGTCGCGCCCTGCTCCATGCACCACTGGCGCACCGCCGTAAGCGTATAGCCCTCGTCGAGGATGTCGTCGACCAGCAGCACGCGACGCCCGTACAGGGCGGTCGCCGGACGATGCTTCCACACCAGTTCACCGCCGGTTGTTTCCCCGCGGTAGCGCGTGGCGTGCAGGTAGTCGAACGTGAGGTCCAGGCCAAGCACGCCCAGCTCGAGCGACAGCTGGCCGGCGAACTGCAAACCGCCGTGCATCACCGTGAGGTACACCGGCACCTCGCCGGCGTAATCGCGCGCGATCGGCGCGGCCATCTTGACGATGGCGGCATCGATGGTTGCCCGGTCGATCACCAGTTCGGCATTGGCCAGCGCGGCGGACAGCGGATGGGAGGCGGTCATGCGATCGAGCCCAGGCTGCCCGGTACGCGCGACTGCAGCTCGACGTGTCGCTGGTCAGCGAGAAGCCCATCCCAGCCCAGACCACCGCGCCCGATCAGGCCAATCAGCGCAGCCGTGTTCGACGCGCGTCCTTGCATTGCAGCCAGCGACTCGTCCACCAGCTTGGGCGCACACACCAGGACCACGTCGCAGCCGGCGTCCAGATGGTCGTCGATGCGCGCCTTGATGCCGCCGGCCGAGCCTGCGGCGGCCATGCCGATGTCGTCGGAAAACACCACGCCGCGGAAGCCCATTTCCTCGCGCAGCACCTGCTGGATCCAGAACGGCGAGTAGCCGGCCGGCTCCGGTGCGACCGCCGGATAGGTGACGTGCGCCAGCATCACCGCGTCAGCGCCCGCATCGATGCCAGCCACGAACGGCACCAGATCCTGGTCGCGCAGTTCGTCCAGCGTGCGCGGGTCCACCGCGTCGTCAAAGTGCGTGTCTTCCAGCACCGTGCCGTGTCCCGGGAAGTGCTTGAGCGTTGCGGCCATGCCCACGCTGTGCATGCCGCGCACGTAGGCGCGGGTGAAGCCGGCCACCACCTGCGGATCAGCGCTGAAGGCGCGATCACCGATGGCCCGGTTGCCGCGCGCCAGGTCGACGACCGGCGCGAAGCTGAGGTCGACCCCGCAGGCACGCACTTCGCTGGCCATCAGCCAGGCGTGCTCTTCGGCCAACTGCAGCGCAGCTTCCGGATCCTGGCGATACAGCGCATCGAACCCGGCCAGCGGCGGCAGCTCGCTGAAGCCTTCGCGAAACCGCTGCACGCGCCCGCCCTCCTGGTCAACGCAGATCAGCTGCGGTCGCGGCGCGGCCTCGCGGATCGATGCGCAGAGCTCGACGAGCTGCTCCCGGGAGCTGTAGTTTCGGGTGAACAGGATCACCCCGGCCGTCGCGTCATTCTGCAGCCAGTCGCGCTCCTGTGCGTTCAGGACGGTGCCATGGATTCCGATTACGAGCATCTGTTGGTTACCTTCATGGAATATCGGCGGCGACGCGTTCGTCGTCCGACCATTGCGAATACGGGCGCGAAGCCAGTGCCAGATTGTAGTAGCGCAGCGCGTCGGTCACCTGGCGTCCCGCCCACGGCGGCGTTTCGAAGCTCTCGTCCGCGCGTTCCAGCTCGATTTCGGCAACCACCAGGCCAGCGTTCCCGCCGAGGAACTCATCCACTTCCCACAGGTGTCCGCCGTGCTGGACGTAGTGGCGTCGCTTGTCGATCAGCCCGCCGACGCACAGCGCCAGCAGTTCGCGCGCTTCATCCACCGGGATCGGATAGTTGAATTCCTGCCGCGTGTGTCCGCGCTCGCGCGACTTGAGGTTGAGGAAGGCGAGGTCACCCTCGATCCGAACGCGCACCGAAGCCTTCTGCGCGCCACCCTCGACCATGGCCAGGTCGTTGAGGTAGCCCTGCGCCATGGGCACGACCTTGTGCGCCGCCTCACGCCAGCCATCATTGATGACGAGGAATTTGCGTTCTATCTCGATGCCCATCCCGTCCGCCTGTATTGGTCGCATGTGCATCCGGGCCCGCCCGGATGCCTTTGCCGTGTAGATCCGAGCGTGCCCGGATGCTTTTGCTGTGTAGATCCGGGCGTGCCCGGATGCCTTCGCCTTATTGCGCGGATGCCTCTGGCCTATTGCGAGAAGCATCCGAGCAAGCTCGGATCTACCGATTCAGGCTCCTGTAGATCCGGGCTTGCCCGGATGCTTCGGATCTGACGCGGGAAGCATCCGAGCAAGCTCGGATCTACCAGGCAAGGCATCCGAGCAAGCTCGGATCTACGAACCCATCCTACCTGGCCTCGAAAAGCGCGATGCTTTCGACGTGGCCGGTATGCGGGAACATGTCCATCACCCCGGCTGCCTTGAGCACGTAGCCGCGCTCATTGACCAGGTAACCGGCGTCGCGCGCAAGCGAAGCGGGATGGCAGCTGACATACACGATCCGCTCGATGCCCTTGAGCGGCAGCTGCTTGAGCACCTCGTCGGCACCCGAGCGCGGCGGATCGAGCAGCAGCTTGTTGAAGCCCTGGCGCATCCAGGCAGTGCCGCGCTGGTCCTGGGACAGGTCGGCCGCGTGGAAGTGCGCATTCTCGATGCCGTTGCGCTGCGCATTCTCCCGCGCGCGCAGCACCAGACCCGCTTCGCCCTCCACGCCCACCACTTCGCCCGCCAGCCGCGCCATCGGCAAAGTGAAGTTCCCCAGACCGCAGAACAGGTCGAGGATCCGGTCGGCAGGCTGTGGATCCAGCAGGGAGAATGCGTGCGCAATCATCTTCTGGTTGAGGTCGGCATTGACCTGGATGAAATCCAGCGGCCGGAACGCCAGCTCTACGTTCCACGGCGGCAGCGCGAACGCCAGCTTCGGCTCCGCCGGCCACAGCGGCGCCACCGTATCCACGCCCCCGGACTGCAGGTAGATGGCGAAATCGTGCTGCTTTGCGAAGCCTACCAGCAGGGCGAGATCAGCCTCGCCCAGCGGCTGCATGTGGCGGAACACCAGCGCGACCCCGCTCCAACCGGGCGTGGCGTCGCCGGCGATGAACTCGATCTGCGGGATCTCGCCGCGCGCCTCCAGACTGTCGACAAGCTGTGACAGCGCCTCCACGCGTGAGCCGATGTGAGGAATCACGGTGTGGCATTCGTGCAGGTCGGCAACGAAGCGCGGGTCGGTCTCGCGGAACCCCACCAGGGTCTTGCCTTTCTTGTCGACCCGCCGCACCGAGAACCGGCCCTTGCGGCGATAACCCCAGCTGGAACCGGTCAGCGGCGGCAGTACCGTCCCTGCACTGACGTGACCGATACGCTCCAGGTTCTCCAACAGTGCCCGCTGTTTCAGCAGGATCTGCTGGTCCTCGGCGAGATGCTGCAGCACGCAGCCGCTGCAGGTACCGAAGTGGGGGCAGCGCGGCTCCACGCGATGCTCGGAGGCCTGCAGCACCTGCAGCGTCCGCGCCTCGTCGTAGTGGCGGTTCTTGGTGGTCTGCTCGGCGACGACGCGTTCGCCCGGAAGCGCGCCGGCGACGAACACCGTCTTGCCTTCGCGCCTGGCCACTCCGCGGCCATCGTGGCTGTGATCGACGATTTCGGCTTCGAACGGTGTCTTGTCGATGCGGGGAAGGCGGTGTCGTGCCAAGGTGCGGCGCTGCCGGCAAATGCGGGGCCGTATTGTCGCAGATGCTGGCGCCCGGCTGCCCGGGCGCCAACTCTGCCTATTTCTGCTTCCAGCTGCCGTCTCCTGCCTGGTACCACCAGCCGCTGCGCGCGCTGGCGATCCACTGTGCGGCGAATGTCTCGCGGATCCGGGACTCCCACTCGGGGTGCCCGTTGGCCACCGCGACTTCGCGGTACACCGCCTTGCGGTCGCGGTTGTCCTCGGCCACGGCCTGGGTGGTGGCCACGCGGTCCTTCAGCGACAGCTTCGACGCGTCGCGCACCTCGATCATCCCGTCCCGGGTCAGGCCCAGCGCGCCGGTATCGAAGCCGGCCTGGAGCTGACCCTGGAAGCGCCTGGCCATGCGGTCCTGGAGCGACTGGATCGCGGGGCTGCTGAGGCTGATGTCGGCGCGTTCCTGTGCCTGCGCGGTGCCGATGCCCACGAGGGCCAGCCAGTTGAATGAGCGCGTGGGCACGATGGATGCGCTGCCACCGCCGGGGGCCGGCGGTGGCGTACCCGGCTCCTCGCCAATGACCTTCTCCACGAACTCGCGCGCCGCCTCCTGCGCTTCCGCCGCTGGAAAGTAGACATTGATGGTGACGCAGGCGCTCAGCAGCAGCGCGGCGGCGAAGGTGGAACCGAGCCAACGGTACATAAGGTTTCTCCCTGGATTCATTCGATGATCGGCGTGCTCTCGCCCTGGGTGACCGCAACCAGCCGGTCCACCAGGACGGGCCAATCGACGCGACGGTTGAAGCCGACGACGCGCAGACGCGGCAGCCCCGAGCCCTGCACGATACTAAAGCCCGCGCCCACTGAACCAAGCCCGTCCATCACGCATACCTCGTTGGCGAGCCTGCAGCTGATGCCGATGCGGCGATAGCCGAAGTCGTCGAACAGCTGCAGCGCCTGCGCCTGCAAGCTGTCGCCCAGCCCTCCCGTGCCGCCGACGCTGGACAGGTCCTGCACGGCCCGCTGGCTGATGCGACGCCGGCCTTTCCAGGCATCGTCGGTGCGCAGTTGCGCATCGAAGGCTTGCGCCGACCAGTCGACCAGCCGCAAGCCGCGCACGCTGCCGTCCAGCGCACCGGTGATCTCGCCGAAACCGAACACGCTGGTCAGCGCCTGCAGGTCCATGTCGTCGAACACAATGTCGGCCTCAAGCGTGGGTGCCGGGCCAAACGGGCGCTCCATCGACAGGCCGGATACCGCTACCGTCCCGCCGAACGTCTGCGCCGTCAAAGTACCGTCGAATACCAATCGATCGTTCGCGTAGCGCGCTTTCGGCACGCGACCATCGAGCCGCCCGGTGAAGGCGGGCCAGTCCATGGCGCTGGCCAGCTGGCCCACGTCGAGGGACTGCAGGGCCAGGCCGAACTCGACTTCCAAACCGCGATCCCCCGCAGGCGTGCGCACGTCCAGCGCTTCGAGCACCAGTTGCCCCCCCAGCATTGCCACACGGACCGGCTCGCGAAGCCCGATGTGCCCGTCGCCACTGCTCAGCGGTATTTTTGCGGCGCCAAACGCGATCTCGCCGATCTGCCCTCCCTCCCAGCGCAAGCCGCTCTTAGCGACGGCCCCGCCAGAGAAGATCGCGGTTCCCGCGATTCCGTTGAATCCGAATCGGCCTTGGGCGTCACGCAGCGAAACCCGGTCAAGCGTCACGTCGGCACGCGCGAGTGCGCCGGCTTGCACCACGACGTTGGCTTTGGCTTCGCCATCCAACGCCACCTCCGCAAGCCCCCACTGGCCGAGCCACCCCGACAGGTAGCGCGGACCCAGCCGGTCCAGGCGCGCGCTGGCGATGTCGAGCTGGGCATGGTCCAGCTCGACATCGTTGCCGAAGCCCAGGCTCGCTTCCAGGCGCAGCGCCTCGCCGTCGTCCCAGGTCAAGCCAGGCACTTGCCATCCCTCTCCCTCCTGCCGGGCGGCCGCCAGTGACAGGAGCGCTGGCTGGCCGCCCAGGGCGACGTAGCTGTTGCCCCAGAGGACTTCACCCTCGCCGACCTCGCCATCCACCGTCACCAGAGTGCGGACGTCGAACTTGCGATAGTCGACGTCGAGCCGTGCGTCGAGGCCTTCGGCCGCAATCCGGCCATCCGGCGTATCCAACCCCAGTCCGCCCACGCCAAGACGCCCCTGCACATGCACGGGTCCACGGCCGGGTACCTCCACCATCAGCGGCCCGGAGACCGTGCCGCTGGTAAGCGTTGCCTCCGGCCATGCCTGGGCGAGCAGCGCCTGCACCCACGGCAGCGGGATACGCGTCAGGTCCAGCCGCGTCAGGTCAGGGGTAGCGGCACGGCGCTGCAAAGCCACGCTGGCCTTGTCGCTGGACAGACGGACCTCGGTTGCAGCGTCAGAAAGGTCCACCGCCAGCTGCAGTGCACCGCGCCGGTCACTTTCGACCGGGCCCGCGCACTGCCACTCACGCCGCAGGCGGCAGCGCCAGCTCACCTGCTCGAACGCGTAGCCCAGGTCGGGTGCCTCCAGCCGGCGTGCCTGGACGCGGAGCTCGCCGTGCGAGGCGCCCGCCGGCCACTTCAGGTCGATGCGCACATCGTGCAGCGTGGCCACGCCGGTGGTGATCCTGTCGATCCGGGCGCTCATCACCCGCGCCTGCGCGGACGCCGCCAGCGTTGCCGACAGCATCAGGAGCAGCGTTAAGATGCGTCGGCACATGGAAGGCAGGATAACGATGTCGATCGACTACGGAATGAAACCGCGGCTGCTCCTGGTGGAAGACGACCCCACCAGCCGCCAGTTCATGTCTGCGGTACTGCAGGCGCTGCCCTGTCGCGTAGACCAGGCCGGCTCTGTCGCCGAGGCGTTGACGTTGGCGTTGGTACCCGGCGACCACCATGACCTGTGGCTGCTGGATGCCAACCTGCCCGATGGCACCGGCAGCGACCTGCTTGCGCAGCTGCGCTCGCGCCAGGGCAACAGCAGCCGGTTTCCAGTCGGCCAGCGCCCCGCCACGCACCCGCCTGCAATCGCGCACACCGCCGATGATTCACCCCAGCTGCACGCACGGCTCATCCGCGACGGCTTTCTTGACGTGCTGCTGAAGCCCCTGACGGCCGCGAGCCTCGAGGCTTCGATGCGGCACTGGCTCGGCGAGCCGTCGCGCGACCTGCCGGTGCGTATCGCAGAGCCCGCAGCGCTGCTACCGGTGTGGGACCACGTGGCCGCGCTGGCCGCACTCAGCGGAAGCCACGCGAACCTGGCAGCGCTTCGACAGATATTCCTTGCCGAGGTGGCACGCCAGCATGCCGGCATCATGGCGGCCATCGCTTGCGGGGACCTCGCGGCAGCCGCGCATGAACTGCATCAGCTCAAGGCCAGCAGCGGCTTCGTGGGCGCCTGCCGGCTGCAGGCGGCAACCGTGGCGCTGGGCGAAAGCCTGCTGGATCCAGAACTGGCCGAAAAGTTTGAAGCGGTGCTCCAGCAGACCGTTTCAGCTGCCTGAGGGCGGTGCAGGTCCAGGCGATTTCATGCGCCCCAGCTCACCCAGCATCTCCCAGGATTTCAGGCCGCGTCCGCCGAGGTGATGGCTGAGCACGCTGCGCAGCACCAGCCGGAGGCTGGCGAGGTCTTCGACGCCCGGGAGTCGGTTTGTCGCCAGCGCCAGCAGCGCGCTACCCGTGGCGGCGGTGCTGCGCTGGTCGCGACCGCGATCGCTCAGCAGGCGCTGGGGACCCTGCTCGGCGTCCAGCAGATAGCGCGCCGCCGGGTCGACGGGTTCGCCCTCCCCGTCGTGCTGCAGATCGAAGCCGGAACCGAGGGCTTCGAGAAGGTCGCGCTCGAAACGCCGCAACGTCCACGCCAGCGCTTCGCCCCCGGCCAAGCGTCCCCGCACCAGCGCGTAGGCAGCGAACAGCTCTGGCTGCGGGTCCTGGCGCGGGGCCAGGCGCATCACCAGCTCATTGACGTAGAAGGCGGCCAGCGCGGCCTCTCCCGGAAGGCGAGGCGCGGCATCCAGCGCCTCGGCCGCCACCAGGGTGGCCAACTCACCGCGCAGCAGCGCGTCCAGCCGAATGTGCTGCAGAGGCTGCAGCGCGGCGCGCAGTACCTGCCGCTTCGGGCCCTGCACCCCACGCGCAACGAGGCCGAGCCGGCCGTGGTGTTCGGACAGCACCTCGACCAGCAGACTGGTTTCGCGCCAGGCGCGTGCGTGCAGGACGAAGGCGCGTTCGTCGGCTATGCGCATGGGGCGGGAAACGAGGCAGGAGGAAGGAGGAACGAGGAACCTGGTGACGAAGTGGACCACGCAATGCCCGAGCACGTTGCTATCCGGACACTGCGCGGCTTGCGGTCGATCACTCGGAGTGAGAGGCGATCCACTGCAATCCAGGCCAACAGGCAGCGCCTGCCCATCCGGCGAGGAACTGCCTCATTCCCCGCTCCTCGCTGCTCGTTCCTCTGGTCGCCGCTTGCATTCCCATTCGCGCCGTTCAACGCCTCACCCGTCGCCGTAACCGAACGCCTTGAGCGCGGACTCATCGCCCGACCAGCCTTCGCGCACGCGCACCCAGGTCTCCAGGAAGACCTTGCGACCGAACAGGCGCTCCATCTGGATCCGGGACTTGCTGCCGATCTCCTTGAGTCGGGCGCCACCTTTGCCGATCACGATGGCCTTCTGGCTTTCGCGCTCGACCCAGATGACCGCGCCAATGCGCAGCAAAGCGCCATCCTCGGCGAAGCGCTCGATCTCGGCCGTGGTCGCGTAGGGAAGCTCGGCACCCAGCAGGCGCATGAGCTGCTCGCGCAACAGTTCACCAGCGAGGAACCGCTCGCTGCGGTCGGTGATCTCATCCTCGCCGAACATCGGCGGTGCGACCGGCAGCAACTGCAGCAACTCCTTGACCAGCACGTCCAGGCCGTTGCGCTTGAGCGCGGAAATGGGGTGCACGGCCGCGAACTGGCGTCCTTCCGTGGCCTTGGCCAGGTACGGCAGCAACTCGCCCTTATCTCGCATCCTGTCGATCTTGTTGACGCACAGGACCACCGGGATCCCGGTGTCGTGCAGCACTTTGTATGCGGTGGAATCCTCGTCGTCCCAGCGTCCCGCTTCGACCACCAGAAGTCCGGCGTTCACGCCCTCAAGCGCACCACGGGCGGTACGGTTCATCACCCTGCTCATCGCCGAGGCCGAAAACTTGCCCTGTTGGCGATGCAGGCCTGGAGTATCGACCAGCGCGATCTGGCCTTCCGGGAAGGTGGCGATCCCCAGCAGGCGGTGGCGCGTGGTCTGCGGGCGGCTCGAGACGATGCTCACCTTGGCCCCGACCAGCGCGTTGACCAGGGTCGACTTGCCCACGTTGGGGCGTCCGATGACCGCGATGCTGCCGCTGCGGTGGCCGCTGGCGCCGGGAGATTTATCGTTCACTTCGCACCATCCAGACTCTCGAGTACTGCCGCGGCCGCAGCCTGTTCGGCGGCTCGCCGCGAGCTGCCTTCTCCTTCGGCGCTCCGTGGCGGCTCGCCGATGGTGCAGGAGACGCGAAACGATTTTTCATGATCCTCGCCGCTTTCAACCACCAGTTCGTAGGCGGGCAGCGGGCGCTGCCGTCCCTGCAGCCATTCCTGCAGTCTAGTCTTGGGATCCTTGCCCGGCTTGCCTACGGGCAAGGCAGCCAGCGCGGTTTCAAACCACGGCAGCACCACGGAGCGGCAGCGTTCGAATCCGCTGTCCATGTAGATTGCCGCGACTACCGCTTCGAGCGCATCGGCGAGGATCGAATCGCGGCGATGTCCGCCACTTTTCATCTCACCGGGGCCCATGATCAGTCTTGCGCCAAGCGCCAGCGTCCGCGCAATGGTGGCGAGGGAAGCCTCCCGCACCAGTTGTGCTCGGGCTCGCGTCAGGGCACCCTCGTCCGCCTTCGGCCATCGCTGGTATAGCACCTCGGCCACCAGGAGGTTGACGATGCCATCGCCGAGGAACTCGAGCCGCTCATTGTGCGGCGCGCCCGCGCTGCGGTGAGTCAGGGCCTGGGTCAGCAGGCCCGGATCGGTGAACCGGTAGCCGTCCACCTCACCCGCGCGTGGGTTCAGTTCAATCGGTTTCGCCCTGCCGCGTCAGGTCCTGATCCACGTCGAACACCCCGACGACGTCCAGGTTGCTCACCAGGGAACGACGCACCTCGTAATTGACCTTCATGTTCCAGCCGCCTTCGATGCGCTCGATCTTGACGTTCTCCGGCTTCACGTTTTCCGAGTAGTTGATATCCAGGCGACGAAATAGCAGGTCCTTGATCTTGGAGGGGTCCATATTGGCCACTCCCGGCTCGCCGGCCAGACCCTTGGCCGCCGAGCGCACCGCGTAAAACTCCTGGTACATCGGAAACAGCTTCATCGCGATATACGCGCCGAATCCCACGACAGCCAGCACCACCACGAAGCTCATCAGGGTCAGGCCCTGTTGCGACTTGCTTGATTGCAGCTTGCGATTCATATCCCCATCCCCGCGCCGATACTTCAGATTATTGGATTCTGGTCCCGATCCTGGATGGATCGAAACTCCCCTTGCACAACCAGCCCTCGCAGTTCAGCCAGACCAGGAATGCCTTGCCCCGCAGGTTCTCTTCCGGCAGGAAGTGGGTCTGAGGCCAAAGCCTGCCGTCCTCGCTATTATCACGATTGTCACCCATCACGAAATAGTGACCCTGCGGGACTTCCCATTGCCCCTGCCCGACCTCATCCAGGCCCTCCAGGACCTCGTGCGGGTGCCCGGGGAGCTGTTCGACCAGCAGGCCGGCGCTGCCGCCGGGCACGCCCCGGCCACTGTAGGTCCCCTGCTCGTCGTACTCCACCGGCTCGCCGTTGATCGACAATATATTGCCCCCGAACGAAATCGTGTCACCCGGCAGTCCAACCACGCGCTTGATCCAGTTGTTCAGGGGATCGTGCGGCGGCTTGAACACAACCACATCGCCGCGCCTGGGCTCGCCCAGTGACACGAATTTCTCGTTGGTGATCGGCAGGCGCAGCCCGTAGGTGAACTTGTTGACCAAAATGAAGTCGCCGATCAACAGCGTCGGCATCATCGATGCAGACGGGATCTTGTACGGCTCGGCGATGAAGCTGCGCAGCACCAGCACGATGGCCAGCACCGGGAAGAACGCGCGCGAATAGTCGACCAGCACCGGCTCGTCGTCCAGAAGTCCGCCCGACGCAGCGCGCTTCTTGGCGAAGAACAGCTTGTCCGCCAGCCAGATCAGGCCGGTCAACAGGGTGAGCACCACCAGGATTGTTTCAAACCAGACCATGTTTTTTCCTAGAATCGGGAACGTATGACAGGGAGCCGTGAATGAAGGACGACGGAGAGCAACGGGTTGGCCAAGGCAGCCTGCATTCCCCGCTTCCCTTTTCCGGTGGTCAAGCGCTTCACTTGTTGTCCATCTGCAGCACGGCCAGGAAGGCTTCCTGTGGAATCTCCACGTTGCCCACCTGCTTCATGCGCTTCTTGCCGGCCTTCTGCTTTTCCAGGAGCTTCTTCTTGCGGCTGATATCGCCGCCGTAGCACTTGGCCAGCACGTTCTTGCGCATTGCCTTGACCGTGCTGCGCGCGATCACCTGGGCACCTACGGCGGCCTGGATCGCAACGTCGAACATCTGCCGCGGGATCAATTCGCGCATCTTCTCGGTCAGCTCGCGGCCACGCCGGTCCGCGTACTGCCGGTGGACGATCAACGAGAGCGCGTCCACCTTGTCACCGTTGATCAGCGTGTCCACGCGCACGAACGGGCCTTCCTGGAAGCGCAGGAAGTGGTAGTCCAGCGAGGCATAACCGCGCGACACCGACTTGAGCCGGTCGAAGAAGTCCAGGACCACCTCGGCCATCGGCAGCTCGTAGCTGATCTGCACCTGGCTGCCCATGTAGCTGATACCGATCTGGCTGCCGCGCTTCTCTTCGCACAGGGTGATGACGTTGCCGACATAGTCCGGCGGGGTGAGGAAGTTGGCGCGGATGATCGGCTCGCGGATTTCCTCGATCAGGTTGCTCTGCGGCAGCTTGGCCGGGTTGTCCAGGGTCAGGATCGTGCCGTCGGTCCGGAGCACCTCGTACACGACCGTCGGCGCGGTGCTGATCAGGTTGAGGTCGTACTCGCGCTCCAGGCGCTCCTGCACGATCTCCATGTGCAGCATTCCAAGGAAGCCGCAGCGGAACCCGAAGCCCATCGCCTCGGAGCTCTCCGGTTCGAACCGCAGCGCCGCATCGTTGAGCCGCAGCTTTTCCAGCGCCTCGCGCAGGCCCGGATAGTCGTCGGCGTCCACCGGAAACAGACCGGCGAACACGCGAGGCTGCATTTCCAGGAAGCCCGGAAGCGGCTTGTCGGCTGGATCACTGGCCAGGGTCAGGGTGTCGCCGACCGGCGCGCCGTGGACGTCCTTGATCGACGCATTGATCCAGCCCACTTCTCCGGCGCCGAGCTTCCTGAGCTCCTTGCGCTTGGGCGTGAAGACGCCAACCTTGTCGACCATGTGGGTCCGGCCGGTGGACATCACCAGCATCTTGGTGCCGGGCACGATCTCGCCCTGCATTACGCGCACCAGCGAGACCACGCCCAGGTAGTTGTCGAACCACGAGTCGATGATCAGCGCCTGCAGCTTGTCGGTGTCGCGCGGACGCGGCGGCGGGATGCGCGCGACGATGGCTTCCAGCACGTCGACCACGTTGAGCCCGGTCTTGGCGCTGATGGCCACGGCATCCTCGGCATCGATACCGATCACCGCCTCGATCTCGGCCTTGACCTTCTCGATGTCGGCCGTAGGCAGATCGATCTTGTTGAGCACCGGGACTACTTCCAGGCCCTGCTCGACCGCGGTGTAGCAGTTGGCTACGGACTGGGCCTCGACGCCCTGCGCCGCGTCGACCACCAGCAGCGCGCCTTCGCAGGCGGCCAGAGAACGCGACACCTCGTAACTGAAGTCGACGTGGCCGGGGGTGTCGATGAAATTGAGCTGGTAGGTGGTTCCGTCCCTGGCCGTATACGGCAGCGACACGGACTGGGCCTTGATGGTGATACCGCGCTCGCGCTCGATCGGATTGGAGTCGAGCACCTGCGCTTCCATCTCTCGCGCCTCGAGGCCGCCGCACAGCTGGATGATCCGGTCGGCCAGTGTCGACTTGCCATGGTCGACGTGGGCGATGATCGAGAAATTGCGGATATTCCGCATGGACGCGGGAACTTCGGGCTGCATGGGGCCGGCCTGGCGGCCTCTGTCTGGGTTAACGCGCAATTATCGCATGCCGGCGGCCCACCGCGCCCTCGCAGGAGCTCGGCAGGCCATCCGGACAGGGGCTTATTCGGGCGCTCCAGCCGTGACCGCCACGAATTGCGTTGCGCCGCTGCCCGGGCTTCGGACCAGCAGCATCACCACGTCCCCCGCCTTGACCGGGCGCAGCGCCTGCTCGAACCCGGCGATGCTTCCCACGCGCGTGCGCCCGACCTGAAGGATGACCAGACCCTCCTGCAGTCGCGCGTCACGAGCATTGGCTCCGTCAACCCGCGCTATCCGCAGGCCTTCATCGGCCTCGAGGTCGAGCTGGCGTCGCGTTGCGGCGTCGAGTTCTGCGACCGCGATACCGAGCAGCCTGGAGGCCGCCGGCGCCGCTGGAGCGGCGGGCTTAGCAGTCGATGGCCTGCCCTGAACCGCAGCAACCGGCTCTTCCAGCGCGGTCAGCGTGACCACGGATTCGCGCTCCCGGCCCTCGCGGAAATAGCCCACCTTGACCCTTGCGCCAGGCGGCATGGCGCCTATGAGCGGCGGCAAGTCGCTGGACACGTTGATATCCATGCCGTTTATCGAACGGATCACGTCACCCGGCTCCAGTCCTGCTTTTTCGGCCGCACTGCCCGGCAGCACGTCGTTGACCAGTGCGCCTCGCGTGTCCGCTAGACCCAGCCCCTTCGCGAACTGCGCGGTCAAACCGCCGACCTGCACTCCCAACTGGCCACGGCTCACTCGACCGGTCGCCTTCAACTGCTCGACCGCGCTCATCGCCAGATCGATCGGAATGGCGAAGCTGATGCCCATGTACCCGCCCGAAGCGGAGAATATCTGCGAATTGATGCCGACCACTTCGCCGCTGGTGTTGAGCAACGGACCGCCCGAATTGCCCTGGTTGATCGCGACATCGGTCTGGATGAAGGGCACGTAGCGCTGGTCGGCGTATTGATTGGCCCGGCCGGTGGCGCTGACGATGCCGGCGGTCACAGAGTTTTCGAACCCGAACGGCGAGCCGATCGCCACGACCCACTGCCCTGGCCTCAGCTCCGACGACTTGCCCAGGCGGATCGAGGGCAAGTCCTTCGCATCTATCTTCAGCAGCGCCACGTCGTATTGTTCGTCGCTTCCGACGACATCGGCAACCAGCTCGCGGCGGTCCGACAGACGCACGGTCACCTTGTCGGCACCCACCACCACATGATGGTTGGTCAGCACGTAGCCATCGGGCGAAATGATGAAACCAGTGCCTTGCGACTGACCCGGCCCGCGCGGTCGGGCACCGCCCGGCCCCTGCTGGCCCGGCGGCATCTGCTGGCCCGGGGGCATCTGGAAATCGGGCCCGAAAAGCCGGCGGAAGATCTCGGGGAGCTGGTTGTCACCGGGGTCCTGCTGCGCGCCCTGCGTCGCTTGCCGCCCGCTGCTGATCGCTTCGATGTTGACGACACCGGGACCCACCTGCTCCACCAGCCGGGTGAAATCGGGAAGGCCGGTCACGATCTGCGGCGCACTGCTCTGGGCCAAGGCCGGTAGGGCCGTGCCGGCAGCTGCTGCGTCACTGGGGGGTTGCGCACAGGCGGCCAGGGGTGAGGCCAGGACCAGAAGGCCCAGCAGGCCGTTGCGAACTCGAGGAATCATGCGTGGGGACCTCTGATGTCAAGAAGGGGACTGTAGGATTTTCCGCGCATGGCAGCGGTCACTGGTCTTCTCCGGGCGAGTCGACAGGCGCGGCGAGTGGCAAGGCAGGCGCAAGCCTTGGCTCGAACGGGTAGAACGCAAGCGAAGCGCGGTCGACCGGGTATCCGGCGTTGAAGGCACTGCCGGAATACTGGGGCAGGCCCGTGCGCGGCCAAGGGCGTGCAGCCGGTGGGTCCAGACGGACGATCGCGAACGGGTTGCCGGTCGCGCTGTCCGGCGACGATGCAGCGCTCGAATGGATGAACGGGAGTGGCGCATTCGCAACCGAGCGTTCCGAAGCCTGCGCGGCTATGGCGGCCGCTCGCGCAGCCTGCCGGGTCCGCGTCGCACTGCGCCGCGCGGCGCTGCCGGTCGGCCGCGGCGCGGCGGTGGTGGCCGCTGTCACCGCAGAAGCCGATGCGGCGGCGCCGGTGGCACTCGCGATGGCCGGCGATAGCGGATCGGGCGCGGCAGGCTGGGTTGTTACCACACGGGACCGCACCGGATCGATCTCATCGGGCGCCTGGGGTGCCGAGATGAACAGCGCGACCGCCGCCACCGACGCCGCAAGCGCTCCACCGCCCCACATCGCCCGTCGTGCATTTCCGGTTTTCCGGGGCAATGCAGTGTCCTGCGTCTCGGCCGCAACCGCCGCGGCCACGCGCGCCGAGACCCCTTCCGGCGCTGGGGCGATGGCATTGCCTCGCAAGGTATCGCCCAGCATCTGCCAGCGACCGACGCAGCCAGCAAGCTCCTCGTCATGCTGCAGACGGCGCAACAGGAAACGCGCCTGGTCAGGCGCGAGTTCGCCATCGATCAGCGCCGACAGCTGCTGGTGGTAATGCAGGTCGATCTTCTCAATGCTCATGATGTTCAATGCCCATGCTTTTCAATGTGCTCACGGCCGGTGGCGCTCGCGGGTGGCGCTGGGGGTGTCGATCAGGGGGCCGAGCAAGGCATCGATCGCCTCGCGCGCCCGAAAGATTCGCGAGCGTACCGTGCCGATAGGGCAATCCATCCTCTGGGCAATCGCTTCATAACTCATGCCTTCGACCTCCCGCATGTTGATGGCGGCGCGAAGCTCTTGCGGAAGCCCTTCAACCGCCTTCATGACCGTGCGTTCCATTTCCTGCCGCATGAGCTCTCGCTCGGGGGTATCTGTGTCACGCAACCGTGCGCCAGTGTCGAACTGCTCGGCATCAGCGGCATCGATATCGGCGTTTGGCGGCCGCCGCTTGCTGGCCACCAGGTGATTCTTGGCTGTATTCACTGCGATCCGGTGTAACCACGTATAGAACTGCGCATCACCACGGAAGTTCCCCATCGCGCGGTACGCGCGCATGAAAGTGTCCTGGGCCACGTCCTGGCATTCGCTCCAGTCATGGATGTAGCGGCCGATCAGCGCGATGATCCGGTGCTGGTACTTGCGCACCAGAAGATCGAACGCCGTGCTGTCGCCAGCCTGCACCCGCTTGACCAGCTCGAGGTCCAGTTCCTGCGACGTCCCTGTTTTCTCGTCCACATCGGCCATGCCGGGACGCACTCCTGTCGTCTCGGCGGCTGGCCGAGCACTGTGACCGCTACTGCGGAAGAAAGTTCCAGTGCAAGCGCAAGGCGCCGTCATCTGGTCGTATTGCGCCCCATCGCAGGCACTGCGGCTTTCGCAAAGCCGCTACTTCCAGAGTGGGGATTTGACGTGGGTTAAACAACCTCGGGATGATAGTCGTCTATTCCATACGCAAACGGATGGGCACGCCATGGCGGCAAGCTTCGACGGACTTCGATTCAGTCACTGGCAGACGGATCTTCGTGACGACGGGATCGTGGTGCTCAGCCTTGATCGCCAGGGAGCACCAGTCAACGCGCTGTCCCAGGATGTCCTGATCGAGCTGGGTGACCTGGTCGAACGTATCCTTATCGATCCGCCCAAGGGCGTGGTGATTCGCTCGGCGAAGAGTGCAGGGTTCATCGCCGGCGCCGACCTGAAGGAATTCCAGGAGTTCGACCGCAAAGGCACGGTGAGCGATGCGATCCGGCGCGGGCAGCAGGTGTTCCAGAAGCTGGCCGAGCTACCTTGCCCCACCGTCGCGGCGATCCATGGACACTGCATGGGCGGCGGCACGGAGATTGCACTGGCCTGCCGCTACCGCGTGGCCTCCAGCGACGCTTCCACCCGACTGGGCCTTCCAGAAATAAAGCTCGGCATTTTCCCCGGCTGGGGTGGCAGCGCACGCCTGCCTCGGCTGATTGGCGCGCCGGCCGCCATGGACCTGATGCTCACTGGCAGAACCGTCTCGGCTGCGGCGGCCAAGGCAATGGGGCTGGTGGACAAGGTGGTCGAACCCGCACTGCTGCTGGATGCGGCCTTGGCCCTGGTGCAGAAGGGAGCGCAGCGCGCCTTCAGCCAGCGCGCGATGGGCTGGCTCAGCAACACGTGGCCCGCACGCCAGGTGCTGGCGCCACAGATGGCCAAGCAGGTTTCACGCAAGGCGCGCCGGGAGCATTACCCCGCGCCGTACGCGTTGATCAACACGTGGCAGCGCAATGGCGGCGGCGGCATCCAGTCGCGCCTGGAAGCGGAGCGTCGGGCGGTGGTCAAGCTGGCAAGCACGCCGACCGCACGCAACCTGGTCCGCATCTTCTTTCTGACCGAGCGCCTGAAGGCCCTCGGTGGCAAGGATCACGGGATCACCCGTGTGCATGTGGTTGGCGCGGGCGTGATGGGCGGCGACATTGCCGCATGGTCGGCCTACAAGGGCTTCGAAGTGACCCTGCAGGATCGCGAGCAGCGCTTCATCGATCCGGCCATCGAGCGCGCCCAGGAGCTTTTTGCCAAGCGCGTGAAAGACGAGTCCAAACGTCCGGCGGTGGCGGCACGACTGAAAGCGGACCTGGAGGGAGGCGGCGTGGCGAACGCTGACCTGGTGATCGAGGCGATCATCGAGAATCCCGAGGCCAAGCGCGAGCTGTACCAGACGCTGGAGCCGCGCATGAAGCCGGACGCGCTCCTCACCACCAACACCTCGTCTATCCCGCTGACCGAACTGCGCGGACACATCCAGCGACCGGCGCAGTTCGCTGGCCTGCACTATTTCAATCCGGTCGCGCTGATGCCGCTGGTCGAGATCATCCACCACGACGCCATGGACCCCGCGACCGAAAAACGGCTGGCGGCATTCTGCAAAGCGCTGGACAAGCTGCCGGTGCCGGTTGCGGGGACCCCCGGCTTCCTGGTCAACCGGGTGCTGTTCCCGTACATGCTGGAGGCGGTCACGGCATGGTCGGAGGGCATTCCCGGTGCGGTGATCGACAGGGCCGCAGTGAAGTTTGGCATGCCGATGGGACCGATCGAACTGATCGACACCGTTGGCCTCGACGTAGCGTCGGGCGTCGGCAAGGAACTGGCGCCATTCCTGGGCTTGCCGATCCCGGCTGCGCTGGATACGCCGCCCGAGCAAGGCAAGCGCGGCAAGAAGGATGGGCAGGGCCTGTACCAGTGGGACGATGGCAAGGCCGTGAAACCTGAAGTGCCGAAGGACTACCAGGCACCAGCGGATCTCGAGGACCGCCTGATACTGCCGCTGCTCAACGAAGCCGTGGCCTGCCTGCACGACCGGGTCGTGGCGGACGGCGACCTGCTCGACGCAGGGGTGATCTTCGGTACCGGCTTCGCTCCTTTTCGCGGCGGGCCCATCGAGTACATCAAGGCTGCCGGTGCGGATGCGCTGGTGGAGAAGCTGCGTGCGCTGCAGGGACGCTACGGTGACCGTTTTGCTCCGAGGCCAGGCTGGGATTCCGCAGCCCTGCGCGAACCCGCCGTGTGACCCGGCCAAGGCCGCGATTCAGCGGCTGAGGGCAAGCTATCTCATGCTGGCGATGGCGAAGCGTGCGCAGCCAAGCAGGGGACGGCGACTTAAATGGTGTGGGTGGGGGTGTCCGCGCCGCGCGGGCCGGCCCGCATGGTGGCGAACCTGGTCATCACAGCCTCGCCTTCAGAGGT
>JBBSVH010000027.1:0-23002 GCA_038233685.1 Lysobacterales bacterium | reverse complement strand
CCGACGGTCTGCTGCGGCTTTCGGTAGGCATCGAGTCAACGCAGGACCTGGTGGCGGATCTTGCAGCCGGGCTCGAGCGCGCGCAGCGTTCGGGCCAGGTCGCCCACAGAGCCGCTGCACGTGACGCGGTTGACGCGTGACCGGCGTGACCAGAATCAGGATCAGTACGGCAGGACGCTCGGTGCCGGTGCCGCGACTGGCGCTGCTGGGTACCGGCGTGGTCGGCAGCGCATTCGTGGCGCGTCACCGTCGCCTGCAGGAGCGCGGGATCCGGGTGCCGGACTTCGCCTGGCTCGCGAATTCGCGGGCACTCGACTATTGCCAGAGCGGGCCGTCCATGGCCCTTGATGCTGCGAATGCTACAGCGCGTTGCGGTCTGCAGGCTGTTCCCCCGTGGGGCCATGCCGTCGCCCTGCGTCGCGGTGACATCGTTGTCGATGCCACGGCCAGCGACCGCGTCGCCGATTGGCATGCCCGATGGCTGGCACGAGGGGTGCACGTGGTCACGGCCAACAAGCTTGGTTCGGGCGCGGACGCGTCGCGTGCCGCCTCGATAGCCCATGCACAGGGCAAGACCGGCGCGCGCTATGGCGACAGCGCGACTGTCGGTGCAGGCTTGCCCCTGCTGAGCAGCCTGCGCGCGCTGGTCCGAGGAGGCGATCGCATCCATCGGATCGAGGGCGTGCTATCCGGATCGCTGGCGTGGCTGTTCAACCGGTTCGACGGCACCAGGCCGTTTTCGGCGCTGGTGCGCGAGGCCTGCGTGGCCGGTTACACCGAGCCTGATCCGCGCGTCGACCTGTCGGGTGAGGACGTACGGCGCAAGCTGTTCATCCTGGCGCGCGCTGCCAGTATCGCCATCGTCCCTGGGCGTGTGCACGTCGGGTCCCTGGTCCCGGAGTCGCTGGCGAGCCTGGACGCATCCCAATGCGATGCGCACCTGGTCGAGCTGGATGCACCGCTGGCCGAGCATCTGGCCGCAGCGCGCCGATCAGGACGCTCGCTTCGCTTCATCGCGCGCATCGAGGCCGGCGCCGCCCATGCCGGGCTGGTTGCCGTGGCAGCGGACCATGCCCTGATCGGGAGCAGCGGAACCGACAACTGCGTGGCGATCCACAGCGACCGCTATCCGCGCCAGCCACTGCTGATCCAGGGACCGGGCGCCGGCGCCGAAGTCACCGCCGCGGCCCTGCTGGACGACGTCGTAAACCTGTTGCAATAGGAGGAGGGAGGAGAAGCAGAGCCAGACACCACGCACGTTGCATCATTCAAGGCATTGCGTGCATTTGTTGCACCTGATTTGCGGGCGGTCAGCGGGTACCGCCGCTCAGCACTCGATGACGTTCACAGCCAGTCCGCCGCGGCTGGTTTCCTTGTACTTGTCCTGCATGTCGCGGCCGGTGTCGCGCATGGTCTTGATCACCTTGTCCAGCGAGACCTTGTGCTTGCCGTCGCCGCGCATGGCCATGCGGCTGGCATTGATCGCTTTCACCGCGCCCATCGCATTGCGCTCGATACACGGGATCTGCACCAGCCCGCCGATCGGATCGCAGGTCAGGCCGAGGTTGTGCTCCATGCCGATTTCCGCAGCATTCTCGATCTGGCTGCTGTTGCCGCCAAGCGCGGCCACCAGCCCGCCGGCAGCCATCGAGCAGGCCACGCCCACTTCACCCTGGCAACCCACTTCCGCGCCGGAGATGCTGGCGTTTTCCTTGTAGAGGATGCCGATAGCCGAGGCGGTGAGCAGGAAGGTGAAGATGCCGGCTTCGTTGGAGCCGGGGATGAAGCGCTCGTAGTAGTGCAGCACCGCTGGGATGATGCCTGCTGCCCCGTTGGTCGGAGCGGTGACCACGCGCCCGCCGGCCGCGTTTTCCTCATTCACCGCCAGCGCATACAGGTTGACCCAGTCCAGCGTGGTCAGGGGATCCTGAATCGCGGCCTCGGGCGTACCCGACAGCTCGCGGTACAGCGCAGGCGCACGTCGCGAGACATGCAGTCCGCCAGGCAGGGTCCCTTCCTGGCGAATGCCGCGGGCGACGCAACTCTGCATCGCGTTCCAGATTTCCCGAAGCTCCTGATTGATTTCGTCCGCCGAACGCCACGACTTCTCGTTCTCGAAAATCATCTGCGCGATGCTCAGGCCGGTGCGCCTGGATTGCGCCAGCAGCGCGTCGCCGCTGTTGAATGGATAGGCCACTTCTGTGGCATCGGCGACGATCCGGTCTTCGGCCGCATCATCCTGGTTGACCACGAAGCCCCCGCCAACGGAGTAGTAATCGCGAGTGGCAATGACTTCACCATGGGCGTCGAACGCGGTGAAGCGCATCCCGTTGGTGTGGTACGGCAGCTTCTGCCTTTTATTCATCAGCAGGTCGCGCTTTTCGTCGAACGCGATGGGATGCGTGCCCTGCAGCCGCAGCGTTTTTTCACCCCGGATCCGCTCAAGCGCGGCGGGAATCACGTCAGGGTCTATGAGGTGCGGATAGTGCCCTTCCAGGCCCATGAGCACGGCCTTGTCGGTGCCGTGGCCGCGACCGGTCAAGGCCAGCGAGCCGAAAACTTCCGCGCGGATCCGATGGACGTCGCCCAGGCGTCCCGGCTGTTCCAGCCAGCGGGCGACGAAGCGCGCCGCCGCCCGCATGGGGCCGACGGTGTGGGAAGAGCTTGGACCGATGCCGATCTTGAAGAGGTCGAAAGTGCTGACTGCCATGACCGCTATTCTATGCTTCCGCGGTGAATGCGCCGTCCTGGCAACCAGGCCTGGCGGCTAGGAATCAATCTGTCATGTCCCTGATCCTGTTCCAGCGCGACGATTGCCACCTGTGCGACCTGGCCCTGGAGGTATTGGCCGAAGTCAGGGCGCCGGATTTCGAAAGCGTGTTCATCGATGGCGATCCGGGGCTGGAGGCGCGCTACGGCGGTCGTGTGCCTGTGCTGCGACAGGCCGACAGCGGCCGGGAAATCGACTGGCCATTCCATGCTGCCACGCTCAAGGCGTGGCTTGACGCCGACACGGCCCGTCGTGCGGGGAACGAACCTGGCTTGGCACCAGGCTCCAGTTGATCGCTACCGAGCCGGCTTGAACAGCACCCGCGTGCTGATGGCGACTTCGTTGGGAAGCAGATCGGTGTCGCTCCAGTCGCCACCGCCCACATTGAAGTCCAGGCGCTTCACCGTGGCCTTGCCCACCAGCACCGGCTGCTCGCCAGGGGTCCAGGTGAAGCTGAGCGTGACCGGCTTGCTGACCCCGCGCAGGCTCAGCATTCCGTCGGCGGCGTACCTGTCGCCCCCGATAGCGCGAAAGCTGGTGGCGGTGTAACGCGCCTGTGCGTACTTGCCGACGTGGAAGAAGTCGATGCCGGCAAGAGTGGCGTCGCGGTCGTCATTGCCCGTGCTGGCGCGAAGCAGAGGAATCACCACGTCCAGCCTTGACCCCTCGAGCCTGGCCGGATCGAAGCTGAGGGTGGTGGTGAAGCCGGCGAAACGCCCGGTGAACAACTCCCCGTCGTAGCGGCTGGCGAAGGCCAGCGCCGAACCCGGCGCCTGGATGTAGTCGGCAGCGGCCGCGGCCGCGGGGGTGGCCAGCATCGTGACAAGCGCGGCGGCCGTCAGCAGGGGAGATGCGAACTTAAGCGACATGCGGGGGTTCCTCGAGTGGTTTGGGTTGGGGCGCCGTGACACCCACTGAAATCGGACGCAGGGATGATGAGGCGGCGCGCCTGCCGGGCAGCATGCGCAGCAGGGTGGCGTCCCGCAGGAACAGATGGTGATACAGGGCCGCACCTGCATGCAGGCCCACCAGCGCCACGATTCCCCAGAAGAGCCACTCGTGCGCATCGTGGGCGAGATCGCTGAGGCGCTCGCTGGGTGCCACCAGCTTCGGCATATCGAACAGGCCGAACCAGCGGAAAGGCCGCAGGCCGCTGGCCGAGTCGTAGAGCCATCCCGACAGCGGCATGGCCACGATCACCGCGTACAGCAGCACATGGGTGGTGACCGCGACACGGTCCTGCCAGGACGGCGTGCCCGGAACAGGTTTCGGCGCGCCCGCATACAGGCGCCAGCCCAGACGCACTATCACGAGTGCAAGGATGGTGATCCCGGTCGACTTGTGCGCGGTGTAGACCCAGAAATACTTCGGGGTCTTGGGCAGGTCGCCCATGACCAGGCCAACGATCGCCATGACCAGGATAAGCACCACGATCAGCCAGTGCAGGAGCTTGCTGATCGTGCCCCATTGCCCGTCGGTGTTGCGCAGGCTCACGGCAGCGGCTCCGGCTCCGGCTCCGGTTCCGCTTGGGGGGCGAGTGGGGCGGGTGGCGGAAGCGCGTTCGCGTCGGAGTCATCCTCCAGAGTCTGGTCAACGGCAATGTTCGCTGCCTCGCTGCCCGCGCCTGCGAAACTGCCGCGCACTGCCTCTACTTCCATCCGCAGCTGCACCTCGTCGCCAATCATCGACTTCCACGCGCTGATGCCGAAATCCGACCGGCTGATCGTGGCCGTGGCCGAGAAGCCTGCCGTGCGGCGGAATGGCGGCAGCGGGTGGCGCTCGAGCGCATTGAACACCACGTCCAGCTTCACCTCGCGGGTCACGCCGTGCAGCGTGAGCATGCCGACGACGCAGGCGCGGTCATCTTCAAGGCGCTCAACCCGGGAGGAAACGAAGCGCGCGGTCGGGAAGGTCGCAGCGTCGAGCAGGTTGCTGGCCAGGGTGGCGCGGTTCCACTTGCCGTCACCGAGGTCGAGTTGCCGTAGTGGGACGCTGACGTCGATCCTGGCGCTGGTCCAGTCCTGCGGATCGAAGACCAGTCCGCCGGTGCTTCCGGAGATGGTGCCGAGCGCCTTCGAGAAGCCGGCGTGCTGCACCGCGAACATGACCCGCGTGTGCACGGGGTCCAGCACGTATTCCGCGCTGCCAGCCCACGCCTGCGGCGTCACTGCGCAGAAGCTCAGCACGATAGCCAGCGGCAGCGCGTGGTGTCTGAAGACTGAGGGCATTCTCATCGGTCTCGATTCTAGGCTTGGTCTCCGAAGATACCCCGCTTGCACCTGCAACGGTCCGTTGCGACCATGTCCGAGGCATCGGATGCCGTATCGAGGTGGCACATGGAACTGCGGCTTTTCTTTTTGCTATGCCTGCTGGCATCTGCGGCAACGCGCGCGGCGGTACCGGAGATTCCGCGCTTCCGGGTCCTGGACGCGGCCGACGGGCTGCCCTCCACCACGATCACCGCGCTGGCCCGCGACCGCAAGGGATTTCTCTGGATTGCGACCTGGGACGGCTTGGCGCGCTTCGACGGTGTTGGATTCCGGGTCTGGCGACACGCTGCCGACGACACGCAGTCACTTCCGGGGAATCTGGTGCAGGCGCTGCACGTCGACGCGCGCGACCGCCTGTGGGTGGCTACCGAAAACGGCGGCCTGTCGATGTTCGATGCCGAGCGCCGGGTGTTCACACACTACAGGCTTGCGGACCATCCGCAGATGGGCGGTGACGATGTCTTCGCGATCACCAGCGTGGGCGACACGCTCTGGTTCGGAGGCTTCGGCAGCGGCCTGTGCCGGCTGGACGCCGACGGCACCATCAGCCGTATCGACCCGGGCGCATCAAGTGCCGACAGCCTGCCTTCGGAACACGTGTTGAGCCTGGCGCCCGATGGATCTGGCGGGCTCTGGGTCGGAACCCTCGCAGGGCTGCTCCGCTACGACGGTGCCTCCTCACTCCAGCGGGTCGAACTACCCGGACTGGACTCGCCCAGGATCTATTCCATCACCGTCCATGACGGACGCACGTGGGTGGGTACCTCCGCAGGCATCTGGTCGCGCGATGCCGGCGGCGCGTGGAGCGCCCCGGCATGGTCGGCCATGTTCGCGAGGCCGAACGCCGTCCTGTCGATCGTCGGCGCGGAGGACGGCGAGCACTGGCTCGGCGGCCAGGGCGGCCTGTGGCGCACCGAAGGAGATGAAGCTCCGGTGCCGGCGGCGCACAATGCGGACGGCCGCGACGTGGGGCGGGTACTGCAGGCGATCCTGCGCCAGCCCGACGGTGGACTGTGGGTGGGCCTGCCGACGCAAGGATTGGGCTACCTGCGTGCTGACTGGCGCCGAATTGCCGCGCTGTCGAGGGCGCAGGGTCTCGCCGGCGGGCTCTACCGTGGCGTGGCTGCGGCGCGCGCCGGTGGCGCATGGCTGACCAGCAGCACCGGCGCGGTGGAACACCTGGACACGGCCACCGGCGCTGTGTCGCGGCTGCGCTGGCACCGCGACGCGCTGGCCAACGAAAGGCTGCTGTCGATTCTCGAGGACGACCGGGGGCAACTCTGGATCGGGCGCAATGACGGCCTGACGCGAATACAGCTGGACAACGGTGCCCTACGCCAATGGACCACCACCGGCGCGGACCCGGTGCCTGCGACGGGGCCGGTGGACTGGCTGGCGCAAACGGCCGACGGCAGTCTCTGGCTGTCCAGCCTTGGCGGCGGACTGCAGCGCCGCGACCCAGACAGCGGCAGGGTCCTGGACCACGTCGATGCCGGATCGGAGCACGGCCTGCAGGCTTTGGATACCGAATCGATCCAGGTCGGACCGGACGGTGAGTTGTGGCTGGCGGGGGCGCAGGGGCTGCTGCGCTGGAACCAGCAGACCCGTCGCTTCGACGCGATGATCGGCGAGGTCGGCGAGCGGGTATTTTCGTTCGCCTTCCAGGGCACTGACCAGCTGTGGGTACACCGGCTTGCCGGACTGGAGTCGTGGCGCAGGCACGCGGGGGGCTGGCGCGCCGACCGGCGATTGACGGCATCGGCCGGCATCCCGGCGGTTGAATCCACGGGCCTGCAGGTCGACACGCGCCAGCGGCTGTGGCTGGCGACGCGCCGCGGGCTTCTGCGCATCGATCCCGGCAATGATGACGTGCGTACGTTTGGCGTGCGCGATGGTCTGCTCAGCCAGGAGTTCAACGACCGCGCGCTGGTTCTTCTGGACGACGGCGCGCTGGTCGGCAGTGCCGCCGACGGTTCCGTGGTCCTTGTGGACACGCACATGCCCGACCTGCCCCCACAGGCTCCTGCCCTGGTCCTGGATGGCGTGCAGGTGACGCGCGCCGATCAGAGTCTTGCGCTCCCCCTGCGCGGCGGTTTCAAGCTGCAACCGCAGGACCACGAGTTGCAGGTGAGCGCAAGGCTGTTGTCTTTTGACGACCCGCTCGGCAACCGCTACCAGTCGCGGCTGGAGGGATTCGATCGCGGGTGGGTGCAGCAGGGCGCCAGCGGGGAGCGCGCTTTCTCGGCGCTGCCGCCAGGAGAGTATGTGTTGCGGATGCAGGGATTCGATGTACTCGGCAATGCGTCGAACGAGCACCGTATCGCTTTCGTCGTGCTTCCGCCGTGGTGGCGCAGTGGTGCGGGCATGGCCGGCTTTGCACTGCTGGGATTGATGGTGCTGATCGCGTTTGGCGCGCTGTATCGCAGACGGCTACGCCGTCGTACTGCCGTGAAGCTGGCGCGGCACAAACGCGAGCTGCTGGATCAGGCGTCACAGGCCAAGACCCGGTTCCTGGCGACCCTCGGCCACGAAGTCCGCACGCCCATGACCGGCGTCCTCGGCATGAGCGAGCTGCTGCTGTCCACGCCGCTGGATGAGACGCAGCGCGGCTACACCCAAGCCATCCAGAACGCGGGATCGCACCTGCTGCGGCTGGTCAACGACGCACTGGACATCGCCCGCATCGAAGCGGGCAAGCTGCAACTGCAGCAGCACGTGTTCGAGCTGCGCGCCCTGGTTGCCGAGGTGGCGGGCCTGACCGCTCCAGTCGCCCGCCAGCGCGGTATCGCGTTCGTCGAAACGATCGATGTCGCGGCCCCGAAGCACGTGTTGGGCGACGCCATGCGGGTGCGGCAGATCCTGTTGAACCTGGTGGGCAACGCGATCAAGTTCACCGAGCGGGGCGAAGTCGGGCTCCAGGTTGCGTGCGACGCCGGAAACTCGATCGCCTTCAAGGTCAGCGACAGCGGTCCGGGGATCAGTGAGGAACAGCAGGCGCGGCTTTTCCAGCGCTTTGAACAGGCCGAGGGTGCCCGCACCGCCGCGCGCTATGGCGGCAGCGGCCTGGGCCTTGCGATCTGCCAGGAGCTGGCCGTGGCGATGGGGGGACACATTTGCGCCCGGAGCGAGGCCGGTGTGGGAAGTTGCTTCACCGTGACCCTGCCGCTGCCGGCGGCAAAGCCGACGGCGGCAGCTTCCGTGGACGAGTCCAGCTTGCGGCCGCTGCGCATCCTCCTCGTCGAAGACGATCCGACGGTGGCGGAGGTCATTTCCGGCCTGTTGCGCAGCCGCGGCCACGCGGTACGGCACGCGCCCCACGGGCTCACGGCGCTCACCCACGTCGCCGCGCATGAGTTCGACGTGGCCCTGCTCGACCTCGATCTGCCCGGCCTCGACGGTCTGGCGCTGGCCCGGCAGTTGCGGCGGGGCGGCTTCAACGCGCCGCTGCTGGCAGTGACGGCGCGGGTCGACGCGGAAGCCGAACCGTTGGCGCGGGCCGCGGGTTTCGGCGGCTTCCTGCGCAAGCCGGTGACCGGGGACATGCTGGCGGCGGCGGTCGCCAGCGTCATGCCGCCGTCCGCTCAGGTTTCGCAGCCGGGCGCTGCTCCGCGGGAGGCGGAATGATTCAGCAAGGACCGCAGCGACACGCCGCCCGGCTTTTCAAGCCGAAGGCTGCACATCACCGACGTATCTGGCAGGTAGTCACGGCAGTGCCCGTAGCGAGCGCAAGGCGATGCACATCGCTGGCTTCCGATTGCCTTCTCTTCGGCCGCCAGGTCGTTCCAGAGCGGGGGAATGTTTGCCACTCTCTGCCCGCTACTCCGCCCAACCCTCGGCGTAGACCGTGCGCCGCGCATCAAAGGGGTCGGGATAGGCCCATGCTCCGCCCACCGCGCGGTCGGCAACAAACAGACCCTCTTCGCTCCGCGTCGCCACGCAATCGCGACGGGACAGGATCGCCTTGTCCACGGGTGCCGCTTCGCAGCGCGTCAGCAGATGACGCTGCAGCGCATCGGCGAGTTCCGGGTAGGGCGCAGCCAGCACGTACTGGTGATCGCTCCACAGGTCGGAGTCCATCAACCGCACTTCGACCACCGGTGCCTGCAGGAACAGCGCGGTCCCAGGCTTGAGGTAGGCCGTGACGACGGTGGCTATTGTTTCGGGCTCGCCATCGCCAAGCGACGGAAGCGGTTCGCACTCGAGATGGATCCGGTCAACCGCCCGCTTCCAGGTGGGATCCAGCTCGTCAAGCCTGCGCGCGCGAATCTGGTCGCACGCCAGCGCCACGCGGCTGCCCGCCTGGTCCAACCGGGGCAAGTGCATGAGCAGTTCGGGGAATCGGGACTGCCCAAGCTGCAGCGTTGGCTGGGCAGCAAGGGACGCATCGGTAGCGCCGGGCAGTTCGCCCGAAGCACGCGCATCCCTGGCATCGGCCGATTCAACCTGTGCCAGGCATAACAGCAACACGATCCCGAAGTACGCATGCCCGTCCCGGCGGCTCCGCAAATGACGGCGGCTAGGCGATCGCACGCGACGAGAGCTCATGCACAGACTCCACCAGCACGCCGACGTGGTCGGGATTCATGTCCGGCGACATGCCGTGGCCCAGGTTGAAGACATGGCCGGGGCCTTCGCCGTAGCTCGCCAGCACTTGGCCCACCTGTTGGCGAATCGCGTCGGGTTCGCCGTACAGCACGGCCGGATCCAGGTTTCCCTGCAGGGCGACCTGGCCGCCGGTGCGGCGACGCGCCTCGCCAATCTCCACCAGCCAGTCCACGCCAACCCCTTCGGTCCCCGTGGCGGCCAGGGCCTCCAGATGCGCGGCATTGCCCTTGCCGAACAGGATCAGCGGGGTCCGCTCGTCGCCATCGCCGCGAGGCAGTTCGCGCGCGATACGCTCCAGGTAGGGCAGGGAGAACTCGCGGTACATCGCCGGGCTGAGCACGCCGCCCCAGGTGTCGAACACCTGCAGCGCCTGCGCGCCGGCCCCGCGCTGCGCGGCGAGGTAGGCGATCACAGCATCTGTGTTGACCTTGAGCAGCCCGTGCAGCGTCTCGGGATCGTTGAGCGCCATCGCCTTGATGCGGGCGAAGTCCTTGCTGCCGCCGCCTTCGACCATGTAGCAGGCCAGGGTCCAGGGGCTGCCGGAGAAGCCGATCAGCGGTACCTTGCCGTCCAGCTCGCGCCGTATCACCCGCACTGCATCCATCACGTAGCGCAGATCGGTTTCCATGTCCGGCACACCAAGCTTGCCAAGGTCCGCCGCGCTGCGGACTGTGTTGCGGAATTTCGGCCCCTCGCCGTCGACGAAGTACAGCTCCAGGCCCATCGCGTCGGGAATGGTCAGGATGTCGGAGAACAGGATCGCCGCGTCCAGGTCGAAACGCGCCAAAGGCTGCAGGGTCACTTCGCAGGCCAGATCGGGATTCTTGGCCATGGCCAGGAAACTGCCGGCGCGCGCGCGGGTGGCGCGGTACTCGGGCAGGTAGCGCCCGGCCTGGCGCATCAGCCAGACGGGTGTGCAGTCGACGGGCTGGCGTTTGAGCGCGCGCAGCAGGCGGTCGTTCTTCAAGGGGGTCATCGGGTTTCCACGGCTGGATGAGTGGGCAAGGTCATTTGGGCGCGTCGGCGCCGCGCACGAATGTCACCTGGAAGCCACGCTTGACGTGGCCGTCACGCGCCTTCTCGAACGCGGCAGTCGCTTCGTGCTGCAGCAGGTACTGTTCGCGCCTCAACTGCGCGCGACCGCCCAGCTGCCCGGTTTCCCGCAGGAGTTCCCACCCGCCGAACAGGTCCGGCTGCAGGGTCAGCTGGACGTAGCGGGGGGATTCGCCCGCGGTGGGGCGTTGCTGGAGATAAACGCGCATGGCGGCATTTTAGCCGCTGAGCACCTTCATTACGTGTCGTTCCTCGACATCGGCCACGACCTCCGCCCGGCCCAGGCCACGCCACAGGACCAGCCGCAGCTTGCCGGCGAGGTTCTTCTTGTCCAGGCGCATGCGAGAGAGCAGCGCTCCGGGCTGCAGCCCGGGCGGAACTTCGGTGGGCAGGCCGTAGTCGCGCAGCAGGCAGGACAGGCGCTCGGCGTCGCCCGCGTCCGCCATGCCCAGCAACGATGACAGGCGCGCCGCCTGCACCATGCCTATCGCCACGGCCTCGCCGTGATTGAGCTCGTCGTAACCCTGCTCGGTTTCAATGGCGTGGCCAAAGGTGTGGCCGAAATTCAGCAGCGCGCGTTCACCACGTTCAAGCGGGTCGCGAGCCACGATGGCGGCCTTGTGCTCGCAGCTGCGTGCGATGGCTTCGGACACGGCTTCCTCCTCACCGCCGAGCAAGCTGGTGCGGCGACGATCGAGCCAGTCGAAGAAGGCCGCATCGCCGATGGCGCCGTACTTGATCACCTCGGCCATGCCGGCACGGAGCTCGCGCAGCGGCAGCGTGCGCAGCGTGTCGGTGTCGGCGAAGACTGCCCGCGGCGGGTGGAAGGCACCGACCAGGTTCTTCCCGTGCGCGGTGTCGATGGCCGTCTTGCCGCCAACCGAGGAATCCACCATCGACAGCAGCGTGGTCGGCAACTGCACGCAGTCGATGCCGCGCATCCAGCACGCGGCCGCGAACCCGGCCAGATCGCCGACAACGCCGCCGCCCAGCGCGAAGACGCAGGCGTCGCGCGTGGCACCCAGCGTGGCCAGCGCGTCGATGGCCGCGCTGAATCCCCGCATGTTCTTGGATGCTTCGCCTGCGGGGAGGATGAAGGTTCCGACCAGCAGTTCACTACGCGCCGCGTGCAGCGCCTCGCGCAGGATCGCGGCGTAGAGCGGAGCGACGCTGGAGTCGCTGACCATCAGGACGTGACGCCCGCGGATGTGTGCTGCGAGTTGGGAGCCCTGGCCCAGCAGCCCGGGCCCTATCTGGATCCGGTAGGGTTGCTGGCCGCCTACTTCGACGCTGCGCACCGCGCTCATGCCGAGTGCTCGCTGCGCTGCCACCGGGTCGCCAGCATTCGGGTCAGTTCGGCGCATGCTGCGGTGGGAGACAGGCCGTCGGTGTCCAGGGAAATGTCTGCGAGCTGTTCGTACAGCGGCTCGCGGATGGTCGCCAGCTCACCCAGCACTTCGGCGCGGTCACTGCGTTGAAGCAGAGGGCGAGTGCGGTCGCGCCCGAGGCGTTTGAGCTGCGCCTCCACGCTCACCCGGAGGTAGACCACGAAGCCGCGTTCGCGCATCCGTGTACGGTTCCCAGGATCGAGAACCGACCCGCCACCGGTGGATATCAGCAGGCCATCCTGCGCCAGAAGCTGGTGCAGCGCGGCCTTTTCTCGCTCGCGAAAACCGGCTTCGCCCACGTGCTCGAAAATGGTGGTGATGGCCGCGCCGGTGCGTTCCACGATTGCTTCGTCCGCGTCCATGAAACGCAGTCCGCAGCGCTCGGCAAGACGCCTGCCGATGCAGGTCTTGCCGGCGCCCATGGGGCCGACGAGGATCAGGTTGGGTGCGGGATTCATGGTCCGCCGATGCTATCACCGGGCTGCGGCTCGTAGCAGGGCATTAACGGTGGCGGGTATACGTTGGCGAATCCGACGGTCACGCCGTCATTGCCGCAAGGATTCCATCATGTCGATTGCCAAGATCATCGAAGTCAACGCCTCCTCCAAGACCAGCGTCGAGGATGCAGTGAGGACAGGCTTGAAAAAGACCGCCGAGACCGTCAAGGGCATCAAGGGAGCATGGGTCAGCGAAATCAAGGTGGTGACCGACGAGACCGGCAACATCACCGAGTGGCGGGTCAATCTGCGCATCACGTTCGTGGTGCAGTAACCCGGTCACGGCGCGCGGCCCAGGCGGTCGCGCCGCAATGGCTGGCGATCCTTGTCCAGCTCGATGACCCGCTGGGCCAGCGAGGGCAACACAGCCAATGCGTGGCGACTGACCCGTTCGAACAGCTGTACGAAGCGTTCCAGCTCGTGCCGGGTCATTCCCGGCCGCAGTGGTAAGTTAGCCCGCATCGATTGCTCCTGCTGCCAGCGCCATCCCGCCACCACCTCGAACGAGGGTGCCTGCAAGTACCAAAGTACGTCGATCTGGCCCCACAACTCGGGATAGCCCGCGCCAAGTTCGTCATTGCACCATCTCCGCCAGGTTGCTTCCGGATCGTCTTCGCGCTCAAGCGTGTTGACGGGTGTTGCGAGCGCCGAGCCAGGCTGCGGTGGTACCCCCAGCATCCAACCCTCCAGGATCACAACGTCGACCACGGTGTCGATCCGCGGCCATTTCGATTCGGCAATGCGCTCGTCGGCGAGCTTGTCGAAGCGGGGCAGACACACAGGCCTTCCGGCGCGCAGCTCGCACATGACCTGCATTGCCAGCGGCACATCATGCGTGCCGGGCGGACCGCGGTTGGCAAGTAGCGGATGTACCTGGCCGGCCATCAGGCGACGGTATGCGCGAGGCAGATAGAAATCATCCAGCGAAAGCACCGCGACGCGCAGGCCGCGCTGCCGGGCAAGCGCCCTCATTTGCCGTGCCAGGATCGATTTCCCGCTTCCCTGCACCCCGGAGATGCCGAATATCGAAGGGCGGCGAACACGCGGCAAAGCCTCGTGCAAGGCCGCCTCGACCAGCCACGGAGGGAAGCCTGACTCACCGTGTGCGTGCGGCAAAGCCGTCATGCAGGCGACAATAGCGCAACGCCAACCGCGACCGCGGCTGGATGTTCTTTGGAGCCCCCCGCGCCATGACCGACCGGTACACCGAAGCCCTAGATACCTTTGCGACGCTGTTCGCCGAAGCCAAGGCCAGCGAGCGTGAAATCGAACACAACGCCATGACCGTGGCCACGGCCAGCGTGGCCGGTCGTCCTTCGGCGCGAACCGTGCTGCTGAAATCCTTCGACACGGAAGGCTTTGTGTTCTACACCCACCTGCACAGTCACAAGGGCCGGGAACTCGCCGCCAATCCGCAGGCGGCGCTGCTGTTCCTGTGGCGCAGTCTGCGCGAGGCAGGCATCCAGGTGCGGATCGAAGGTGCGGCGGAAACGGTCGCCGATGACATCGCCGACGCCTATTTCGCCTCGCGCCCTCGCGCCAGCCAGATCGGCGCGTGGGCGTCGGCGCAGTCGGAAACCCTGGCGTCCCGGGCCGAGTTCGAGTCGCGAATCGCCGAGGTGGAGGCCCGTTTCGACGGGCTTCCCGTGCCGCGCCCTGACGGCTGGAGCGGCGTGCGCGTGGTGCCTGATGCCATTGAATTCTGGTACGGCGCGAAGTTCCGCCTGCACGAGCGGCATCGCTACGAGCGCGGAGCCGACGGCCAGTGGACCAAGCGGATGTTGTATCCGTGAAGCGAAACCACTTCCACGGGTGCGCATTGCAATGAGCGTTGGGCCGCAGCGGATCGTGTGCCTGACCGAGGAGCCCACCGAGACGCTCTACGCGCTGGGCGAGCAGCACCGCATCGTCGGCATCAGCGGGTTCACCGTGCGTCCGCCCGCAGCACGCAGGGAGAAGCCGAAGGTCAGCGCCTTCACCTCGGCCAGGATCAGCGAAATCCTCAAGCTCGAGCCGGACATGGTGATCGGGTTCTCCGACATCCAGGCCGACATCGCGGCCGATCTCATCCGCAGTGGCGTGGAGGTGTGGATCTCCAACCATCGCAGCGTCGAGGGCATCGTGGATTACGTGCGCCGGCTGGGCGCACTGGTGGGAGCATCAGCCCGCGCCGATGCGTACGCCGATCGGCTTCAACAAGGCCTGGATGAGATCGAGGCCACGTCGGCAATGCTTCCACGCAGGCCCAAGGTGTACTTCGAGGAATGGGATGAACCGCACATCACCGGCATACGCTGGGTGGCGGAGCTTCTGCGCATCGCCGGCGGTGACGACATCTTCCCGGAGCTGGCGGCCGAGTCGCTGGCGAAGAACCGGATCCTGGCCAACGGCAGCGAGGTGATCCGACGCGCACCGGACATCATCATGGGCTCATGGTGCGGGAAGAAGTTTCGCCCCGAGAAAGTGGCCGCGCGCGATGGCTGGCATGCGATTCCGGCGGTGCGTGATGGCCAGCTGCACGAGATCAAGTCACCGCTGATCCTGCAGCCCGGGCCTGCGGCGCTGACCGATGGCGTTCGTGAAATGGCGCGCATTATCCAGGCATGGTCCGCCGACAAGCGCTGATCCCGAAGCAACACGCGGTCTCAGAAGTTACGCTGGAACTCCACTGACTGCGTGCGTCCTTCGACCGCCACCTGCAGTTCGAAGCGGTAGGTGTTGCGCGGACTCACCGCGACCACCCCGATGTTGTCGGTGTACTCGCCAACGGTCACCGGTTTGAAGCTGATCTCCTGTCGTGCGCCCTGCAGGTCGTAGGCGGTCGCGGTCACCGATCCTTCGGCGTTATTTTCCTCACCCCCCTGGACCTGACGCAGCGCCACGAAGAGAAGGGCGGTGGAGGGGTCTTTGGTGACCCCGTATTCGCGGGCCATTGCATCGCTGATGCTCGAGGTCGGCAGCGCGTTGTAGCGCACACGCATGCTCCCGAAATCTGTCGAGCCTTGCGCTGGCGCAACCAGGTCGGCAGGCCGTGCCTGTTCCCCGCGTGCGCACCCGCCCAGCAGCAGGACCAGGCCAAGCGTCGATGCGGTTCTCATCAGGAAGGTTTTCATGGTGCTCCTGCAGGTGTTGCTGGATGAAGCAAGGAATAAACGGTCAGGCGTCGTTCGCCGCGGCCAGCTCGCCGCCCCTCTTTGCGGCCGCACCGATGGCGTCATCGACCAGCGCTTCCAGGCCACCGGCCTGAAAGGCTTCAATGGCGGCCTGGGTAGTGCCGTTGGGCGATGTGACCCGGCGCCGCAGTTCGCACGGGTCCTCCTCCGATTCGACCAGCATCCGGGCCGCCCCGAGCACGGTCTCAAGCACAAGTGTCCTGGCCGCGGCAGGTGGCAACCCGCGCTTGAGCGCCGCCGCTTCCATGGCTTCGGCCATCAGGAAGATGTACGCGGGACCGCTGCCCGATACCGCGGTCACGACGTCCATCAAGGCCTCGTCTTCGATCCAGACCGTCTTGCCGGCGCTCGCCAGCAGTGTCTCTGTCTGGCTGCGTCCGTTGTCGTCCACCTGCGGTGTGGCGTGCAGGCCGGTGACCCCGGCGCCCAGCAGGGCCGGGGTATTCGGCATGCTGCGAATGATCGGCACGTCCTTGCCCAGCCAGCGCTGCAGCTGACCGGCGGTGATCCCCGCGGCGATCGATACCACCACCGGCCGAGATTCGCGCGCCCTGCCCGACAGCTGCTCGCAGACGCCACGCATGACCTGCGGCTTCACGGCGAGCAGCCAGACACCTGCACCGTCGACGGCGTCGTGGGCACTTTCGAAGACCTGCACGCCGAAATCCCTGGCCAGAGAATCCCGCAGTGCAGCGATCGGCTCGGCCACCCGCAGGGAAGAGGCCGTGACACCGCGCGCGATCAAGCCGCCGATCAGGCTGCGCGCCATGTTTCCGCCGCCGATGAATGCAACGTTGTCGAGCTCAGTCATTTGGAGTCCTCGTCTTCTGGATGCCGGGCGCCAAACAGGGCGGACCCGATCCGCACCATGGTCGCACCCTCGGCAACTGCCAGCGCGTAATCGTCGCTCATGCCCATGGATAGCGTGTCCACGTGCTCATGTTCCCCGGCTATTTCCTTCAACAGTGCGGCCATGTGTCGAAAGGCATTACGCCGCCGTTCCGGATCCGGATGCGGTGCGGGTATTGCCATCAGCCCGCGCAGCCGTAGCCTTGGTTGCTGCGCAATCGACCTGGCCAGCGCCGACACATCGCCCGGCTTGCAGCCATGCTTGCTGGCTTCGTCATCGATGTTGACCTGGATGAGCACGTTCAGCGGCGCCGCAGCGGGCGGCCGGTATTTCGCCAGGGCAGTGACCAGTTTGCTACGGTCCACCGTCTGCACCCAATCGAATATGGTCGAGGCGATTTCAGCCTTGTTGGATTGCAGGTGGCCGATCAGGTGCCACTCGAGCTCCAGCGACGCCAGCTCCATAGCTTTTGCCTGCGCTTCCTGAACATAGTTTTCTCCGAACGCACGCTGCCCCGCACCGGCCAGGGTGGCGACCGCCGTGGCGGATCGGGTCTTTGATACCGCAAGCAGTTTGGGGGTTGGCCGATGCGAGGCCAGCCCCGCGTTTTCAAGGCTTTGCAGGGTGTCTTTGAGGCGCTCGGAAAGCATGTCCGTCCAACCGTTTGTAAAAGCGGCAACGGCGCTATACTGCCGGCCGGGGGTCTTGTTCCACAAGCCGCAGCAACTGGGGGAGCAGCGTATGGATATCGCCGAATTACTGGCGTTCTCGGTCAAGAACAAAGCGTCGGACCTGCACCTGTCAGCCGGCTTGCCGCCGATGATCCGGGTCGACGGCGACGTGCGACGTATCAACATACCCGCGCTTGACCACAAGCAGGTGCATGCGCTGGTCTATGACATCATGTCGGACAAGCAGCGCCGCGACTACGAGGAATTCCTCGAGGTCGATTTCTCCTTCGAGATTCCCAGCCTGGCGCGCTTCCGCGTCAACGCGTTCAACCAGAATCGCGGCGCCGGTGCGGTGTTCCGCACCATTCCGTCAGAAGTCCTGACCCTGGAAGACCTGGGCTGCCCGCCGCTGTTCCGGCAGCTGATCGACCAGCCGCAGGGCCTGATCCTGGTGACCGGTCCGACCGGCTCGGGCAAGTCGACGACGCTGGCCGCGATGGTCGACCATATCAACAAGAACGAGTACGGGCACATCCTCAGCGTCGAGGACCCGATCGAGTTCGTGCACACCTCGCAGAAGTGCCTGATCAACCAGCGCGAAGTGCATCGAGACACGCACGGTTTCAACGAGGCGCTGCGTTCGGCGCTGCGCGAGGATCCCGACTACATCCTGGTTGGCGAGCTTCGCGACCTTGAGACCATCCGCCTGGCGCTGACCGCCGCGGAGACCGGACATCTGGTGTTCGCCACCCTGCATACCAGCTCGGCGGCCAAGACCATCGACCGCATCATCGACGTGTTCCCCGCCGGTGAAAAGCCGATGGTCCGCTCAATGCTGTCCGAGTCGCTGCGCGCGGTGATCTCGCAGGCGCTGCTGAAGAAGATCGGTGGTGGACGGACGGCCGCGTGGGAAATCATGGTGGGCACGCCGGCCATTCGCAACCTGATCCGCGAGGACAAGGTGGCGCAGATGTATTCGGCCATCCAGACCGGGCAGCAGTCCGGCATGATGACCCTGGACCAGCACCTGCAGGACCTGGTGAAGCGCGCCTTGATCACGCGCAACCAGGCCAAGGACTATGCCAAGGACAAGCGCCTGTTCGAGTGACGAGTACCTCCGGTTGCCGCACTCCGGCAGCCGGCGGTAATTCATCGCCCCAGCCACCCGGTTACCGGTTCGCGGTTATCGGACTCCGGAGAAAAACAGTATGAGCACCATCGATTTCACTTCGTTCCTCAAGCTCATGGCGCACCAGAAGGCGTCGGACCTGTTCATCACATCCGGCATGCCGCCCTCGATCAAGGTGCACGGCAAGATTTCGCCGATTACCCAGACGCCGCTGACCAGCCAGCAGAGCCGCGACCTGGTGCTCAACGTCATGACGCCCGCGCAGCGCGAGGAGTTTGAAAAGACCCACGAGTGCAACTTCGCCATCGGCGTGTCCGGCGTCGGCCGCTTCCGGGTCAGCTGTTTCTACCAGCGTAACCAGGTGGGCATGGTCCTGCGTCGCATCGAAGGCCGGATCCCGACTGTCGAAGAGTTGAACCTGCCGCCGATCATTAAGACCCTGGCAATGACCAAGCGCGGCATCATCTTCTTCGTCGGCGCCACCGGCACCGGCAAGTCGACGTCCCTTGCCGCCATGATCGGTTACCTCAACCAGAATTCGACCGGCCATATCATCACCATCGAGGACCCGAGCGAATTCGTGCACAAGCACGAGGGCTGCATCATCACCCAGCGCGAAGTCGGGATCGACACCGACAGCTGGGATGCCGCGCTGAAGAACACCCTGCGCCAGGCGCCGGACGTGATCATGATCGGCGAGGTGCGCACCCGCGAAGGCATGGATCACGCCATCGCCTTCGCCGAAACCGGCCACCTGGTGCTGTGCACGCTGCACGCGAACAACGCCAACCAGGCGATGGACCGGATCATCAATTTTTTCCCCGAGGACCGCCGCAACCAGCTGCTGATGGACCTGTCGCTGAACCTCAAGGGCGTGGTCGCCCAGCAGCTGATCCCGACGCCCGACGGCAAGGCGCGTCGCGTGGCGATGGAAATCATGCTCGGCACGCCGCTCATCCAGGACTACATCCGCGAAGGCGAGATCCACAAGCTCAAGGAAGTGATGAAGGAGTCCACCAACCTGGGCATGAAGACCTTCGACCAGAGCCTGTTCGAGCTCTACCAGGCCGGCGAGATTTCCTACGAGGATGCACTGCGCTACGCCGACTCGCAGAACGAGGTGCGGCTGCGTATCAAGCTGGCCCAGGGCGGTGACGCCCGTACCCTGGCCCAGGGCATGGACGGCGTGGAAGTGGCCGAAGCGCGCTGATCAGCGCTGCGGCGGGACGATTGAGGGGCGGGCAACCGCCCCTTTTTCGTGGCGGCGGGGAAATGGGCGGGGTGCAAGCTCCGGGCCGATAGAGCAGTGCTCCGCGGCGCGACCCATCCGGCGATGTTCGATCCGGCCTTCGTCTCCTGGCACCAATCGGCGGTGTCGGGGTTGCCTCGGCAGCGTGCGGAACATGCAGCGGAGGAGGCGAGCTGCATGTCTTGCGCTTAACGTAGTGGGGCTAGAATGCCTGCATGTCCGCACCCTCCAGCACCTTGTCCAGCCAGCTCCTGGTAGCGCTTCCTGCGCTCGATGACCCGCACTTTGAACGGGGTGTGGCGCTGATCTGCCAGCATGACGTGGATGGCGCCATGGGCGTGATCGTGAACCGCGCATCGGAGTACACGCTGGGCGAGGTGCTTGCCCAGATGAGCTTGACGACGCGTGACGATGATGTCGCGCGCCAGCTGGTCCTGAGTGGTGGTCCGGTGCTGCCGGAACGCGGTTTCGTGCTGCACGATGGGGACCGCCGTTGGGATTCGACCCTGTCGATCGGCGAGGGCCTCGCGCTGACCACTTCGCGCGACATCCTCGAGGCCATGGCCGATGGGGAAGGTCCCGAGCACGCGGTTCTGGCCCTGGGCTGTGCGGGGTGGAGCGCGGGCCAGCTTGAACTTGAGCTGGGCGAGAACAGCTGGCTGACCGCGCCGGCCGACCCGGAGCTGCTCTTCGACCTGCCGCTGGAGCAGCGGTGGCTGGCCGCAGGCGGACGCATCGGCGTCGACATGTCGCGCATGACCGGCTACAGCGGGCACGCATGATCGGCTCCCACAACGCGGCTGCAAGGCGGCGGAGCGAGCGGCCGGTGCTGCCCCTGGATGGCCGGGGTGGCGCCGTTGAAACTTGACGGCACGGTCCTGGGTTTCGACGTGGGAGCCCGACGCATCGGGGTGGCCGTGGGCAGCGCCTTCGGCGTGGGCGCGCGTGCACTGGCCGTTGTCGACGTGCATGGCCACGGCCCTGACTGGACCGCCATCGACAAGCTGCGCCAGGAGTGGCGCCCGGATGGGTTGGTGGTGGGCGATCCCATGACTCTGGACGGCGGGGACCAGCCGATTCGCAAGCGCGCCCACGCGTTTGCGCGCGAACTGCAGGCGCGCTACCTGCTGCCGGTGGTGCTCGTCGATGAGCGCTCCAGTTCTGTCGAGGCGGCACAGCGATTCGCACTGGACCGCGCTGGCGGGCGTAAGCGCCGGCGCGACGCCGCGGCGCTGGATGCGGTCGCAGCGGCCGTCATCATCGAGCGCTGGCTCGCCGCGCCACAGGATGCGGTACAGATCTGAGATGAAGCATCGCCCTTTCTACGTGCACGCCTGCGAGAAGGCTCCTGCATGACTCCAGGATCAGCCGTTACATGACTCTGCACAAGGATTTGAAATGACCCAGGCATTCGACCCCGATGGGCGCATGCGCCACCTGTTGACGCTGGATGGACTGTCGCGGGATCAGCTGTGCGCGCTGCTGGACCGCGCCGGCAACATCCGCGATGCGGCGATGGGGCGAACGCAGAAGCGCAGCACGCTGTGCGGAACCACCATCTGCACCCTGTTCTTCGAGCCTTCCACCCGCACCCGCAGTTCGTTCCAGATCGCCGCCCAGCGTTTGGGAGCGGACGTGGTGAACTTCGATGCGTCCACGTCATCGGCGCGCAAGGGTGAAACTGCGCTGGACACGTTGAAGAACCTGGAGGCGATGGGGGTGCGCGGCTTCGTGGTCCGCCATCCGCAGGACGGCGCTGCCGAGATGCTCGCGGCCCACACGGGCGAGGGCACGACCGTGATCAATGCCGGCGATGGGCGCCAGAGCCACCCGACCCAGGGCCTGCTCGACATGTTGACCCTGCGCCAGTCCAAAGGGCCCGATTTCTCCCGGCTCAAGGTGCTGATGGTGGGCGACGTGCTTCATTCGCGGGTGGCGCGCTCGGATCTGCAGGCTCTGCGCACCTTGGGTGCCGGCGAGATGCGCGTGTGCGGCCCTGCGGCGCTCCTGCCTGACGACCACACCCTTGACGGTTGCGTCACCGGTGAGGACTTCGACGCGATGCTGGAGGGGGTGGACGTCGTGATGATGCTCAGGCTGCAGCGCGAGCGCATGGAGGAAGGGCTGGTCGCCTCGGTGGAGGACTACCACCGCGCCTTCGGGCTCACCGCGGCTCGCCTGCGGCGCGCGGCTCCCGATGCCGTGGTCCTGCACCCGGGGCCGGTCAATCGCGGCGTGGAGATCACCGGAGAGGTCGTCGACGGGCCACAGTCACTGGTGCTGCGCCAGGTGAGCAACGGCGTGGCGATCCGCATGGCCGTGCTCGAAGCCCTGCTGGGCTGAGTCTGGCTGCGTCATTCCGGTGGTGACTCTTGCGCCCCGAAATGCCGCTGTGCTTCCTCCACGATCTCCAGCTGCATGCACGCCTCCTGGTTTCCGGCTGCGGCGGCGCGCCTGACCAGGTCGAGGTCCGGATGGGTCACGATCAGGACGGTTGCATCGCATGACGGACACGCGTAGTCGGTCACCGTTTCCTGCAGCTCCATGCGCATTTCCCGGCTGTGCCCGCGCCAGCCGCAGGGGCATTCGATGGCTCGCTCTCGCCATCCTGGTGAAAAGTAGTCGCTGACGATCTCGGCCATGGCCTGGAGTTCCTAGGGAAGACGCTGGGTGAACAGCCACGCCCACATCGGATCATGCCGGTAGGCCGCATCCCATGAGTTGTGGTTGGCATCGGGAAACTCGGTGTAGCGTACGTCGCCACCGGCCGCCTGCAGCGCCGCGAACATCCGCCTGGACTGCTCCGGCGGCACGACGTCATCCAGAGCGCCGTGGAAGATCCAGATGGGGACGTGGTGCAGCTGCACCGCGGCCGCTGCGAACGGATCGGCCTTGTCGGCAGTGGCCTGCACCTGCAGTGATTCGCGCTGCCTTGGCGCGGTAATACCGCCGCACACCGGCACCAGCGCCGCGAAGCGCGACGGATGCGCCATGGCAATCGAATACGTGCCGTAGCCGCCGCGCGACATGCCGCTCAGGTACACGCGCTTGCGATCGCCCCCGTAGGTGACGATGCTTTCTTCAAGCGCCGCGAGGGCCACTTCAGCCGTCGTTCCATCCCAGGATTCGCCCTCGGGGGACTGTGGGAAAACGACCAGCGCCGGGAAATCTTCGAGATTTTCCTGCAGGTATGGCCCCAGGCCCACCTCGACCTGCTTCTCACCGTCGCTGCCTCGCTCGCCCGAGCCGTGCAGGAACAGGATCACCGGCAGCGGCATGCCCTTGGCGTGGCTTGACGGTACGAACACCTGGTATCGGTGCGCCGTGCCCCGGTGTCTCAGCTCGTG
>JBBSVH010000026.1:0-23069 GCA_038233685.1 Lysobacterales bacterium | reverse complement strand
TCGGCACGTTGGCCAGGTGACTGCACGACAACGTCGGCCGGCGCTGGTGCCTGGACGGCCTGGCTCCACGCCGCCGGACTGGCCAGCAGCACAAGCAGGGCAGCAATGAAAACCCGTCGTGCAGGTGCAAGGCGCAGTGCTCGATTGCAGTGTCGCGTCCGACGCGCGCCGCTACTCGTGGCGCGAATGCCGTGGCCCATCGTTTGCCGCATCGTGGCCTGCTCTTCGTCTGGATCCAGCGTGGATGATGACCGATCGGGGGTGAAGTCATCTGCTGGCGCAATCTCGCAGGTCGGTTCGGCGGGACGTTCTTGCGCCGCTGCCTGGCGTCCGGGACGCGGCTCCGCGGGCGCGTCCGGAGCAATCTTCAAGTCCGCCGTGGTGACTTCGATCCAGGCCGCTCAAGACACCTATTCCTTCTGCCGCACCGCGGTTTGGAGCGGGCAGGAGCGCTCAAAGGTCGTTACGCAAAAGCGGCGGGTGTTGCCGCGCCTGTGTGCAGCGATCGGCCGCTTGTCCGCCCCTGAACCCGTCCCTTCAACCCGCGCCTGAAGCAGAACATCGCCTTCACGGCTGACAACTATGCTGGCGCGAGCCGGGCGCACCGTCCGTCAAATGCCAGGAATTCAATGTACGTTGTAGGACTTGGCACCGCGCATCCGGAGCACCGTTACACCAAAGCTGACTGCTGGTCATCCTTCCAGGCCTCGCCCTGGTTCGAGCGGCTGGACCGTCGCGCGCGGATGATCACCGAGCTGGTTCTGGCGCGCGACAACGGTATCGAATCGCGATTTCTCGCCGTGGACTCTCTCGACGAGGTGTTCTCGATCGATCCCGACACCCTGCATCGGCGCTTCGCTGCCCACGCACCGTTACTGGCATCGCAGGCGGCGGCGCGCGCGCTTGCCGATGCCGGGCTCGCGGCTGGCGACATCGACGGTGTGATCGTCAGCACCTGCACCGGCTACCTGTGCCCGGGCCTGAGCAGCTATGTCGCCGAATCCATCGGACTGCGCGCGGGCGTGCAGGCACTTGACCTGGTGGGCCAGGGCTGCGGCGCAGCGCTGCCCAACCTGCGCATGGGCGAAGCGTTGATCGCCTCGCAACGCTGCGAGCGGGTCCTGTCGGTGTGCGTTGAGATTGCGAGCGCGGCAATGTACCTGGACAACGATCCGGGCGTGTTGATCAGCGCGTGTCTGTTTGGCGACGGCGCTGGCGCGGCGATCCTCGCGGCCTCGCCTCAACCGGATCGGCGGAGTATCCAATGGATTCGCGCGGCTTCGGTCACTGATCCCGGCGAGCGCGATGCACTCCGGTTCGAACAGCGCGGCGGCCTGCTGCGGAATATCCTGACCCGCAGGGTGCCCAAGCTCGCTGCCGATTACGCGCAACGCGTGCTGAGTGAAGTACTCGAAGCCGAGGGTTTGCAACGCAGCGACATCGACGTCTGGATCTGGCATGCGGGAGGCCGCGACGTGCTGGCGGCGCTGCGCGAGCAGCTGCAGCTTTCCGAAGATGACGTGCGCCACAGTGCGGCGATGCTGCGCGAGTACGGCAATCTGAGCAGCGCCTTCGTGTTCTTCGTGCTGCAAGCTGCGCTGGCAGACGACGCGCCTGGTGGCCGCTGGTGGCTGGCCTCGTTCGGCGCCGGTTTCAGCAGCCACGGCGCGCTGCTGGAGGTCTCTTGAGCGAGGAGTCGCTGCCAGCAACGCGCATCCTGATGAAGGTGTCCAGCCTCTGGACCATGGCGTGGCGGTAGAAATTTCACAGCGTAATGTCATGCCGGAACTGCTGGACAGTCTTGCGTTCGACGACCCGCTGGCGATCGGATCACGTGCGGACCTGCGCCGGATCAATCGCATCATGGGCGCGGCCTCGCTGCTGGCCCGCGCGCTGGATCCCCTGATGCGCGATAGCGGTCCCGTGCGGCTGGTCGAACTGGGAGCCGGCGACGGCGAACTGATGCTGCGCGTCGCCACGCGGCGCGCGAAAGACTGGCCGCAAGTCAGTCTGCAGCTGCTCGATCTGCAGCCCGTAGTCACCGAGGCCACGCTGCAGCGCTACCGGGATCTCGGCTGGCGCGTCGAGGTGGCGCGCGCGGACGTGTTCGACTGGCTGGCGCAGGATGCGGGGAGATGCCATGTCGAGAGCAGGCCCATCGTGATCGCCAATCTGTTCCTCCACCACTTCGAAGGCGAGCGGCTGACCGAGTTGCTGCACGGCCTTGCTTCGCGAGCGCGTGCGGTGGTGTGTATCGAGCCCAGGCGTTCACGCGGCGCGCTGTGTGGAAGCCAGCTGCTTGGCGTGATCGGCTGCAATCAGGTCACCCGCCACGACGCCGTGGTCAGCGTGCGCGCGGGCTTTCGTGGACATGAGCTGACCACCTGCTGGCCGCAAAACATGCCATGGAGAATTGACGAGGGCGATGCGGGAATGTTCAGTCATCGATTCGTCGCCGTGCGCGATGACGGCTCCGCGCCTGTGGCCTGCGCATGACTACCGACTACGACGCGATCGTGATAGGTGCCGGCCCCGCTGGGACGACGACGGCGATACGCCTTGCGCAGGCGGGCTGGTCCGTGGCGCTGGTCGAGAAACGCGAGTTCCCGCGGCGCAAGGTGTGCGGCGAGTGCATCGCGGCGACCAACCTGCCCCTGCTCGATGCGCTGGGAGTGGGCGAGGCATTTCGCGCGATCGCCGGACCGGAGCTGCGTCGCGTCGGCCTGTTCGTCGGCGCGCGCAGCATTGTCGCCCCGCTGCCCCCACTGGACGGTGCCGATCAACGCTGGGGGCGGGCGCTGGGACGCGAGCATCTGGACACCATGCTGCTTCAGCGTGCCTCGGAAGTGGGCGCACGCGTGTGGCAACCCTGGACGGTGAAGCGCGAGGAACGCGACGGCGTGCTGCACGCCTGCACGCTGGTGCGTGCGGGAAGCAGCGATACCGTGCGCCTGCGCGCCCCGGTGCTGGTCCGCGCGCACGGCTCCTGGGAACCGGAGCCCGACCTGGTCGACGCGCCACCAAGCGCACGCGCGCCGCATCGCGACGGTGATCTCTTCGCCTTCAAGGGCGCCTATCGCAATGCGCGCATCGAGCCTGGCCTGCTGCCGGTGCTCGCATTCCGCGGTGGCTATGGTGGCATGGTGCTGGGCGACCACGGCATCACCACCGTGGCCTTCTGCATACGCCGCGACGCCCTGCGCGCCCAGCGCGAGCACAGCAACGAACGCAAGGCCGCGCTGGCCGCTCTGGACCATGTGCAGGTGCATTGCACAGGCGTGCGCGAGGTCCTGGCGGATGCGACCCAGGACGCGGACTGGCTCTCGGTGGGTCCGATCCAGCCTGGCGTCCACGCCCCGTGGCGGCCCGATGGCAGCTTTGCGGTGGGCAACCTGGCCGGTGAGGCGCACCCGATCCTGGGCGAAGGCATCAGCATGGCGATCCAGTCGGCGTGGCTGCTGTGCGATGGTCTGCTCGAGAATGCGAACCGCGTGTCCCCACGGAATACTTCCCCGGCAGGCATTGCCGACATCGGTCGCGATTACACGCGCCGCTGGCGTCGCCAGTTCGCGCCCCGGATCCGCTTTGCTGCCGCTTGCGCCCACATGGCGATGCGGCCTCAACTGGCCGGCGCCCTGCTTCCCCTCTTGCAGCGCTCGCCGGGGCTGCTCACGCTATGTGCGCGCGCCGCTGGAAAGGTGCGCCAGCCCTTGATCGCCCAGGTTGCACCCGGTGGCAATCCCAACCCGAACGGAGCACTGCAATGAGCACACCGACCACTGAAGGCCAGACGTTCGTCGTCCTGCGCGAACTGATCGCCAAGGATCACGCGGTGGCGCCGGAGACGCTGACCCCGGACACACCCTTGAAGAGCCTGGAGATCGATTCGCTCTCGCTGATCGAACTGATCTTCAACCTTGAGGAGCGCTTCGACGTGCAGGCCGACAAGGTGCCCGATGACCTGCCGACCCTCGGCAGCGTGGCCGACTATATCGACGGTCTGATCGCGGCGCGCGCGGCGTCCATCGACGACGGCGCGCCTGCAGCCTGATGACAGCGCGTCGCGTCGCGGTCACCGGCCTGGGCGTGGTGTCGCCCCTGGGCAATGACGAGGCTTCATTTTTCGAAAGCCTGCAGGCCGGCCGCTCGGGCGTACGCAGACTTGAGCTGCCGTTTTCCGAACGCCTGGCGACCGGCATTGGCGCACCGGTTGCGTTCAACGGGGAAGCACACTTCCCACCGCCACGGCTGCGCATGCTCGACCGCGTTTCACAGTTCGCGCTGGTTGCCGCGCAGCAGGCCGTGGAAGGCGCCGGTCCCGGCGTGTTCGACGGTGAACTCGAGCGGGCGGGCGTTTTCCTCGGCACCGGCATGGGCGGCGGACAGACGGTCGACGATGGCTATCGCGCGCTGTACGCCGAAGGTGCGGCGCGCCTGCCTCCCTTCAGCGTGCTGATGGCGATGAACCACGCGGCCGCGGCCTGGATCGGGATCGAATACGGGCTGCGCGGTCCGAACCTGACCTATTCCACCGCCTGCTCTTCGTCCGCGGTGGCGATCGGTGAGGCCTGGCGGCGCATTCGCGATGGCGAGTCCGACCTCATGCTGGCCGGTGGCAGCGAGGCGCCCCTCAACCTCGGCACGCTCAAGGCGTGGGAGGCGCTGAGGACCCTCGCCACCGAGGATATCGACAACCCGGGTGCTTCGTGCAAGCCGTTTGCACGCGATCGCAGCGGCATGGTCCTGGGCGAAGGTGCTGCGGTCCTGGTGCTGGAAGACTGGGAACGCGCGCAGCGTCGGGGCGCGCGTATCCGCGGCGAACTGATCGGCTACGGCCTGAGCACCGACTCCAGCCACATCACCCATCCCACGGTCGAGGGCCAGGCGCGCGCAATGGCGTTGGCGCTTGAATCGGCCGGCGTCGACGCCGCTGCGATCGGCTACATCAACGCCCACGGCACCGGCACGGTCGCCAATGACCTGACCGAGACCGCTGCGATCCGCCAGGTATTCGCCGCGCATGCCGACCGGATCCCGGTCAGTTCGACCAAATCCATGCACGGCCACCTGCTTGGCGCGGCGGGCGCGGTGGAGCTGATGGCCACCCTGCTGGCTCTGGAACGCGACACGCTGCCGCCGACGATCAATCTGGTCCATGCCGATCCTGCCTGCAACCTGGACTACATCAGCGAAGGTGCGCGCAAGCTGTCCGGCGCAGGCGTGGCGATCAGCAGCGCCTTCGCATTCGGCGGCACCAATGCGGTGCTGGTGTGCCGCTCGGCGGCCGCCGCCGGAGATCACGGCGCCCGGACCGACTGACACGTCTGCCGCCTGGTGGGGGGGCTACGCCGAGTTGCCGGGTGACGCTAGTCAGCGCGTGATGAGCACGCCTTGTTGTTCCGCTGCAACCATCGGTCTGCTGCTCGCTTCAGTCTGGTCGTCACCTGCCTCTCGCGTTGTGGACGATACGCTCAGGAAATATCGACGGTCACTGCGTCGGCAATGGACCGCGACAAATGACTGCTACCAATGACTGCACCGACTGCTGACAGTCTCGCCTTCCTGTCGGGGGGCGGTGAGATGGGCGTATTGATGCGCGCGCATGCGTGGTCGCAGACTCCCATCGGAGCGCCCACTGACTGGCCGCAACCGCTGCGCACCGTGGTGCGGCTCATGCTCAACACCGGCCATCCCATTTTCATTTTCTGGGGCGAAGACGGGGTCTGCTTCTACAACGATGCCTTCAGCCGATCCATCGGCCCCGAACAGCATCCTGGATCACTGGGGCAGCCGGCCAGGGAAGTCTGGGCAGATGTCTGGCACATCATCGGTCCCGACGTGGACCAGGTGATGTCCGGCAGGGGCAGCACCTGGTACGAGAACAGACTGGTGCCGAATACCCGGAATGGCCGGCGCGAGGACGTGTTCTGGACGTACAGCTATTCTCCGATCGGCGATGACGACGCCCCCAATGGCGTCGGCGGCATGCTGGTGATGTGCACAGAGACCACCGCGCAGGTGCTGTCCGAACAGCGCCTCAGGGCGCAGGCGCAGCGGCAGAGGGACCAATTCGAGCAGGCGCCGGGCTTCATCTGCATCCTCAGCGGCCCCGAGCATGTTTTCGACTTCGTCAACCAGGCGTATGTGCGTCTGCTGGGGCGCCGGCAGTTCATCGGCGAGTGCGTGCGCGATGCCTTGCCAGAGCTGGCAGGGCAGGGAATCCTCGAGTTGCTCGACCAGGTCTATGCCAGCGGCGAGCGCTTTGTGGCCCATCACCTTCCCGTGAGGCTGCGCACTGCCCCGGACCAGGAGGAGGTCGAACGCTACCTGGACTTCATCTACGAAGCGATCCGGGACGAAGACGGCCGCGTCACCGGAATTTTTGTCGAGGGCCACGATGTCACCGAGGCCCACCTGGCCCAGGATGCCAACCAACGCCAGGCCCAACACCTGCAGCTGCTGGTCGACGAACTCAACCACCGGGTCAAGAACACGCTTGCGATCGTGCAAGGTCTTGCGCAGCAGACTTTTCGAGGCGGCGCAGCCAACGACGACGCCCGTGAAGCCTTTGATGGCCGCCTTGCCGCGCTGGCTTCGGCGCACGATCTGCTGACCCGTGAGCATTGGGAAGCGGCGGACGTGGGCGAAATCATCCGCGGGTCACTGGACGTGCACGGAGCCGGGAGCCACCGGCTCCTCATCGACGGGCCACCCGTTCGTCTGCAGCCACAGACTGCGGTGACCCTGGCGCTGCTGGTGCACGAGCTGTGTACCAATGCGACCAAGCATGGCGCGCTGTCCAATGAAACGGGACAGGTGCATGTGCGGTGGCGGCTGGAAGAGCAACCCGTGCATCGCATGCTCTTGCGCTGGCAGGAGATCGACGGTCCGCGAGTCGCGGCGCCGGAGCATCGCGGGTTTGGATCGCGGATGATCAGTCGCGCCCTGTCGGGTGAGCCCGACAGTGAGGCGCAGCTGCACTTCCATGAGCAAGGCGTGGTCTGCGAAATCGTCATTGCCTTGCCCGCCCACGATCCGGATCGCAACGAGCGTCGATCATGAGCCTGCAGGGCAAGTACGTCCTGATCGTGGAGGACGAGGTGGTCTTGGCGATGATGCTGGAGGATCTGTTTTCCGATGCTGGCGCGCACGTGGTTGGGCCCGCAGCCACGGTGGAGCAGGCTATCGCGCTGATTGACTCACAAACCATCGACGTGGCGCTTCTGGATGTGTGCCTGCGCGACCAGCGCAGCGACCCGGTGGCCGAAGCCCTGCGCCAGCGCGGCGTGCCCTATGTGCTGGCCACCGGCTACAGCAGCCCGTACGGCGCCGAACTCGCGGACGGTCCCACCCTGCACAAACCCTATCGCTTTGCCCAGGTCGAAGCGGCCTTGCTGGCGGCACTCCAAGGCAAGGCCACCGACGCGTAGCGCGCTCGATAGAAATGCCTGCGGCCGGGAGGCCTGTTCCGCTGGCAAAAAAAGAACCCCGCAAGTGCGGGGTTCTTTTTTGCATCACTGGTGCCTTGGATCAGAACTTGTAGCCTACGCGCGCGTAGTAAAAGCCGCCGTTGAAACCGTACGGGGTGTGCACCGGGTAGCGGGCGCCGGCAATGCCGGCCCAGGGGTTTTCGTCGGGCACCTTGTCGAACAGGTTCTGCGCGCCAAGGTTAAAGTACAGGCCCGAGGCGAACCTCCAGCCGACCTCTGCATCCACGGTGACGGCGCTGTCGCCGTAGATCGGCAGGCCGCCGTCTTCGGCCAGAATGACGTCGCTGTCCAGGTGATCCTCGTAGAACGATCCGTAATAGTTCAGGCGCAGGTTGGCGTTGAACACCTCGCGCTTGTGGTTGATGCTGAAGTAGCCCTTGGTGCGCGGCAGCGAGTCCTCGATCTTCTTGATCCGCGCGTCGGTGATGATGCCGGGGGTGAAGGCGTCGACTTCGGTCCGGTTCCAGTTGCCCGCCAGCGAATACGTGGTTTCCCCCCCAAAGTGTTCGCTCACGAAACTGGTCACCAGGTCCACGCCGGTGGTGGTGGTGTCGAAGTCGTTGACGAAGAAGCCGACGCGGCTGATCGATCCCGGATCGGTGCCGGCAGCCAGTAGTGCGGCCCGATCGGCATCAGTCACCGTGAAGTCGGTGCTGCGTGCGATGCGGTCGCTGACCTCGATGCGATACGCATCCAGCGTGGTCTGCCACGCGCCGCTGCTCCAGACCAGGCCCAGGGAAGCGTTCTTCGAATCCTCTGGCGTAAGCGGCTCGGCACCGTAGAACGCGGCGATCGGATCGGTGGGGGGCAGGGTGGCGGTGTCACGCAGCTCTCCGTCGATGAACGCGGTGGTGACCTGGCTCACATTGGACTGGCCGGGCGTGGGCGCGCGGAAGCCGGTGCTCAAGGCGCCGCGCAGGGCAAACTCGTCGGTGAAGTCGTAGCGCGAGGTCACCTTCCAGTTGGTGGTGCCGCCGAAGTCGCTGTAGTCCTCGTAGCGGACTGCCGCGGCCAGCAGGAAGCGTTCGGTAAGACGCGCCTCGGCATCGATGTACACCGCCCAGTTGTCGCGGCTGAAGGTTCCGGCGGTGCGCGGGTTGAAACCCGGGAAGCCGTTGGAGCCGATGCTGAAGCCCTGCTGGGTCAGTGGACCGATGCCGAAGGACGCCGCGTCGCCGGCGATGATCTCGAACTCCTCCTCGCGCCATTCGGCGCCCATCGCCAGGCCGATCGGCTCGACGGTGAAGCCGGTCTCGATGTCGTGGCCCAGGTCGAAGTTGAGGTTGCGCTCGGTCTGCACGTTGCCGCCAGGATTGAACGACAGGCCGGGAGGCTGGTTCGGGCCCTGCGAGGAGTTGATCGTGTTGACGATGAAGAAGTCGATCTCGTTGCGGCCGTAGGAGCCACTGAAGTCCCAGTGCCAGTCATTGGCCCACGTGCCCTTGACCCCGGCGGTGATGGCGCGGTCGACCATTTCGCCGGCGAAGTTCGGAGTGAATCCGCCAGGCAGGCCGGACAGGAAGGTAAAGCAGCTGGACGGCAGCGCCGAGACCTGCGGGCCGACCACCGAATACGGAATCAGGTTGCCGCTGGCGTCGCGCAGCGCGATGCTCGGGCAGGTCGCTCCGTCCAGCGAGCCGATCAGCAACGACTCGCCGCCGTCGTTGGAGTACACCCCGCCGCGGTTGGTCGGATTGCGGTAGTAGAAGCCGCCGACCACCTCGCGCAGCGCGTAGTTGCCGAACATGTAGAAGTCCGCCGCGTCGGTGGACAGTCCCAGGTTGGCAATGACCTTCACGTCCTTGTCGGTTTCGGGCGAGCCCCAGATCTGTGCCGGATTGGCAACTCCCGGGTAGCCGGCAGCGGCGACTGCCGCCGCATCGTCGCGCTGCACGCTGCGTGAGGTGGCATCGGCGGTGCGCCACTCGGCGGTGAACGTGGCGAAGCCGCGCTCGGTCAGCGGCAGGCCAATCTGCGCGGCGTATTGCTGGGTAAAGCCATCGCCCTCGTAGAACTCGCCGCCAAAGGCTTCGAACGTGCCGCCTTCGCGCAGGCGCTTGAGTCCGAAGTTGATGACTCCGGCGATGGCGTCGGAACCGTACTGGGCCGCCGCGCCGTCGCGCAGGACTTCCACCTGTTCCAGCGCCAGCGAGGGAAACACCGAGATGTCCGGACCCTGCGAGCCGTCGGACAGGCCGTGGCCGAGGAAGGTGATGACCGCGGCGCGATGCCGGCGCTTTCCGTTGACCAGCACCAGGGTGTTGTCCGGCGGCAGGCCGCGCAGGTTGGCCGGGCGCACCAGAGTGGCGGCGTCGTCGATCGGGATGGTGCTCACGTTGAACGACGGGATCAGCGTGCGCAGCTTGTCAAGCACGTCGACGGAGGGCTGGTTGTGGAATTCCTCACCGTCGAGGATGTCGATCGGCACCGCCGATGTCGCCTCCGAGCGCGGCTTGGTGCGCGAGCCGAGCACCGATACGGTGTCGAGCGTGGTGGCATCTGCTTCGCCGGACTGCGTCTGTGCGCTGGATTGTTCCAGTGCCTGTGCGCTGGCGACGCCGGCAAGCGACAGCATGCTGGTCATCAGCGCCAGCGTGACGCCCGCCGAGAGGGAGTGGCGCACGGGGCGCCGGCGCGTGTTCGATTCGGTCTTCATAGCCTTACCTCACCAGTCAGATGGATGTGGTGTTGCGTCCTTGGCCGTTGCGCCCCCTGCCGTCCCGGCTGGGCTCGTTATTAACAGGAAATAAACGCGGATGGCAAGTGGGGACGAATGGGACGCCGGAATGTTCTGCCACGGCCACCGCGGCCGACGTGCGGGCCAATCGGCCTTGCGAGAGGCCCGCACGCTGCTGGAGGATCCGCGTGATCCATGTGGGCAGGACGCTGCTGGAACGGTCGTCAGCGAGTCCCAGGGCGGCGGCGAGTTTGGGTGACTTGCGGCCAGCCACCGTCGCCTGCCCGCCTACGTGGATTGCCATGGCGCCCGTCGCCAACCTCACGTCGCGCGAGCGAGCCGTTGGACCGTCGCTGCCCCGGCCAGCGGCCGAGTGCCTGCGTCCAGCGTCAACGTCCCAGGCAGCGGCGTCCGTGGCAAGGTAGCAGCCAGACGCCAGACGCCAAACGCCAAACGCCGCGAGCGCAGGGCGAGGCAACGACTTACCGCCCGGACTGCGAGCCTTGATGATGATCGACGCACCTCGCTTGCCTGAACCTCGCAGCCTGCGGCGCGATTTCTCCCTGTCCGCCGTGGCGGCCGGATTCGTCACCGTGCTGGTCGGTTTCACCAGCACCGCGGCGATCGTGTTCCAGGCGGCGGAGTCGCTTGGAGCCACGCCGGAGCAAATCAGCTCGTGGATGTGGGCGCTCGGGCTGGGCATGGGCATGACATGCATCGGCCTGTCGTTGCGCTACCGGATGCCCGTGGTCACGGCGTGGTCCACACCGGGCGCCGCGATGCTGGTGGGCAGCGTCGCCGGCCTGCCGATCTCCGATGCCATCGGTGCTTTCCTGCTCTCGGCGTTGTTCGTGGTGGCAGTCGGATTCAGCGGCCTGTTCCAGCGGGTGATGGGGCGGATGCCGGCATCGCTGGCAGCGGGCATGCTGGGTGGCGTGCTGCTGCGCTTTGGCATCGAGGCGTTCGAGGTGATGCGCACTCAGCTCGGTCTGGGGCTGGCGATGTTCGCCACCTACGTGCTGGCCCGTCGGTTCGCGCCGCGCTACGCGGTGATCCTGACGCTTGGGGTTGGCATTGCCTTCGCAGCGGCGGCCGGCTTGCTGCGCATGGAAGGCCTGGCGCTGCAGATGTCGCGTCCGGTTTTCATCGTGCCGACCCTGTCACTGGCAGCGGTCGCAGGCATCGCCCTGCCGCTGTTCGTGGTCACGATGGCGTCGCAAAACGTGCCGGGCATCGCGGTGGCTCGCGCGTCTGGCTATGCGCTGCCGGTGTCGCCGGTGATTGGATGGATCGGCGTGGTCAACGCGATGCTCGCGCCGTGCGGCGCCTACGCACTCAACCTGGCCGCGATCACGGCGGCGATCTGCATGGGTCGCGAGGCGCACGAGGATCCGGATCGCCGCTACGTGGCCGCGATCTCCGCCGGCGTGTTCTACATCATCGTGGGGGTATTCGGTGCGACCGTCGCCGCGCTGTTTGCGGCGTTCCCGAAGGAGTTGATCGTGGCCATCGCAGGGCTGGCACTGCTTGGCACCATCGGCAACAGCCTGGCCGCCGCGCTGCGCGACGAGAACGAACGCGAAGCAGCGCTGGTGACATTTCTGGTCACCGCCTCGGGCCTGTCGCTGGCCGGCATCGGTTCGGCGTTCTGGGGCCTGGTGGCCGGCGTGATCACACTGCTGCTATGGCGGCGCTAGCTGGCGCCGTGTGAACACCGATCCAGGTGCTCGATTATCTACTCGCTGCGCTCGGCTATCAGCAGGCAGCGCGCGACTTGCGTTGGCGCCACGCCGCGCATGAGACTTCGCCCGCCTGCAAGGAGCGTATTCCCGGACTGGTAGCGACGATCAGAGCTTGAGCCATGTGATTCAAACAGCTGTATTGCGTCGTACCCAGCCGGGACGGGATCAACCTCGTCACCACGCAAGCCAGTCACCGAATGCCAACGCGTGCATGACAACATTGAGCTTCAGCCCGGTCAAAGCAGGTGCGAAACTGCCGCCCGTGCCATATACAAGGAACCAATGACATGACAACGCGCCTGCAATGGCTTGCGCTTCAAGTGGGCCGCAAGCTCTGGGTGCGCGCAACCGCGTTTTCGCTGCTGGCGGTGGCCACCGCGCTCCTGGGCGTGTGGCTCAAGCGCTACATCCCCGATGATATCCCTGCCAAGATCGGCGCCGACGCGGTGGACAATCTGCTCAATATCCTGGCGGCGAGCATGCTGTCGGTGACGATTTTTTCGCTGAGTACGCTGGTGGCGGCACTGGCGTCGGCGACCAGCAACGTCACCCCCCGCGCCACCCGGCTGCTGACCGAAGACAGCACCGCGCAGAACGCGCTCGCGACCTTCCTGGGAACGTTCCTCTACAGCCTGGTCGGGATCATCGCCCTGCAGACCGGGCTCTATGGGGACACCGGGCGCGTGGTCCTGTACGTGGTCACGCTCGGCGTGATCGTCGTCATAGTCGGCACACTGCTGAAGTGGATCGATCATGTGTCCAAGCTGGGCCGTGTGGGGGAGACTACCGAGCGTGTGGAGCACGCGGCACGCAAGGCCATGAGTGACCGGCACTGCCACCCGTACCTTGGCGGACAGCCTTTCACCGCGCTGGACATGCTGCCCGACGGGGCGCGGCCGGTATCGACGAAGGAGCTCGGCTACGTGGCGCACATCGATATGTCGGCACTGACCAAGGTGTGCGAAAAAAATTGTTGCGAGGTCTATGTCGAAGCCTTGCCAGGCAGGTTCGTCGACCCCACCGCTCCCATGGCCTGGGTCATCGGCGAATCCAGCGAGGAGGCCCACGACGAGGTGCGGGAGGCGTTCACCATCAGTGAGGTGCGCTCGTTCGACCAGGATCCACGCTTCGGGGTGGCGGTGCTTTCGGAGGTCGCATCGCGCGCGCTCTCCCCGGCGGTGAACGATCCGGGCACCGCGCTGGACGTTTTGGGGCGGGCACTGCGCCTGATGGCGCTGTGGGCAACCCCGGTGGAAGCAACCGAGGCCAAGCACCCGTGCGTGCACGTGCCCCCGATCCTGCTGGAAGACCTGTTCGACGACGCGTTCACTCCAATCGCGCGCGACGGAGCTGGGCATGTCGAAGTCATGTTGCGCTTGCAGAAAACTCTGCGCACCCTTTCCCTGCTGGGCGGTCCCGAGTTCCGCACGGCCGCGCTGCATCATTCCGCGCAGGCGCTTGAGCGCGCCGAGCACGCCATGCCATTGGAGGCTGATCGTGCGAGGGTGAGGAAAGAGGCGGACGCCCTGAAGGCGCTGCACGAAGGCTGAAGGGCAGGAGGCGGGAGATGCGAGCGGGGCACGTCGGGCCTGCGCCAGGCCGCAAACAGCGCCAGCAGAACGCCTGGCGCGCTTGCGCCGCATTGCCCTGCTAGAGCGCGATCTCGCCGTCGTCTTCGCCGTCCCAATAGTGCACGCGCGTCGCCTTGACCTTGATCATCACCATTCCCGGGGTGTCCACGCCCTGTTCGAACCAGCGCTCCAGATCAGGGTTCCAGTGGTTGGTGAACGCGCGCTTGTCGTGCATCAGCTGCGCCTGTCCCTGCACGGAAATAAAGATCGGCGGCTTGCCGGTCAGTCCCTTCTTGCCGACGAACGACATGGCCACTTTCGGCTCGCGCTCGATATCGGCGACCATGCGCGACTTTGCCCAGGTAAAGAAGTAGGAGTCGCCCTGGTAATCGACCTCGCCGTTGTTGCTCATCGGTCGAGCTCCAACTCCGCCGCCCTGCGCCGCTGTCTCCAGCATGCAGAAATCGATGTCCGCCATCTTCTTGCTCACATCCTCCAGGGTCATATTCCCCACGGCTCGCTCCAGTCAATGGTGCCGGGGGGATCCCGGCCTACAGCCCAAGTCAAACGCCCAAACATGTAAATCGGCGTGACGTGTGTCGGTGTCATTGCAGGAGCGGCGGGCGCGGCGGCTAGCCGCCCCGAGAGCGGTCCGGTGCGATGGGGAGCCGTTGCCGCTGTGCAATCAAGCGAATTGGATCGCTCCAGCCGAAGGGTGCCTTCCGGCCCTCCCGACTCCTGGCAACGGCATGCGCGTGCGGGTGCAGGAACTGGGGAACTGCACTCGGAGCCGTGCTGGCCTGCCCTGGTCGACCCGGACGCGGTACCTGCCGTGACTGGTGCATGATGGCGTCCCCGGAAGCCTGGCTTTCGTTTTTTGCCGGAGTGCCCATGCGTCGCATCCTTGCCGTGTCCGCGTTGTCTATGGCGCTGTGCGTGGCCTGCTCGAGCGTCACGCCGCCGGAAACCACGGCCAGCAGCGCGGCAATCGCGTCGACCGAGACCGCTGGCGCCACTGCCGAGGATGCGCGCCTCAACGCATGGTTCGAGCGCAAGTACGAAGAGCAGCTGCAGTTCAATCCAATGCAGATGACGATGCTTGGGCGCAAGGATCGCTACTCCGAACTGGACGACATGTCGCGCGAAGCTGCGGCCAGGCAGCTGTCGTGGTTGACCGCGGCCCTTGCAGAAATGAAATCCAGCTTCGACTACGGATCGCTGGGTGATGAAGCCAAACTTTCCTGGGACCTGTTCGCGTACCAGGCGGAGGCCGCGGAGGCCGCCGACCGCTTCGGCGACCACGCCTATCCCTTCGAACAGATGGGCGGCGCGCAGTCGTTCCTGCCGACGTTCCTGATCAACTTCCACAAGGTCGAAAACGAGTCGGATTACGTGGCCTACGTGGCGCGCCTGCGCGAGGTGCCGCGAGCGTTCGGTCAGCTGATGGACCAGGTGAAGCGCTCGGCGCAGATGGGCATCCGGCCGCCGCGTTTTGCCCACGAAGGGGTGATCGAGCAGGCCGGCAAGGTCATCACCGGCGCGCCGTTCACCGCCGGCAAGGACAGTGCGCTGTGGGCCGATGCGCAGGCCAAGGCCGATGCGCTGGTCAAGACCGGAAAGATCGACGCGGCGCGTGCCAAGGAACTCAAAAGTGCCGCGCGCGCGGCGCTGTTGGATTCGGTGCAGCCGGCATTCGCCGATGTCGTAGCCTGGTACAGGGCCGACCTGCCCAATGCGCTGGTCAACCCGTCCGGCGTCGGCAGCACGCATCCCAACGGCGCCGCCTACTACGCCGAGCGCCTGCGCGCATCCACCACCACCGATCTCAGCCCCGAGCAGGTCCACCGGATCGGCCTGGGCGAGGTGGCGCGGATTCGCGGCGAGATGGAGGTGCTGAAGGACAGGGTCGGCTTCAAAGGCGACCTGCAGGCGTTCTTCAAGTTCGTCGACACCGACCCGCGCTTCAAATACCCCAACACCGATGCCGGCCGCCAGGCATACATCGACGATGCAACGACGGCGCTGGCCACGATCAAACAGCAGCTTCCCAACTATTTCGGCCTGTTGCCCAAGGCCGATCTGGTGGTCAAGCGGGTGGAGCCGTTCCGCGAGGTGGACGGTGCCGCGCAGCACTACTATCCAAGTACGCCGGATGGTTCGCGACCTGGCGTGTACTACGCACACCTGTCGGACATGAGCGCGATGCCCAAGACCACGCTCGAGGTCATTGCCTACCACGAGGGCCTGCCCGGGCATCACATGCAGATCGCCATCGCGCAGGAGCTGCAAGGCGTGCCGGAGTTCCGCAAGCAGGCGCAGTTCAACGCCTACGCCGAAGGCTGGGCCCTGTATTCGGAATGGCTGGCACGCGAGATGCCGGGCACCTATACCGACCCGTATTCGGAGTACGGCCGCCTGACCACGGAAATGTGGCGCGCAATCCGGCTGGTCGTCGACACCGGCCTGCATGCCAAAGGTTGGACCCAGCAGCAGGCGGTCGCCTACTTCTCCGCGAACAGCTCGATCCCGCTTCCGGCGATCCAGGCTGAAGTGCGTCGCTACATCACCTGGCCGGGCCAGGCGACGGGCTACAAGATCGGAATGATCAGAATCCAGCAGCTGCGCGCGAAGGCCGAAGCGCAGCTGGGTGCGGACTTCGACATCCGCGGCTTCCATGATGCCGTGCTCGGCGGTGGCGCCATGCCGCTGACCCTGCTGGAGCGTCGCGTGGAACAGTGGATCGAGAACGAAAAGCGCAGCTGAGCAGCGCCAGGCGCGCTATGCCGTCGCCCAGAACGCCGGCGGCGTAGCCCAGCTTCCCGTGCGTGTCCGATCGACGATGCGCCGCACCTGGTCTACGGCAACTCCAGTCGCGGCGTCTGCGGCAGCGGACGAAGGCGGCCAACGTCAACACCCACGTATCGGCCCACCGGTTCGCGTGGGAATCCAGGCGCGCTTGATGCCAACGAAATCACCAGCTCAATGCCCCGGCCCGACGCGGCACCGCGGGGCTCGCTCCCGATGTGCAGCATTCGCTTCGGGTCGCAAGCACGTTCGACCAGCTTGAGTCGTGCAGAATCCGCCCCTCGCCCGCACATCACGAGTCCGTCATGAACCCCGCCACCCGGAACGATATCGCCCGACTGCTGCTGCGCGTCACCCTGGGCATGCTGATCCTGCTGCACGGCATCGCCAAACTGAGGCACGGGATCGGTGGTATCGAGACCATGCTGGCAGCACGCGGCCTGCCTGCCGAGTTGGCCTATGCCGTCTTCATCGGCGAAGTGCTGGCCCCGCTGATGCTGGTTTTCGGCTTCTACGCACGCATGGGCGCCGTGCTGGTGGCGGTCAACATGGTGGTGGCGATCGTGCTGGTGCACATGGGCCAACTGGCGAGTTTGAACGAGCAAGGTGGTTGGGAGATCGAGCTGCAGGCGCTGTACCTGGTGTCGGCCATCGCGCTGGCCCTGGGCGGCCCGGGGCGTTTCGGCATCAACGGCCGCTGATGCTCCGCTATTGCACGTGGCCGGCCATACAGCACGGGTAAGGGAACGCCCTGCGCGCAGGGAGCTGTTCCCTGCCGCTATCGTGCGCGGTGCCGTGATGGGCAGCAGCGCTCCTTTCGCTGTCGCTCAATCAAGCTTGCGCAGCAGGTGCTGAGGCTGCTCGCAGACCACCAGCTGCCCCGGCGCGGTGGACGTGCCCACGGCCTGCACCCGATCGCCGGGCTGCAGCGCCTGCACGTCGCCCGGCGGCCTGGCCTTGCACAGGTTCCAGCGCGCCGGTAGCTGCACGCCTACGCGGCCGGCGTCGGTGTCCAGCGTGACCACGGCGTTGCCGTCGTACGCCCAGGGGCCGGTGTCTACCGCCACTACCTTGCCTTCGATAACGACCTGCTTGCCGGTGACAGGTGGGTCGCTAGTCGGCGGCGGAGCGCATGCCGCCATTGTCAAAAGCATCGCCAGGGTGAAGCCATGCATCGCAGGCCGTGGGCGAAGGAGTTGATTCATCGGCAGATTTCCATCGAAGCGGGCGACCAGTATGGGGTTGTCACGCAGGCCCGGCGTGGAGGCGAACAGACCACGGCAGTGCGCGGATTGGATTCGGCTTCAGCTATCGCCTATCGGCCGCCGCCTGCTACAGCGACGAGGATAAATATGCCCAACACCAGGCAGGCCAGTCCGAGCAGTGTGATGTGGCGAAGCGCGCGCGGCACCGATTCCCGGGCGAAACGTTGGTGCCACCGCCACGGGACGAACGACAGGCACACCGTAGTCACCAGCAGCAGCCAGCCGAAGACGGCGAAGGCGGCAGGCAGATGCATGCGTGGTGCGTGCAGCACCAGCGCTGCGCCAACGACGCCGCGCACGGCCAACTCGGTGAAGTGGGTGGTTCGGGAGCTGGCAAAGCCCAGCAGGAAGCGACCGGCATGCGCTGGCCACACCAGCGCGGCGGTCCCCAGTGCAAGCAGGTACACGCCCGATAGGACGACAACTACTAGCGCAAACAATTCGATCAACGACCTTGTCCGTCGGCTTCCGGAATCATGCCGCCTTTGCAGGCGGCTTGTATTCATGGCAGACGCTGCGCCCTAGACCGATGCTGCTGGCTGCCGGGGAACCAGCGCCAGGACCAGCGCCACGGCGCCCACAGCCAGATTCAGGTACGCGACCGCGGCGTTGACATTGAGCAGCGAAGTGATGATCGATCCGATGCCCGGAACGAACCAGAGTGCACCCACGGCAACCAGCAGGATGCCGAGGAAAAGACAGAATTTCCGCGCGCCGGTCCTGAGCCCCACCCAGATGCCGATGAGCCCGAGGACGATGTGGATGACGGCATGCAGCAGGTTGGTAGTGAGCACGCCAAACACCACCGGACTGGACAAGCCCCATATTCCCTCGACCAGCAGGAACGCGCCTACGAGAAGGGAAAACACCCCGCATGTTCCATTGGTTCGATTCACTGGGCCACTCCTTGATTATCTGGTGAAAGCACAGCGTACTGCTTCTTCAAGGGCTTGCCCCAATCAGGCGCGCACGCGGCCGCGCATGACTCTGGACTTCTGCAGGCGATCGGGTCGCTCCACGCGCGATTCACGGCGCCAGGCTACGATCCTCGGGCCTCGGATCAGGCGCCGTAATCATGGCGCTGAAGGCTCAGTCGCGTCCCTCCAGCGCCCCCGGCTCCACGTCCGGATCATTGCGGTCGGTGCTCGTGCGCTTGCCTGGTTGCTCGCCCGGTTCAGCGGTTGGCTGCAGGGTCGGGTCGGGCGCGCTGGGGTCGAGTTCGGGTGGCAGGTGGTTGGTAGGCAGCATTGCAGGGCTCCTGTCAGGACCGTGCCGCAGGTCCGAAGCGGCGAGTGTCACTCGAGGCCTGGGAGCGCGCGGTGAAGGCGACCACTTGAATTCAACCGTAAAAATCGCCGCCGATGATCTTGCAGATCTGCTCTTCGGTGAATCCGTGATAGCGGCGTCCCCCGCTGGTGTTGCGCTTGGCGAACAGCTTGCCGTTGGCCGGCGTGCGTTCCAGCTGCTCCTCCAGCAACCAGCGCGAATACTCGTTGGCCAGGTTGCGGCCGCGGACGGGATCGAGTTTCAATCGGGCCATGGGCTGGTCCTGCGCAACGGGGCAGCGGGTGGCATGCGAATCATCATCGTGCGATCAGCGTGCCGGGATCATTGCGTGCGCTTGTAGTCATGCAGGGCTCCGAATTGGGCCAGATCGTCCAGCACCTGGCGGCTGGTGTCGAGCAGCGTGGCCAGCCGCTCCACGTCGTCCCAGGCCGGATCGGCGGGGTGGCCGCCGTGGAAGAGATTGTTGCGCACCAGGCGCAACAGCAGGGTGACCTTCTGCAGGTCGAATTCGGTTGCCGCGAACTGCAGGTCCTGCCACGCCAGCTGACCCTTGGGCATGACCACCTGCTGTCGCGGCCGTGCCTGCACCAGCGCCCTGGCCGCCGCGGAGGTTTCATAGCGGGCGCGATTCTTTTTTACGAACATGTCCCAGTTCGGATCTGCTTTCTTCCCGGCGTCGCTGGATTTCAGATATCCCGCTTTCTTGAGCGCGAACTCGAAGCGCGAGAACCAGAACAGGAACTCGAGCGCGGCGGCGGACAGTTCGGCGGTGACTGCATTTCTCTGCATGCGTGGCGGCATCCTGTGGGCTGGTCCAGCGGTCACGCGAGGGCGGCACCTGTCCCCGCCGACGCGCGTGGCGCATTTTAAATGCATTCTGGCCAGGACATCCTGGAGTCAGCGTTGCCGTGCAGCGGGCGGCCTGCGCCGTCACACCAAAGCCGCTGCCGCCGCTGCTGCAGCTGCACCGCTCTTGACGTCAGGGGTCAGGCGATCGCAGGCGCAAGGCACGCGCCACGCTCGGATCGGCACACGCGATTGCGGCCGGCCGCCTTGGCCCGGTAAACCGCGCTGTCGGCGGCGTGGTACAGGTCATCCACGTCCGCATGCTCTGCTGGGTCCAGCTGGGCGATGCCGATACTTGCGGTGAGTTTCAGCGCCAGGTTGTCCAACGCGACCGGATGCTCAGCCAGGCTCGCGCAAAAATGTTCAGCCCGCTGTGCGGCGGTGGCCAGGTCCTGGCCCTCCAGGATCACCGCGAACTCCTCGCCTCCGACGCGCGCGGCGAGGTCGCCCTGGCCACTGAAACTGCTCTTGAGTCGCGCGCCGATCGCCAGCAGGCAGGCGTCGCCCACCGCGTGCCCGTGGGTATCGTTGACCTGTTTGAAGTGGTCCACGTCGAGCAGCATCAGGGTCAGAGGGCTGTTGTTGCGTCTCGCGGACACGGCCGCTGCGGCGAGGACTTCCGCGAACTGGCGGCGGTTGGCCAAATCGGTCAACGGGTCGATGCGGCTCTGCTGCGAAAACACGTCGCGCTGGTTGCGCAGTTCCTGGTCCAGGTCCAATCGCTGCTGATACTCGGTGTTGGCGCGCAGCAGAGACACGACGACATACGCGAGGTAGATCGCCATCATCAGTCCATTGGCGCGATCGGCGGGATCGGTCCACATCAAGAACAGCCCGGGCAAGGACAGCAGGCCGATGGCCGCGAAGGCGAAGCGGCGACGCATGCTGAAGGTGTGCGCTATGGCCGTCGTCAGGCCGAGGGTGAACAGAAGTGAGGTCACCCGCGCCAAGCCGAATGCCGGGTCGACCGTGGCCCAGAAGAACGACGCGCCCCACAGCGCAGTGGTCAGCAGCACGATGCTCCAGTGCAGCAACAGCCAACGTTTGATCACTGCGGCGTCCGCGCCCTCACCCAGTGGGCGGTGCAGGAATCGCCAGGTGGCCAGCCCGATGAAGGCCAGCAGCAGGGCGAAACTTGCGATCGGCGCGCGAGTGAAGGCCTGCCCGTAGATTCCCACCAGCAGCCAGGCAGCGGCGTAGAAGGGCCCACCGGTTAGCGCGCGCTGGTAGGTATCGGCCATCTCCTGGGTGCGTCGGCGGGTCAGTACGATACTCATCGAATTCACGTTGGGGCGCCGAGGCGGGTGAGTGCGGGGAAAGCCGCCGCCCCATGCCTGGGGCGGCGCGCAGGTGCGCCCTCGCGCGCTGTCCGAACGAAGGCACAGACGCCAGCGATCAACCGCAGCGGGGTGGCGAACATCCTTTCGGGCATCGGGCGCATGAGCGTGTCCGTGGAATCCTTGCAGGTGATGCTGAATGACCGAGCAAGGTTCGTGCCAGCCTTAGTATCACAGTGTCTGTTGGTCGCGGGCGATGCCACGGTGCCTCAAAGGTCACTGAACGACAGCAAGTGACGTGGGTAGAGGACGGCGTCATCGGCCCTGAACCCCGATCGTGGAATGCTGCAGGCCACCAAACGGCGTGGGATCCAGAGATGGCTGACATCAGGCAGAAGCACGAACCCGGCCCGCAGAGCGGCTACCGGGAGCAGCAGGACCCGCGAGGCCAGCCGGGCGCAGACAAGACCACCGAGGGCAGGGAGGTGTCCGAGGATGAGATCGAGGATGCCCCAAGCAAGGAGCCGGGCAAGCCTTAGTCGGTCCTGAAGGCTGTTCGGGATGACCTTGGCCGCGGGTTGCTGCTGCGGAATGCCGATGCCCTTTGGAGGATGCGCCAGTGGCGCCGGGTTGATTGCCCATAGCCCATGACCCGAGAGGTCTGACGGCGCGGCAAGCCACAGGCCGGGCCGCACTGGTCGCCGGCGCCCGCCACGGATCAAACCTCAGCGGCGGCTTGCCAGCGCCAGCACCAGCATGGCCTGAAGTTCACTGACGCGGAATGGCTTGCGCAGCACCAGTGCTTGAGACCCCGCTACGTCCACGATCGCCGCTGTATCGGCATAACCGGTGGCGAAGACGATAGGCAGGTTGGGACGGCGCGCAAGGGCGATCTTCGCCACCTCGGCTCCGTTCATTCCAGGCATGGCGAAGTCAACCATCAGCAGGTCCGGCACGCCCTCGTCCAGCGCTGCCAGTCCGCTGGGGCCGTCTTCGGCCTCGAGGACGCGGTAACCCAGTGCGTCCAGCGTCTCCACCAGCACCTCGCGCACGTTGGGGTCATCGTCCACTACGAGCACGGTGATCAGAGCCTGTGCCCGAGTGGCGTCAGAGGGATGCGGCTCGGCACCGGCTTCGGATCCCGCCTGCGTGCGCGGCAACAGGATGCTGACGCTGGTGCCGGCTCCCGGGTGGCTATTCAGGCGCACCGTGCCCCCGGCCTGGTGCGCGATGCCGTACACCTGGCTCAGGCCTAACCCGGTCCCCTTGCCCACGCCTTTGGTAGTGAAGAATGGCTCGAATGCGCGCGCGGCCACTTCAGGATCCATGCCGGCACCAGAATCGGAGACGCACAGCTCGACGTACTCGCCAGCGGGCAACTCCACGTCATTGCTGATGGAGAGCAGCTGGGTCGCGATGACGACTTCGCCACCTTCGGGCATTGCGTCCCGCGCATTGATGGCCAGGTTCAATACGGCCATCTCCAACTGGGTCGAATCGGCCAGCACCGGCACCGCGTTTTCGTCCAGATCCAGAGTCAGTCGCGCCATCGGCCCCAGCGCGTTGCCGAGCATCTCGCGCATTCCATTGACCACGCCCGACACGATCAGCGGCTTCATCTCGATCTGCTGGGCGCGGGAGAAGGCGAGAAGCTGGCTGGTCAACCGCGCGCCGCGTTCTGCAGCCTGCAGTCCGGTCTCGGCATGGCGCTGTACACGCTCCAGGTCCGAGGGCCTGCGCAGGATCAGCTCGAAACTGCCGACCACTGCGCCGAGCACGTTGTTGAAGTCGTGGGCGATGCCGTCGGTCAGCTGTCCCACGGCTTCCATCTTGTGGGCCTGGCGCAGCGCGTCCTCGGCTTTCATGCGCTCTGCTGTCTGTTCCTCGACACGGCGCTCGAGCGACTGGTTGAGGTGGCGCAGCTCCGCTTCAAGGCCCTTGCGCCGGGTGATGTCTACGGCGGTGCCGACGATGCGCACGCACGTGTTGCTCTCGTCGAACACGCAGCGACCTTTGCCTGCGATCCAGCGCTGGGTGCCGTCGCGCCCTACGGTGCGGTACTCCTGGTCATAGACCGCGCGGCGAGCGGGATCCATTGCCGCGGCGATC
>JBBSVH010000025.1:0-23112 GCA_038233685.1 Lysobacterales bacterium | reverse complement strand
TCCAGCGTGCGCGACTCCGACCGCATCCTGGGCCTGCTGGATTCGAAGACGCGCAAGGCCGAGGACGGCGAGACCCTGAAGCCGCACCTGCTGCTGACCCGCTACAGCCCGAGCCGGGTGGCCGGCGGCGAGATGCTGAGCATCCAGGATGTGGAAGAAGTGCTGGGCCTGAAGACCCTGGGCGTGATTCCCGAATCGGGCGACGTGCTCAATGCGTCCAACAAGGGCGAGCCGGTGATCCTGGACCTCGAGTCGCCCGCCGGGCAGGCGTACGACGACGCGGTAGGCAGGCTGCTGGGCGAAGACCGTCCGCTGCGCTTCACCACGGTCGACAAGAAAGGCTTCTTCAGCAAGCTGTTTGGAGGCTGATCATGGGACTTTTCGATTTCCTCAAGCCGAAAAAAGAAACCGCGTCCATCGCCAGGGATCGCCTGCGGATCATCGTCGCGCAGGAGCGCAATACCCGCGGAGCACCTGACTATTTGCCGCTGCTGCAGCGCGAGCTGCTGGAAGTGATCAAGAAGTACGTCAACGTGGACGCCGACGCGGTCAACGTGAAGCTGGTCAAGGAAGGCGAACACGACGTGCTCGATATTTCCGTGGCCCTGCACGAAGACCCCTGAGCAGCACGGTCGTTGCGTGGCAGTCTTGTCTCCGGCGATATCGAGGAGCGTTGAGATCGAACCGGCGGATCAGACTTCTGAGGATCGGACTTCCGAGGATCGGGCTCCGGAAGTGGTCCGCCTCGATGACGTGCCGTTCGAGAAGCTTTCAATGCTTCTCGAACGGCATGCGCTGCGACTGCAGCGCGTCGATGACGACCAGGTCATCCCCGGTAGCTTCTGGGGCGAACCCGAAGCCGGCCTGGTCGGCAACACGGTGTACGTGCGAGGCGATACGCCGGTGCATTCGCTGCTGCACGAGGCCTGCCATCTCATCGTCATGCCTCCGGAGCGGCGCGCGCAGGTGCACACCGATGCCAGCGATTCGCAGCACGAGGAAGACGCCGCCTGCTACCTGCAGATCCTGCTCGCCGACCGCCTGCCTGGCGTGGGCAGCACGCGCCTGATGGCCGACATGGACGCATGGGGCTATACCTTCCGACTCGGCAGCGCGCGCGCCTGGTTCGAGGACGACGCCGAGGATGCCCGCCTGTGGCTGGAGCAGCGCGGGCTGCTGGCCGGCAACCTCATCAATGAGGCCGCTGCGGCCTGATCGCCGGGACCCAGACCGCCGCTGGTGCCAGTGGATACGAAACCGGTGGTCTGCGGCCGGGGGGCTGACCTCTGGCCCACTGGTCCGGCCCTGCCAGCCAATGCAAGCCCGAGCGCCAGACACCGTGCTGGCGGCAGCGCATCGATATCAGACGCCGGCACCGGCCACAGCTTGCGGGACAGGGCCGGCCCGACTAGCCTTCGTGGTCACAGCGCGCCTGCGCCACTCAAGGATCAATCCGTGAAGCAACACAAGCTCCTGCTTGCAGCCGCCATCGGCGCCTGCGTGATGTCCCTGGCCTCGTGCAAGAAAGACGAGCCTGCCGAGAAACCCGCGGCCGTGGTCGCGGCCAAGCCGCAGGGCGAAACCGCCGACCAGTTCGTCGCCCGGGTCAACGAAGAAATCCGTGTACTGTTCCCGGAAGTTACTGCCTCCCAGTGGCTTGCCGCCACCCACATCACCGACGACACCGAGCTTCTGGAAGCCAAGTACAACGAGCGCTACCTGACCCAGTTGAACAAGTGGATTGCGCAGGCAAAGAAATACGAAGGCCAGGAGATGAGCCCGGAGTCGGCGCGCGCGATCCAGCTGCTCAAGCTGTCGACCTCCATGCCCGCACCCAGCGATCCAGCGAAACTGGCCGAACTCACGTCCATTGCCTCGCGCATGGGCGGCGCCTACGGCAAAGGCAAGTACTGCACTGGCGAAGGCGACGCCAAGGAATGCCGAGATCTGGGCGCGCTGGAGGACGTGCTGCGCACCAGCCGCGACTACGATCGCCAGCTCGATGCCTGGCAGGGGTGGCACTCCATCGCGCCGCCGATCCGCAAGGACTACACGACTTTCGCGCAGCTGGTGAACCAGGGTGCATCGGAAATGGGCTTCGCCGATGCCGGCGAAATGTGGCGCAGCGGCTATGACATGACGCCGGCGGAAATCTCCACCGAGACCGACCGCCTGTGGGGCCAGGTCAAGCCTCTTTACGAGCAGCTGCACTGCTACACCCGGACCAAGCTGGAAGAACAATACGGTCCCGAACGCGGCCAGGTCGGCGGACTTCTGCCGGCACACCTGATGGGCAACATGTGGCAACAGGACTGGGGCAACCTATGGGACCTGCTGCAGCCGTACGAGAACGCCGGCAGCCTGGACATCTCCGGCGCGCTGGAAAAGCAGTACCAGGCCGCCTATTCGGCCGAAATGGGCAAGGTCGGCGCCGGCCCCACGCCGACCCGCCTGCACGAGGCAAAGCGTGCAGCGGAACTGACCGTCGCCAAGCAGATGACCGAACGTGCGCAGGATTTCTACACCTCGCTGGGCATGCCCAAGCTGCCTGACAGCTACTGGCAGAAGACCCAGTTCATCAAGCCGCTGGACCGCGACGTGGTGTGCCACGCGAGCGCCTGGGACATGGACATGGCCGGCGACGTGCGCACCAAGATGTGCATCAAGCCCAACGAGGAAGACTTCACCACCATCTACCACGAGCTTGGCCACGTGTATTACTACCTGGCCTATAACAAGCTGCCGCCGCTGTTCCAGACCGGCGCGCACGATGGCTTTCATGAAGCGATCGGCGACACCATGGTGCTGGCGATGACTCCGCAGTACCTGAACTCGATAGGCATGGTCGGCGAGCCGCAGCTGGGCAACGAGGCGCTGATCAACACGCAGATGCGCATGGCGCTGGCCAAGGTGTCGTTCATGCCCTTCGGGCTGATGATCGACCGCTGGCGCTGGGGCGTGTTCGACGGTTCGATCAAGCCGGAGAACTACAACAAGGCCTGGTGGGATCTGAAAGCCAAGTACCAGGGCGTGGCCCCGGCCACCCCGCGCGGCGAGGAGTTCTTCGATCCGGGTGCCAAGTACCACGTGCCTGGCAACACGCCCTATACCCGCTACTTCCTGTCGCACGTGCTGCAGTTCCAGTTCTACAAGGGGCTGTGTGACGCCGCCGGTCATAGCGGGCCGCTGAACGAATGCACCTTCTACGGCAACAAGGCCGCGGGCCAGAAGTTCTGGTCGATGCTGGAAAAAGGCGGCAGCCAGCCTTGGCAGGCCACGCTCAAGGAGCTCACCGGGACCGAGAAGATGGACGCCGGCGCCGTGCTTGAATACTTCGCCCCGCTGCAGACCTGGCTGACCGCGCAGAACCAGGGCAAGACCTGCGGATGGGATGGATCGACCGCCGCCACCAGTGCACCGCCGCCGGCGACGCCGGCAGCGCCCTCCGCGGCAGTGCCCCCGCCGGCCAAGCCCTTGGTGCCGCCGCCTGCCAGTTGAGTTCCGCAAGGCTCTGGAAAGAGGCCGGCCAACGCCGGCCTTTTTTCTGTCCGCGTTGCAGCTGCTACATTGATGCACTGACCAAGCCTGCGCGGGGCCGCCAACGCGGCCTGCACTGCGGGAACCACAGGATCGCCTCGACATGAATCTTCGCCCCGTTCTTTTCATCGCCCTCGCGCTGCCCGGCTTGCTGCTTTCATCGACGACCGATGCTGCCGCAGCCGGTATCCGCGTCGATGGCGAAGCAAGCGGCACCGCGCCTGCGTCTACGCCGCTCCAGTGGCGGGCAGCAGGCTTTCCGGCCGCTGCGGCTGCGACGCAGCGCTACGAAATCCTCCCGCTCGGCAGGCTGCTGGAGCTGGAGCGCTATAACGCGCGGCGCCAGTTCAAGGCGATGAAAATCGGGATTGCCCGCGATGCGGCCGACGAATCCGGCGGCGCAGCGCTTCCGCGCCTGCGCTGGATCAGGACGGGCAACGGAGGTCTGGCCACGCGACTGGTGATTTCATCGCCCGACGCCATGGCGCTGCGCGTGGGCCTGCACGTGCTGGACCTGCCCGCGCAGGCCGAGCTGCGGTTCGCCGGCTCCCTTGGCGGCTCCCCGGTGGTGGCGATGGTGACCGGAAGCGAGATCAGCCGCCTGCTCGACCACAAGCGGGTGTACTGGACGCCTGGCACCGACGGAGAAACCCAGACCATCGAAATCTACCTGCCACGCGGCGTCGACTACCGCCGGGTGACGCTGCAGGCGCCACAGCTGTCGCACTTGCTGGCCAACAGCCTGGACGACTTCAAGATCATGAAGAGCATCGGCTCGTCCGGTGCCTGCAACATCGATGCCGTATGCAAGGTGGGCGAGCTCGGGAAAGACTACGTGAACGCCAAGAACGCGGTGGCGCACATGGTTTTCGTGGTCGGTGGCAGCAGCTTTGTCTGCACCGGTACCCTGCTCGGCGACACCGACTCCAGCACCCAGGTGCCGTACTTCTATTCCGCCAACCACTGCATCGAGAACCAGACCGTCGCCAGCACCCTGAGCACGTACTGGGGACGCGAGACGGCGACCTGCGGTGGAGGCGGGGTGATCGGCACCCAGCTGATCGGCGGCGCGACCTACCTGTATTCCAACGCGACCACCGACGCGCTGCTGCTCAGGCTCAATCGTCCGGCACCGGCAGGCGCCTACTTTGCCGGTTGGGATTCTTCGGTGCTGCCGACTGGCAGCACCGTGGTGGCGGTCCATCACCCGCAGGGCGACAGCAAGAAAGTCTCGATCGGCCAGCCGGTGGCGCGGGATGCATCGCAGATCACCCTGGCGTGGCTGCAGGGCACCACCGAAGGCGGCAGCAGCGGCTCGGCGATTTTCAGCCAGGACTACAACGGCTATCACCTGCGCGGCGGCCTTTTTGGCGGCAGCGCTTCCTGTGCCAACACCGGCTCCCTGGCCAATGGCGACAACCGCGACTACTACTCGCGCTTCGACGTCGTCTTCCCGAACATCAGCGCGTATCTGGCCGCAGTTTCGCCGGCACCGATACACGCCAACGGCGGCCAGCCCCTGATCCGCCCTGGCGCGTTGCCGGCAGCCGCGCCGCCTGCTGCGTCAGCATCGACGACCGTGGACGTGCGAAGGACGCAGCCGACTCGGCGCCGGCAGCCGCAGCCCTTCAAACATTGACCCGATTCGCACGGCCGATATGCCACGTCGTGCAGAGAGGTCGGGCAGGAAGAACACAGACTTGCCGCAGCTCGCTCCGACTGGCGAGTCCGGAGACGGTCGCCGCAGTAGTGGCGCTCAAAAATAGAACGCCGGGCTAGCCCGGCGTTCTGGTTCACATCGACCTTGCGAGAACGATCAGTCGAGCAGCTCGGTGTGCTCGAAGCCCGGCGCCAGGGTCACGTGGTGGACCCACATGCCGCCGTCGCCATCTGGCTGTGCCCAGACCTCGTCAAACACACCTTTGCGGATACGCATCGCCATAGGATTCATGCCGGCCACGGCCGAACTGCGGCTCTTCGGGCCTTTGCCTTTGCTGCCGGTCGGGGCGCCGGTGGCATAGCTGTCGTAGCTGTCCAGATGCGCGTACATGTCAGCCAGCATGGCGAAGTCGTGGGAGTTGGGCCGGGTGCTGCCGGGATCCTGTGAATAGTCCATGCACGTCTTCTGGCTGCTGCCGTCTTCGCTGGTGTGGCCCAGGCCGAACAGGTGGCCCACCTCTTGGCACATCACGTGGTCACGCTCGGCCTGGACTGCGAAGGAAGCCGCGTAGCTGTCATTCATCTTGGCCGTACCCTGCGTGATGTGTCCGTTGCTGTCCAGGTTGATCGACGCCAGGCCCAGCCAGCCGTTGTTGCCGTAGGTGTTGTTACAGACACGAATCTGGCCCAGCACCGCGGGGCAGCGCTGGCGCGTACGCGAACTGTCGTCGGCACTGGTCACGGCAAGATTCAAGCTGCTTGATGTGGACCAGTCGACGATGGTCTGGGCCAATTCACCATCCCACTCGGGCGTCGTGCTGTCCACGACCTGCAGCGGGAAGTTCTGCGCAGTGCGCGCCCAGTGATAGTTGTTCCAGGTGTGAGTCGCGGTCGCCGTCACACCGACGGTAAGGAGCGCAGCAGCGCCGGCGATGCAAAGCGATAGACGGGTGAATTTCATGTCAGCTTTTCCCCAGAATGGTGTCGACAGCTTGCGCTGCGATCGGAGCCCGAGGCATCGGCCAGGTTGGTCGCGGGCGGTTCACCCTACGTTTTGAATCGGGTGCAGTCATGCTGCAGGGCAACACCACCCAGCGAGACAGATTTGGTTGGAGCCGGGAAAGCGACCTTCCTGACGAGGGAGCTTGCTGGCTGGACGTGCCTGCAAGGGCTTATTCACCAGTAGCATGTGAGGTTGCCGACAATTTCCCACGAGGGTCGATACATGCGCCTGCCCAGTGCCCTGATCCTGAGAACCGCCCTGGTAGCCTCTGCCGCCGTCGTGGCATCGGGCTGCGGAGAAGCCGCCAGGAAAAATGACGGCCGCCCCACGGGGGCATCTGCCTCCGACGCTACCCTTGCAGGCTGGTATCTACAGGCCGGAGACCGTGCAACGCTGCAGCCTTGCGGCGAGGGCCTGCGTCTTGCCCTGATCCAGGCTGCGCCCCTGCGCCAGCGTGCAGCCGATGCGGGGATGCAGCCAGGCAATCCCATCTACGTCCGTCTGACCGGCGTGCGTAGCGCAGGCGAATTCAAATTGACGAAAGTGGAACAATTCGGCTCTCCGACGCCAATCCGGAACTGCCCGATGAGCGGGACGATGGTCCAGTAGCGGCGCCGGCAGGACCAGCACCCTGGGCGATGAACTGGCGGGTCGCACGGACGACCGGCGCAGCGACCCTGCGCCTGGAGTGCGCCTACCCCGCCCGACCGTCGATGCTTCGCTGCAGCTGGTCTTCGAACGCGGCGAAGCTCACGCCGCGCCTGGCGACCTCCTCCTCCACTGCAGCCATCAGTTCATCGCTCCAGGTCAGGCGCACCGGCGTGCCTTTCGCCTTGTGCAGCACCGCAGCGCGGCGGATCAGGGCGAATACCTCGGACGCCTCGATCGAGCTGCCGGCAATCTTCCCGTCCATGCCCAGGACCCATTCGCCATCGCGACGCACGATGCCGGCAAGCAACCTGCCCTGCTGATCGCGAAGCTGCGCATGCGGCTCTATGGCGTCGCCAGAGGCGCTGTCCGACGTGGAGACAGGAGCTCGCCTGCCTTTCAAGGTGCGTGGAGGTTTTGATTTCATCGACATTGCCTGCTCCTTGTGGATGCGCACCAACGCATCGCTAGATCTGACTGTTGGGTTCCAGCGCCGCGCCCTCTGCTGATGGCGGGGGCACGTGCTTGCCGACGCTCATCTCCCAGCGCCAGAACAGCCAGCCCAGCAGGGTGAAGGTGGCCGCCGCCAGCGCCAGGTACAGGCCGTGCTGACTGAGCAGGGGTGACAGGGCACCTGCGACGACGGCATTGAGGACCAGACCGGTGAAGGCCTGCAGCGACGATGCCGAACCGCGATGACGCGGATACATGTCGAGGATCGCCAGGGTCACGATCGGGAAGATCAACGCGACCCCGAATGCACTCAGCACCATTGGCATCACCGCCCACGGGATGCTGATCGTCTCGGCCAGCGCGTTGTAGGCCACGTTGCCCACCGCGGCAACCGCGCAGCAGGCAAAGCCTATCGCCACCAGGCGCTGGCCGCTGATGCGTCCGGCCGAACGCCCCGAGGTAAAGGCGCCCAGGGTCATGCCGGCGATGGTCGGAATGAACAGCCAGCCGAACTGGCGCTCGCTCAAGCCCAACAGGTCCATCACGAAGGCCGGCGCCGAGGCGATGTACAGGAACAGGCCCGAAAAATTGAACGCGCCGGCCGCCGCAATGCGCTGGAAGCGCGGGTTGCCGAAGATGTGGACGTAGTCGCGCAGCATGCGTCGCGGTGCCAGCTTCAGACGCGCCTCGACAGGGTGCGTTTCCGGAAGCCACAGCGCCGTGCTGAGCAGCAGCAGCACGGAAAACCCGGTCAGGAACCAGAAGATCATCGGCCAGCGCGCCCAGCCCAGGATCCAGCCGCCAATCAGCGGGGCAATTGCCGGGGCAATGCCAAAGATCATCGAGACCTGGCTCATCAACCGCTGCGCATCATCGCCCTGGAACAGGTCGCGGATCGCCGCGCGCCCCACGATCAGGCCAACCCCGGCTGACAGTCCCTGGATCGCGCGGAACAGCAGCAGCGTGGGCAGGTCGGTGGACAGCGCGCAGCCCACCGAAGCCAGCGTGAATACGACCAGCCCGCCAATGATGACCCGGCGCCGGCCAATAGCGTCCGACAGCGGCCCGTGGACCACGCTCATCAGGGCGTAGGCCAGCAGGTACACGCTGATGGTCTGCTGCATGGCCAGCTTGTCGGCGCCCAGCTGCCCGGCCATCTGTGGGAATGCCGGGAAGATGGTGTCGATGGAGAACGGGCCGAACATCGCCAGTCCGCCCAGCAATATCGCGATGCGACGGCTGGTGGCGGGGATGCTGGAGCGCTTGGGGACGGACACGGGCGGCCTGTGGTTGGAAAATAGCGGCCGCTCAGCGGACAGCGCATGTCGGGGCGCGGGACGCGATGCGGCCTGTCAGTCTAGGCCAACCTGCCGGTCAGGCCAGCAGCGGCGGCAACGGCTATAATGGCGGCGAACAGTATCGGTGGGAGAAGCGGAATTGATCCCGCTGCCGAAGACGCAACGCCCGTAATCGCTCAGGCTCCCATACCACCGCGACTGAACACTCTGGAGAGACCGGTTCAAATCCGGCGCCGAAGGGGCAAAAAGCGCCGGCACGCCCGCGCTTCCAAACTCTCAGGCAAAAGGACAGAGGGGCGCCCCACGTGCGGCACGCACGTTGCCTTCGGACGCCCCGACATGAGCCCTGCTTCCCACAGCAAGACCGCCACGCCCTCCCTGCGCGAACTCGAGCACCACTCGGCCTTCGTCGAGCGCCATATCGGCCCGAACGACGCCGAGATCGAGCACATGCTGCAGGCGATCGGCCACGATTCGCTGGATTCGATGACCAATGCGATCGTGCCGTCGCGCATCAAGTCGCCGACGCCACTCGCGCTTCCCGAGGCCATCGATGAGGTCGATGCGCTGGACCGGATCCGCGGCATCGCGCGCAAGAACCGCGTGCTGCGCAGCTTCATCGGCCAGGGCTATTACGGCACCCATACGCCCAACGTCATCATGCGCAACATCCTCGAAAATCCCGCCTGGTACACCGCTTACACGCCCTACCAGGCCGAGATCTCGCAGGGCCGCATGGAGGCGCTGATCAACTTCCAGACCATGGTCGCCGACCTCACCGGGATGGAGATCGCCAACGCCTCGCTGCTGGATGAAGCCAGCGCCGCGGCCGAGGCCATGACCCTGGCGAAGCGCTCGGCGAAGTCGAAGTCGGATGTGTTTTTCGTCTCCAACCGCGTGCACCCGCAGACCCTTGAAGTGTTGCGCACGCGCGCTGAGCCGCTGGGCATCGAACTGCACGTCGGCGACGAGAGTGAGGCTATCGACGTCGACGGCTTCGGCGTGCTGCTGCAGTATCCGGACACGTTTGGCCGCATCGCCGACCACCAGGCCCTGGCCGACGCCGTCCACGCGCGCAACGGCCTGGTGGCCGTCGCCACCGACCTGCTCGCCCTGACCCTCATCAAGGCGCCGGGCGAATGGGGCGCGGACATCGTCATCGGCAACAGCCAGCGCTTTGGCGTGCCGTTCGGCTACGGCGGCCCGCACGCCGCCTTCATGGCCTGCCGCGACGCGTTCAAGCGTTCGATGCCCGGCCGCCTGATCGGCGTGTCGATCGATGCCGAAGGCAAGCCCGCCTACCGCCTGACCCTGCAGACCCGCGAGCAGCACATCCGCCGCGAGAAGGCCACGTCCAACATCTGCACCGCCCAGGTGCTGCTTGCGGTGATGGCCAGCATGTACGCGGTCTACCACGGCCCCGACGGCCTGACCCGCATCGCCCGGCGCACCCACCGCATGGCCGTGCTGCTGGCATCGTCACTGCGCAGTGTTGGCGTTGAAGTTGCCGATGGATTCTTCGATACCCTGCACGTCACAGGGGTCGACTCCGCTGCGCTGCATGCGGCCGCAAGCGACGCCGGGATCAACCTTCGCGCCATCGACGGTGGCAGCGTCGGCATCAGTATGGACGAGACCACCAGCCGTGCCGACATCCGGGCGCTGGCCAAGCTGTTTGGAGCCACCATTGAGGACATCGACGCACTCGACGAGAGCACCATCGATGCCCTGCCCGCCTCGCTGCTGCGCGACAGCGCGTTCCTGCAGCATCCTGTGTTCAACACCCACCACAGCGAGCACGAGTTGCTGCGCTACATGCGCGGGCTGGCCGACAAGGACCTGGCGATGGATCGCACCATGATTCCGCTCGGCAGCTGCACCATGAAGCTCAACGCCACCGCCGAGATGATCCCGGTGACCTGGCCGGAGTTCGCCAATATCCATCCGCTGGCCCCGGTCGACCAGGCCACCGGCTACGCCGAACTCATCGCCGAGCTCGAAGCGATGCTGGTCGAATGCACCGGCTACGACGCGGTAAGCCTGCAGCCCAACTCCGGCGCGCAGGGCGAATACGCCGGACTGCTGGCGATCCGCGCTTACCATCAATCTCGCGGCGAGGGCCATCGTGACATCTGCCTGATCCCGGAGTCGGCGCACGGTACCAACCCGGCCTCGGCGCAGATGTGCGGCATGACCGTCGTGGTGACCAAGTGCGATGGCAACGGCAACGTCGATCTCGAGGACATACGCGCCAACGCGCAGAAGTATTCCGGCCGCCTGGCCGCGCTGATGATCACCTACCCGTCCACGCACGGCGTGTTCGAGGAAGACATCGTCGACATCTGCGAAGCGATCCATGCGCATGGCGGCCAGGTCTATACCGACGGCGCCAACATGAATGCGCTGGTGGGCGTGGCCAAGCCCGGCAAATGGGGTTCGGACGTGTCGCACCTCAACCTGCACAAGACCTTCTGCATCCCTCACGGAGGCGGCGGCCCCGGCGTGGGACCTTGCGCGGTGAAGTCGCACCTGGCGCCATTCCTGCCCAAGGAAACCTCCCTCCTCCAGGTGGCAGCCGAAGGTGCCCAGAGGACGGATGGCGGCGCTCTTCGCGACACCGTCGGCATGGTCTCGGCGGCCAGCTTCGGCAGCGCCAGCATCCTGCCGATCTCGTGGATGTACATCACCCTGATGGGCAGCGCCGGGCTGCGCAAGGCCACCCAGGTCGCGCTGCTCAATGCCAACTACGTGGCCAAGCGTCTGGAGGGCCACTACCAGACGCTCTACGCGGGCCGCAACGGCCTGGTCGCGCATGAGTGCATTCTCGACCTGCGCCCGCTCAAGGACGCCACCGGGATCGGCGCCGAGGACGTGGCCAAGCGCCTGATCGACTTCGGCTTCCACGCCCCGACCCTGAGCTTCCCCGTGGCCGGCACGCTGATGGTCGAACCGACCGAGAGCGAGTCCCTGCACGAACTGGACCGTTTCATCGACGCCATGATCGAGATCCGCGAGGAAATCCGCGCTGTGGAAGACGGCCGCCTGGATCGCCAGGACAACCCGCTGCGCAACGCCCCGCACACCGCCACCATGGTCACTGCCAGCGAATGGACCCATGCCTATCCGCGCGAGCTGGCGGCCTATCCGCTGGCCAGCCTGCAGACCCAGAAGTACTGGCCGCCGGTTGCGCGCGTGGACAACGTGTACGGCGACAAGAACATCATGTGCGCGTGCATCCCGGTGGACGCCTACAGGGAAGAAGCAGACGCCTGATCCTTGATTGCCGGAATGCTGGAAAAGAAGCCCTGCGTCGCGGGGCTTCTTGTTGTCCGTCAGGCACCGAGCAACGGGACGTTCACCGGGGCCATCAGTCGCGAGGTGAAGTATCGGTCCTCGTAATACCTGATCTTCTGGCACTTCACCGGGTGCGGGACGCCTTCGTACAGGAACACTTCGGTGTCGGGGCCCATGGCCTTGAGCTCCTGCGGCAGCATCAGCGCGCGCCGCTCTTCGGACTCGCTGCGTGAGACTTCGCGCCCGCGGGTGACGTTGTTCTTGCGGATCGTGGTGTAGCCCAGCATCTCCGAGTAGTCGTTGGCGTCCTGCTGCTCGCGGGGCGCGTACAGGATCTGCAGCGCGTGGTTGGTCAGGATCGTGCGGGAGACGTCCTTGCCGTAGGTGGCATCCAGCTGGGCCATGCTCTGGATAATCGGCAGCAGACGCATGTTGTAGCCGGCCATGTAGGACACCGCGTTGGCGATGATGGCGACCTTGCCGATCGCGGTGAATTCGTCCATCAGCAGCAGGCACTGGTGCTTGAGCGCCGGGTTGGCCTGAGGCAACTCGCGCGTGTTGACGTTGATCAGCTGGCTGAAAAACAGGTTCACGATCAGGCGCGATTCGGCCAGCTTGTTCGGCTGGATGCCGATGTAGATCGTCATCCTCTTCCTGCGCACGTCGCCCAGCATGAAATCGTTGTCGCTGGTGGCGGCGTCCAGTACCGGGTTGATCCACGCGTTCAAGGGCTCCTTGAAAGTGCCCATGATCGAGGCGAATGTCTCGTCCGCCTGCGACAGCAGGTTGGCGAAGGCCACGCGTCCAGCGTCGCTCAGGAAAGCGCGCGTCGACAGCGATTTCAGGTACTCGCGCAGGTTGCTGCCATCGCCGGAGGACAGACGGTAGAGGCGTCCGATGGTGGGGAACTGCAGCATCGTCGGTGGCGCGCCCTGCTGGCGCAGCGCGTCAAAATTCTCGAACAGGTACAGGGACAACGCGACGAAGGCATTGCGCGCCTGACTCACCCAAAACTTGTGCTCGTCCGCGCCGTCCGGATACAGCATCGCCGCGATGGCTTGCAGGTCGGAGATGCGGAACGCCGGGTCCGGCGACACGTAGCTCAGCGGATTCCAGCGATGCGAACGCCGGTCCTCGGCAAAGGGATTGAACAGGAACACCTCGTGCCCCTGGCTCGCGCGCCAGCCGCTGGTCAGCTGGAAGTTTTCCTGCTTGATGTCGAGCACCACCATCGATTCCCGGTAGTCGAGCAGGTTGGGAATCACGATGCCCACGCCCTTGCCCGAGCGCGTGGGCGCGGCCAGGACCACGAACTGCTGTCCCGCCAGCCGCAGCAGTTTCCCGTTGAACTTGCCGACGACGATCCCGTTTCCCGAGGTCTTGAACAGGCCGTGGCGCGCGAGTTCACCGCCGCTGGCGAATCGGGCATCGCCGTGGATCGAGGCCTTCGCTGGCTTCAGGATCACCGCCAGCAGCGCCGCATAGGCCGCCAAAGGAGCGCCGAATCCAAGCACCCCCGCCGCCTTGATGCGACCCGCATGGGCCTGCACCTGGGGCAGGTCGATGACCCGGGCATAGGTCCACCAGGTGTCGTACCGGATCGTTCCCGGTTCCAACTGCAGGAACACGAGGGTGAGATACCCGGCCAGGTACAGCCCGCATGCCACAGCCGCGATCGCGCACCCGCACAACATGAATTTCTTGCCCTTGCCCACTCTTCACCTCCTTGTGATGCGTGACTCAAGACGCGGCGTTCCTGCCTAGTCTGGGAATATGCCGGCCACCGGTGTCAACAGCCGGCGGCTTCAATGAACGCAACCGGCGCGCACGCGTTGCGTGCGCGAATCGCTCCAGACTTACCCTGGGGCTGCGGTGCGACTCGCGGCAATGGACGCTTTCCGTGTCCGCACATGACCTGGCCATGGCTGGCGCAACCTCCCTGTGCGCGGGGCCATGGTACCGCCTGCGGATCGCGCCTGCTGGACCCTGGAAACCGGCAGCTTGCGGGCGCCCATGCACTGCAGAGCAGGATGGGCCACGCCGGCCCGGTCAACGACCGGGCTCGAATCATCCGGCTCCGACGTCAGGCGATCGCTGACGCTTACTGAATCACACAGGCGACCTGGAGCGGATGCCTGCAGGTCAGAACCAGGTGGGGCTACAAACCAGACTCCCCAAACGAAAAAACCGCTCTTTTGACCGAGCGGTCTTTCGAATCTTCCTGTTTTTGCGACCCGGCTACCAGCCTGACATTGCCCGAGTCGTTGATTTGATTGGTGGGCGGTGAGGGGTTCGAACCCCCGACCCCTACCATGTCAAGGTAGTGCTCTACCGCTGAGCTAACCGCCCGATCCTGCGTTCCCTTTGCGGGGGCGCGAATCATAGCATCGACCGCGCCGTGGAGGAATCCGGGGTGATGGAGGCTTGGCCTCCGCTCGGTGGCCGGAGGTGCTCAGCCGAAGGGTGGGCTCCACCCTGGCCGTTGCTTCCCCCTCGCTCCTAGGAAAGAGCGAGGCTGGCGGTCTTGAGTTGCTGGATCTCGTCGCGGATGCGCCCGGCGTCCTCGAACTCCAGATCGCGGGCATGCTGGTACATCTGCTGTTCCAGCACTTTCATGCGCGCCGCGACCTGGGCCGGGCTGTAGCCACGGTAGTCCGGAGTGGCCTCGGCCACGCGCTTGCCCTTGCCCCGCCCGCCCTTGGAATCATTGGCCGCGTCGCTGCGTGCGCCTTCCAGAATGTCGACGATGGGCTTGGCAATGGAAATCGGGGTGATGCCGTGCTCCGCGTTGTACTCCACCTGTTTCTCGCGCCGACGGTTGGTCTCGTCGATCGCGGCCTGCATCGAGTTGGTGATCTTGTCTGCGTACAGGATCGCCTTGCCGCGCAGGTTGCGGGCGGCGCGGCCGATGGTCTGGATCAGGGAGCCGCGCGAGCGCAGGAAGCCTTCCTTGTCCGCATCGAGGATCGCCACCAGCGAGACCTCGGGCATGTCGAGGCCTTCACGCAGCAGGTTGATGCCGACCAGGACGTCGAACTTGCCCAGGCGCAGGTCGCGGATTATTTCCACCCGCTCCACCGTATCCACATCCGAATGCAGGTAGCGCACTTTGACGTCGTGCTCGCCCAGATATTCGGTCAGGTTTTCGGCCATGCGCTTGGTCAGCGTGGTGATCAGTACGCGGTCGCCCATCGCCACGCGCAGGTTGATTTCCGACAAGACGTCGTCAACCTGCGTCGCCACCGGGCGAATCTCGACCGGCGGATCGATCAGGCCGGTCGGGCGGACCACCAGCTCCACGACCTCACCACCGGACTCGCGCATTTCATACGGCCCGGGTGTCGCCGACACGTAGATGCTGCGCGGTGACCGCGCTTCCCATTCCTCGAACTTCAGCGGCCGGTTGTCCAGCGCCGACGGCAGCCGGAATCCGAACTCCACCAGCGTCTCCTTGCGCGACCGATCACCCTTGTACATCGCGCCGATCTGCGGAATCGTAACGTGCGATTCGTCGCACACCAGCAGCGCATCGGCCGGAAGATAGTCGAACAGCGTCGGTGGCGGCTCGCCCGGGGCCTTGCCGGTGAGGTGGCGCGAGTAGTTCTCGATCCCGTTGCAGAACCCGACCTCCACCATCATCTCGATGTCGAACTGGGTGCGCTGGGACAGACGCTGCGCCTCGACCAGCTTGTTCTGCGCGTACAGCTGCTCCAGTCGCTCCTTCAGCTCGACCTTGATGGTCTCGACCGCAGCCAGCACCCGGTCGCGGGTGGTGGCGTAGTGGGTCTTGGGGTAGATGGTGTAACGCGGCATCTTGCGCAGCGTTTCGCCGGTCAGCGGATCGAACAGCGTCAGGCCTTCGACATCGCCCTCGAACAGCTCGATCCGCAGGGCCTCCATTTCTGACTCGGCCGGATACACGTCGATCACCTCGCCCTTGACCCGGAACGTGCCGCGATGCAGCTCGTACTCGTTGCGCGTGTACTGCAGTTTGGTCAGGTGCTGGATCAGCTCGCGCTGGTCGATATGCTCGCCGCGCGACAGGATCAGGCGCAGCGACAGGTAATCCTCGGGTGCACCAAGTCCGTAGATGGCCGATACGGTGGCGACCACGATCGTGTCGCGGCGCGAAAGCAGCGCCTTGGTCGCCGACAGGCGCATCTGCTCGATGTGCTCGTTGATCGAGCTGTCCTTCTCGATGAATGTGTCGGACGAAGGCACGTAGGCCTCGGGCTGGTAGTAGTCGTAGTAGCTGACGAAATACTCCACCGCATTGTTCGGAAAGAACGACTTGAACTCGCCATACAGCTGGGCGGCCAGGGTCTTGTTCGGCGCCATCACCAGGGTCGGCTTCTGTACCGCCTGGATGACGTTGGCAATCGTGTAGGTCTTGCCGGAGCCGGTGACGCCGAGCAGGGTCTGCTTGGCCAGCCCGGACTCGAAGCCCTCGATCAGGCGGGCGATGGCCTGCGGCTGGTCGCCGGCGGGCGAATAGGCTGAAACAAGTTCAAGGCGATCGGTCATGGGTGCACGGGTCGGGGGACTGGCAATTATACCGGGGGGCGGGATTACCCCTGCGTCAGGGTATTTCCTACTGAAGCACCACCGCTGGACCTATCGCCACGCTTCATTGCGCCGGTGACTCTGGACAGGCACCGAGACACAGGCACCGAGACGCTTCTTAAAGGACGATTCAATGGGCAGGATGCCGCTACAGCAGGGTTCGTTCCAACCGGTCAGCGCTGGCAATGCGCGCCCTCCTCCGTCAACGGGGAAGGGTCGGGGTGGGGGCGGCCCAGTCGGGATTTCTACACGCGGGGCATTGCTGGCAACGAGCCAGCCCACGCCAGGCTTCAGCCTGCTGGAGGCGCTGACGGTCATGGCCATTGCCGCGATCACAGTGGTGCTTGGTGTGCCTTCCTACCAGGGCTTGATCCAGAGCCAGCGCACAAGCTCGGCCATGCATCTGCTCACGGCGCACATCGCGTCGGCCCGGAGCACCGCCATCAGCTACCGGATCCCCACCGTGGTCTGCCCCTCGGACGGGGCCGGAAGCTGCCGGATGGACGGCGACTGGAGCCACGGATGGCTGATGTTCTTCGATCCGGACGGCAACCGGCACCCCGACAGCCGCCAGGACATCCTGCGCGACGAAAACGCACCGATCCACCCGTCCTTGCGCATCGTCTCGTCGAAAGGCAGGCCGCAGTTGCGCTATCTCCCGGACGGCCGCAGCGCCGGCAGCAACATCAGCGTCAGGCTGTGCAGGGAAGATGTGTTGCTGGCGCGCGTGATCGTGAACAACGTGGGGCGGGTGCGCAGCGAGAAGGCTAGCGGCTCCACGCCCTGCTAGGCCGGGCGGCGCTGGTGCCGCGGACTGGGTTGCCCTTCCCCACGCTCCTTGCGGCGTCGCGGAGGTTGTCCCCAGTGAGCCCACCCGCAGACTCAGGGGTCCAAGGCGGCCACGCCCCCCGCCCCACGCCTTGCCGGACACAGCAGCCAACACTACAATGGCGACCCCGCCCGAATAGCTCAGCCGGTTAGAGCACTTGACTGTTAATCAGGGGGTCGTTGGTTCGAGTCCAACTTCGGGCGCCAAGATCACAAAGAAAGGCCCGCAGCGATGCGGGCCTTTCTGGTTTTGATTGCTACGGCCCTTTCCGCTACCAGCACTCGGTCACGTTGGACGCCGTGCCGCTTTTGGTCCTGACACCCTGTGCGTTGATGGTCAGCGTTCCGCAGAGAGTGTCGCTGGTGGCTTGTCCGCCTATGGGCACGGCCTGCGCGGTGAACGTCTTGGTGTCGGAAGCTACCAAGGTCACCGTGTAGTGCGGCAACAACTGGGCGTCACACTGCGGAAACACGGGCGGGGTTGTGGCATCGCTGTATGTCAGGTAGGTCGTGTAATAGCGCTCCATGAACTGAGCTCCCTCCTGCAGGCACCCCGCCGCGGTTGCACGGCGTGATTTGGTGATCTGCGACTGATAACTGGCATACGCGACTGCCGCCAGGATCGCCACGATCGCCACTACGATCATGATCTCGAGCAGGGTGAAGCCCCCCTGCTTGCCAACGCTGCTTTTCTTGAACCCAAGGTTTCTCATCGGTCAATCCCTCACTACTTCATGCCAAGAGGTTCGCCTCGGCGGGCCGCTCTGCGGGCTGACGATGACGTCACCCAGGTTGCCCAGCGAGCCGCCAACCACGACAAGATTGTCAATGATCGTGGGAAGCGTCGGCATGCCCACGCCTGGATCGATGGATCCTACCGGGACCTTGCCATTGGCAGTCGTCACCTGGTCATCGCCATTGACAACGCGATCCCCGTTCGCATCGAAGTATGGATCGCCGGTGCTGGTACCCGTGAACGCATCCAGTGCATTGATGAAGCCGGTGCCACCCACATCGCACGGATCGTCGACCGGGGGAATGATGCTGGCAAAGATCAGCACGCTGCCGCGCACCTGCGGTCGATTGACCACGCGCTCACCCGGCGTCGGCTTGTCCAGGTCCACGTACCAGCCGCGGCTGGTGGTGGCCAGGGTCCCGTTCGTTTCGAATCCCCTTACGGTCCTGCCATTCAGCGTAGTGGTGACCACGATGTCGCGCTTGGTCAACTGCCCTTTGGTGATGGCCGTGGCGCCTTCATCGATCAGCCCGTATACCGACTGGACTGCGGTATTGGTGAAATCGGCCGTGCTGATGAAACTGCCGGTGCCCACGAACACCCATCGCTTGCCGGTCTTCGGATCCTTGGCCAGCGCAACCGCACTGGTGATCGGCTGGCTGACGCCGCTGGCGAACATCGGGCTGCCGCCAAAGGCAATCGAGCCGGCACCCGTGGTGCTGGTGAAGTCGAATTTCCAGAGGTTGCCCTTGAGATCGCCGGCGTACACGTAATCCACCGTGCCGTCCAAATTGTCATCCCAGCCGCGCGGCGCGGACATGCCGTTGTCACCGGCAACCCCGGTGTCGATCTGCTGGATAATCGCGCCGGTCGCGATGTTGACCACGTAAAGGACCGCACGTCCGGAGGTGCTGTTGATTCCATTGCCGAAGATCACGGCCTTGGTCCTGGCGGTATCGTTCAAGGTGACGATCAGCGACTCACCCAGGATCTGCCCCAGGTTGGCGCCCGTGGTCAGCTCCCACTTCACGTCGTTTGCCGCAAACGACTTCGGAGTGGTCACGTCCAGCCCGAACAGGCCTTTGCCTCCCCGACCCAACGCGCCGACCAGGTAATTCTTACCCGGGGTCTGCGTCTTCGAGGACACCATCACCGGCCCGTCCACGAAGTACTTGTGCTGGTAATTGGGGTCGCTGAGCGTCGCCAGGCCGGTCAAGCTGATGCCGCCTGGCACGTAGGCAAAGAGCTCCTGCCCCGCCGTCACCGCGTTGTTGCCGCTACCGCTGGCCTTGGCCGCAAAAGCGTGCAGCATGCCGTCATTGGCTCCCACGAAAATCGTCTCGCTGTCGCGCACGTACGTCGGCGACGAATTGACGATGTCGCCCAACAGCACATCGCGGTTGCGCAGCTCGCCGCCATTCCTGCGCTCTCGCGATGCATCGCCCTTGATGTAGCTGGCATTGTCGGCGCCGCTGACAGGGGAAGTGATGCGCAGGGACTGGTTCAGCGCCGCTGTCTGCAGCACCGTGGGAAAAGTCGCGCCGCCAGTTGTGTTCCAGGTGAAGATCTTGCGGCTGTCCCACGCTGGCACCTGCTCCGATGCCTTCCACGCGGGAGCCGCCGCCACGCCGGCAGCGGTTGCATCATAGGCTTCGAGGTCGCCGGTCCACTTGCCCGAGACGTACTTGGCCTGGTAGATGCGCGTGTCGCTGCTGAAAGAGGTGCTGTTGGTCGTGACGTTGGACGCCGAGCCCTGGCGCTCGGCCACCACGTTGACCGCGTCCAGGATGCCCTGGGTGAATTCCTTGGTATTGCTGGCCACGATGAACTTGCCGCGGCCATTGACCGAGGCATGCCACAGATCGTCAACGCGATCTCCGTCAAACGCGTCCAGCGGATTGCCCCATCGCTTGCTGCCGTTGGTGATAGAGGCGAGGTCAGTCTTGGGATTCAACTTACCTTGCAGGCCGATCGAAACACCAAATGTCACCATATGCTGCCAAAAAGCAGGATCCTCCGAGGACTTGGCGACATCGTTCTTCAGGTCCGTCCTGAGATCGTTCTTCCAGTAGTGCATCGCCACGTCGGCCAGCGTATTGGGCTGCGTGCTGGGATTACTGCTGAAATTATCCCTGTATGGACTGACGGGAACATAGTTGTAGTTTCCGTCGACCGTGATCGCGGGGCCCGCCGTGCCGTCGCTGTCCCCCACCGCTGCGGGAATCGTGTTGGTGGCGCCGTTCCAATACCCGTCCGTTGTCAGGATGGCGAAGTTCTGACGGCAGCTCAGCTGCGTGTCGCTTCCGGTGGGGCCGGTGGCCCACGGACCCGAGTTCTGCGTCTGCTGGTAGTACGCGCCCGTTCGCGCCAAAGCAGTCCGCAATGGCGTGTTATTCGAAGCAATGGAAGCCTGCACGCTCGAAAACCAGTTCGCGCGGTTGGCACCGCGGAAAAGGCCACCATCCGTGGCCACCGGGATCAGGCGCGGATTCCTGTTATGAATCGAGTCGTAGCCGACGCGGATGTTTTCGCCGACCAGGTTGAACGCCTCGCTTGCGCCTGCCTTGGCCACCTTGCCCCGGGTCCTGTGGTAGGAATGCCAGGTCGCGTAGTTGGTCAGTTCGTCATTCACGCTGCGCCCGGTGGGCGTGTCGCTTTGCTTGTTTTTGGTGCAGTTTTTACTGTCCCAAGTGGCGTTGGTCGCGTTGATATTCGTCGAGTCAGACTTTGTGCACTGCTCGATGTAGATTGCCCCGCCCGTTTCGTAGATCCGGTAGCGGTCGTAGTTGGCTCCAGAGGCCAGCTGGGCGACCGTGGTGGCGTTCGCCTTGGGGACGTAAAAAATCCTGTCGTTATTCGATAGATCGATGTTGCCACTGGGCTGCATGGCGTCATTAAATGCACTGGTGTAGTTGGTCCCTCCGGTGCGGCGAGCGCCATTGGCCTGCATCCACGGGAAGTAGTCCACTGAAGGGTTGTAGTAGATGGTGTTGTGGACATAGGACCTGGCATTGATGCTGGCGTTGAGCCCGCCCTCGTCGGGCATGCGCTCAAACGCCATCGATCCCGAGTCATCCTGGATGTACATCATGTTGGCCGGCGGATACGCCTTGCCCGACTGCAGGGGAACGTCCGGATACTCGACGGCGGCACCCGGCAACGAGAGCAGCGTCGCCAACAGCGCACCGGAAACAGGTAGCAGGCGCTGGCGCCAGGTACGGCTGGTTCCCGCTGCATTGGAAGTGGGTTTCAGTGTCATGTTCGTTGCCTCAAGGAACAGCGTAAATGGATTGCAGCATCACGTACGCCCGGTCGGCGTCGAGGCTGCGGGCGGTGATGCGATAGCGGGCCTCACTGCCTGCGCAGCTGACTTCCGAAAGATCGCCGGTGGTGGTGCAGGCACCCTTGGGCGGAATGTCGTCCGCGAGCAGTTCCACGATGTACTCGGGGGTCGCCGTCTTGTCACCCAGGTTGACCGTGGTCTTCATGGCCCCGCCCCAGACGGCTGCACTTTCCCAGACCGGGGCGGCGGCGGGATCAGGCTTGCCACACAATCCTGCGGAGCATCCCGCTGCAGGAATGGGTCGGCCGGAGGCAACCACCTCGCCGGCCCGGAGCGCTGCCTCTACCGCCTGGAACGACAGGCTGCGATCGTACTGGTTGGAGCTCATGCGCTCTTCAAGCAGCGTGCCACGCACGCTGGCCAACGCCAGCAGGGTCATCACCAGCAGCAGAATCATCACCACGAAAAGCGTGGCGCCGCGCTGGCTGTTCGGCATCATCGGGATCGGCTTCATGGCGCCCTGTTCCTCATTGCGACGGTGTGGAACAGCTGGCGCTGCAAAACCGCGCCATCGACGCCGACCCGGTCTTCGCCTTCAAACGTCACTTCGATCCTGACTGCCGACACCACACTCCAGTCAGGCGGCGTATTCGCGGCCACGTAGTCGGTGCCGTCTATCTCCAAATAGGTGAGCTGCATGTCGCGAACGCCTTCTACGATCTCGTTGTTCGACACGCTCAGGGCGCCGCCGGCGTTCTGCACGCTGCTCTGGTACAGCGACCGGCCGCCGCGCGGGTTGTTGCCGATGAACCAGCGGGTTGCCCGCAGCTTTGCGATCGTGGCAGGCCATGCGTCTGCCGCCACGCACGGGCTCTCGCCGTTCTTGCAGCCGAAGCCATAGGTCTTGACCGCACCCGAACTGCATACTCCCGACGTGGCCAGGCATCCGTCGGCGTTTCCGGGAACCACGCTGTTGCCCGTGTTATGGACGATGGTGACGTTGGTGCCGGGGCTGGCGTTGGTGATCTGGAAGATGGCGGCGTGGTCGAAGTCGCACACCATCGCGATGTCGCCATCGTTGAGTCCGTGGTCTTTGGTGTTTACCTTGAACTGTGCCGAGAGCGGCTGGTGGTCCTCGATCGTGACGCTTCCGGCAACGGATGATTTCAGTTCGATAGCGTCGGTGCCAGCGATCCTCTGCCCGGCACCCGTCCCGAATGCCAGCCCCTGCATGGCGCTGCCGCCGTCATAACCCCTGACGCCTCCGGAGAAATCCGTATACCAGTTCAACGCGGGGCTGTTGAGGACGTTGACCACCGGAATATTCGATTCGCAGGCGTTGCCCGCCCCTTCACGAATGTCGCGCGCCATCAACTCGAAGGCCGTGCGCGAGTTTTCCTGGATGCGACCCAGGCTTTCGGTTGCGCGATAGGTCTGGCGGTTGCTGGCGAACACGGTCAGCGCCGCGCCGATGATGAGCAGGCCAAGGAAGATCGAGATCATCAGCTCGATCAGGGTCAGACCTCGTGATCGCGCTGGCGCGTTGAAAGCATGTTTGATGTTCAAAGCCTGGTCCTCGTCTCTACTTTGTACGGAGGGTCGTTGGGATCGCCACCAGACCCGCGCGAGTCGTCCCATTGCACTTCAACGAGGCATTCAGCGCTGCTGCACACGATGCGGCCGCAGGCCGACTCACCGAGGGTGTCCTGGAGCGATGTCACCCAGTAATTGAGATCGTCTGCCGCAAGATCGCCTTGCGACGGCGGGGTGCAGGTCATGGTGGCCAGGTCGTAGCCGCCAATGCGGGCTA
>JBBSVH010000024.1:0-23918 GCA_038233685.1 Lysobacterales bacterium | reverse complement strand
GAGGCCGCGTCGGTGGACGGTCGCGTGGATGTGCTTCCCGGCGACCTGATCCACTACCCGTACCGTTCGCTGGTGCAGCAGCTGACGAAGACTCAGGGCTACGCACTGATGATGGCCCAGCACGACCACATGCGCGGCAAAGGCCCGTCGTATCTCAAGCTGGTGCTGTCGCCGGCGTGGCGCTTCTGGCGCGGATACGTGTTGCGCCTGGGCTTCCTCGACGGCTGGCAGGGACTGGTCTACGCCTATGTGCGCGCCAACTACGTGCGCCAGAAGTCGATCATGCTGCTGATGCTGCGCGAAGGGCAGCCGGTCACGGACCCACTTCGCGAGACCTCGGTGCCTGATGCTGGCAGCGTTGGCGAATCCACTCCCGGCCGCGGCATTGAAGCGGAGAACTCTGGAGAGCCCACCAGCGAGAGCCAAGAACCGTAACGGCGTGCGAGAACAGTGGTCGCGTCATGCTGCGTTCTTCGCGCGTACCAGTTGAAGGCATGCAGGTCGACACGGCGGCAGCTATCGACTCAGGAGCACAGGGTGGAGTCAGTTGAAACTCTTCGGTGACGCGCGCGCCAGAAAAGACGCTTCCGGTCAGCCCGCCTTGATGAAACGCGCGTAGAAGAATCCGTCCATGCCGGCCTCGCCTGGCAGGCGCTGTCGGCCGCAGCCCGCGGCGTGGCCGTAACGCGAATCAAGTGGCTGCGCCTGCGCATCGGCGGTACGCGCCAGGAATCGCCCCGCCTGGCCTTCGTTTTCATCCTTGAGCAGGGAACACGTTGCGTACAGCAGGATGCCGCCGGGTCGCAGGGTCTTCCAGGTCGCATCCAGCAAACGCGACTGCAGGGCCACCAGCGCGGCCAGGTCTTCGGGCCGACGATGCAAGAGCACGTCCGGCTGCCGGCGCACCACCCCGGTCGCCGAACACGGCGCGTCCAGCAGCACCGCATCGAACGGTTCACTGTTCCACCACTCGCTCACCGCCGTGGCATCGGCGGCCAGGTATTCGGCTGCCACTCCCACGCGGTCCAATGTCTCGCGCACGCGCCGCAGGCGGCGCGAGTCGATGTCCATCGCCAGCAGCTTGAGTGATGGATCGCGCTCCAACAGGTGCGCGGCCTTGCCGCCCGGCGCGGCGCAGGCATCGAGCACGCGGCCTCCGGATGCCGGCGACAGCGCGTCGGCCACGGCCTGCGCCGAGCCGTCCTGGACCGATACATCACCCTCGGCGAAGCCGGGCAGCAGCGCCACGGCGACCGGCGCATCCACGCGCAAACCATCGGCCAGATCCGGGTCGAACGTGCACTCGATCGCGGCAGCGGTCAGTCGCTTTGCGTACTCGTCGCGCGCGACACGACCACGGTTCACCCGCAGCCACAGCGGCGCGGCGATGGCGCTCGCGGCGAAGATCGCCGGCGCCTGCTCGCCCCATTCCAGGTTGATCTTCTTGCGCAGCCACGCCGGCCACGTCGCCGACGGGTCGGCTTCGGGCAGGCCTTCGCGCTGGGCGCGCCGCAGCAGCGCATTGACCATGCCGGCCTGGTGCGGCCGCCCCAGTGCTCGCGTCGCCTCGACCGTGGCCGACAGCGCCGCGTGCGGCGGCAGGCCCATCGCGTCCACCTGGGCAAAGCCGGCCAGCAGCAGCGCCCTCAGCTCGGCGTCCTTGTCGCCGAGCGGCTTCTGCAGCCATAGCTGCAACGCGGCGTCGTAGCGTGCGCGCTGGCGCAGGGCAGAGAAGCAGATCGCTTCGAGCAGTGCGCGGTCGCGCACGTCTTCCAGTTTCGGCAGGGCCTTGGCCAACTCGCCCTTGAGCGAGCGGCCGCGATGCAGCACCGAATCCAGCACCTGCGCGGCCAGCGCGCGGGTGGCGACTCCGGGCACCGCGGTCATGGCGTGGCCAGGTCGCGCCGGGCGTTGAGGTAGTCGGCCGCGGTGATGGACTTGCCGCCTTCGCGTTGGAACACGCGCAGGCGCAGTGCGCCCTGGCCACAGGCGATGTCGAGTCCCTGGCGGGTGGCCGAGAGCAACGTACCTGGCGCGGCCGAGTGGTCCAGGTCAAGCGCCACCGCACCTCGAATGCGCAGACGTTCGCCGGCGACCACCCCTTCTGCCACCGGCCACGGCTCGTAGGCGCGCACCTTGCGCGCCAGCAGGTCCGCTGGCTGCGACCAGTCCAGGCGTGCTTCCTGTTTTTCAAGCTTGTGGGCGTAGGTCACGCCTTCGTCCGGCTGCGGCTGCGGTGCCGGGCGCATGCCCGCGCGTAGCAGCGCCAGGCCATCGGAGAGCACGCTCGCGCCCAGCACGGCCAGGCGCTCGTGCAGCTGGCCGCCGGTTTCTTCGGCCCCGATCGACAGCGCCTGCTTCAGCAGCACCGGCCCGGTATCCAGGCCGGCTTCCATCTGCATCAGGCACACGCCGGTGTCGCTGTCACCGGCCTCGATGGCGCGCTGGATCGGCGCCGCTCCGCGCCAGCGGGGCAGCAGCGACGCGTGCACGTTCCAGCAGCCGTAACGTGGGATGGCCAGCACCGCGCGCGGCAGGATCAATCCGTAGGCGACCACGACCAGCAGGTCGGGCTGAAGGTCACGCAGCTGTTGCTGCGCATCCTTGGACTTCAGCGACTCCGGCTGCAGCACCGGGAGGCTCCAGGCCTGAGCCTGCATCTTGACCGGCGAGGGACTGAGGCCGCGGCCGCGGCCGGCGGGGCGGTCGGGCTGGGTGTACGCGGCCACGACCTCGGCTTTCGAATGGGCCGCGCGCAGGCTGGGCACCGCAAACTCAGGCGTGCCGGCGAAGACGATCCTCATGCGCGCGCGCCCATGGCGTGGGTCAGCCGGCACGGCGGGTTGCGGGCGATGGCGCATGGCCCGCATGGCCCAACCTCCGGAGCGTGCTTCAAGCCGCTTCGCCCGCCTGCTTGCGCTGCTTGGCCAGCTTCTTGCGCACCATCTCGCGCTTCAGCGGCGACAGGTAGTCGACGAACAGCTTGCCGTCCAAGTGGTCCATCTCGTGCTGGATACAGACCGCAAGCAGGCCGTCGACCTGCATCTGCCGGGCTTGGCCATCGCGGCCGACGAAGCGCACATCGATGCGATCGGCGCGGGTGACGTCGGCAAAGATGCCCGGGACCGAAAGGCAACCTTCCTGATACACCTGCTCCCCGTCACGGCCCAGGATCTCGGGGTTGATGAACACCTGCGGCTCGTCCTTGCCCTCGCTGATGTCGATCACCATGAAGCGCTGGTGCACGTCGACCTGGCTGGCCGCAAGGCCGATGCCGGGGGCTTCGTACATGGTCTCGAACATGTCGTCGAGCAGCTGTTGGAAGGACGCTTCGGCAACGTGCGCGGGGTCGACCGGGACCGCCTTGGTACGCAGTCGGGGATCGGGGAATTCGAGGATAGGAAGGTAGGCCATGGCGCGTAATGAGATGGGGGTGACTGCGGAATTCGGCAAGTCCTCACGGATTCTAACAAGCGGGCTTGCTTAGTGCCCCGATTTCTGGACTATAGTGGCGACCGCCTGTCGGGGAATCAGGTAGATAACCATCATGCCGAAGAAAATCCATACGATTCTTGCCGCCGCTGCGCTCGTTGTTGCGAGCTATGCCACTGCCGCCGAAATGAACGGCGCCCACCCTGACACCTACGTGGTGCAGAAGGGCGACACGCTCTGGGACATCTCCGGGAAATTCCTGGACAAGCCCTGGCTGTGGCCGGAAATCTGGCAGGCCAACCCGCAGATCCAGAATCCGCACCTGATTTATCCGGGTGACGTGCTCAGCCTGGCCTACACGGACCGCATGGCGTCACCGACCATGGCCCTGCAGCCAGGGATGCGCCAGGACGCACCCATCGGCGCGGTCCCATTGAAGGATATCGAGCCGTTCCTGAAGAACCTGCGGATTACCGACAGCTTCGAGGACCTGCCCCGCGTGGTGGCTCTGGAGGGCGATCGCATGCGCGGCGCCGGCGGACAGGCGGTTTACACGCTTGGCCTGGAAGGCGCACAGGTCGGCCAGCGCTTCGCCATCGTGCGGCCCTCGATGCGCTACACGCAGACGCGCTTCGTCTCAGACGGTTCTTATGCCACCTACCGCGAAGATCTGGACTACCGCGGCAAGCGGCTTGGCTCGCAGACCATCGACTGGGGTCGCAGCTGGAGCAGCGCAGCGCTCGATACCGGCCCGCAGCTGGAGCTGCTTGGCTACGAGCTCTCCCAGGTCAGCGTGGGAACCCTGAGCCAGGGCGTCACGCCCGGCTCGGACACCGCCACCATCACCCTTGAGGGCAACGGCCACGAAGTCCGCGTCGGCGACCGGCTGATCCCGGTGCAGGCCCAGCCGTACGACCTGCAGTTCGTACCGCACGCGCCCGCCGTGAGCCAGCCAGAGGGGCGCCTGCAGATCGCGGCAGTAGCCAACGCAATGACATCGGGCGGCCCGCGCGACGTGATTGCCATCTCCGGCGGCAGCCGCGAAGGCATCGACAACGGCACGGTGTTCTCGATCTGGCGCAAGGGCAGCCACGTCATCGACCGCCTGAACGATCCGGAGAATTCGCGCCCCACCGAGACCCGTCGCGGAGAAGGCGACATCCAGCTTCCGGACGAGTACTCCGGCCACGTCATGGTGTTTCGCACCTTTGAGAAGGTCAGCTATGGCCTGATCATGGAAGGCACCAAGCCGTCGCGCGTGGGCTACGCGCTCAAGCATCCGGACGCCACGTACTGAGCGGGCTTGCCCGCGCCGCCTAGGGCTTTCCCTATGCAGCAACACGACGGCGCCCGAGGGCGCCGTCGTTGTTTCCACGCCACCATCGGGTGATGCCCGACCCAAGACACGCACTGCTGCAGCTCATTCTTGCCGGAGGTGCGACGGCGCCGCGCCGCACTCTGGTCCAATCGCACGGATGCCCGGCACGCGCGCTGGCGGCCGGCGCTTCGGCGTGGCGCAGCGCCGGGCTGTCAGCGGCCCAGGTGCAGGGGCTGAGGCAACCGGATACGGAGCGCTTGCACCGCGCGCTGCACTGGCTTGAGGCGCCCGGGCATCATCTCGTCGGCTGGCATGACCCGGACTATCCGGCACTGTTGCGGCAGACAGGTGGTCCGCCTCTGGGTCTGTTCGTGGATGGGAATCCCGCGCGGCTCTGGCATCCCGGGGTTGCCGTGGTGGGAAGCCGGGCACCCACGGCCGGAGGGCGGGACAACGCAGCCTGCTTCGCGCGTGCCTTCGTCCAGTCCGGCCTGGCGATCATCAGCGGGCTTGCCGCCGGAATCGATGGCGCCGCACACCGCGCCACCCTGGCCGCTGGTGGCCTGACCATTGCGGTCCTGGGCACCGGGCCTGACCTGTCCTACCCACGCGGCCATGCCGAACTTCGCCACCAGATTGCGCACACCGGCGCCATCGTCAGCGAACACCCGCCCGGTACCCAGGCACGGCCCGGCCACTTCCCGGGCCGTAACCGGATCATCGCCGGCCTCGCGCTGGGCACCCTGGTGGTCGAGGCGGCCGAACGCTCCGGCGCCCTGATCACCGCTCGTCTTGCTGGCGAAGCCGGCCGGGAAGTCTTCGCCCTGCCCGGCTCGATCCACAATCCCATGGCGCGCGGGTGCCACCGCCTGATCCGCGAGGGCGTCGCTCTGGTGCAAACCCCGGACGAGGTGATCGCCGCGCTGGTGCCGGTGGCCCTGGAACTTGCAGCGGCACTGCGTGGCCGGCTTGAGGAGGCGCCCTCCAGTCCGCATATAGGAGGCGACCCAGGCATTCCAACGATGACAGGTGCTCACAAGCAGTTGTGGTTGGCACTGGCCCACGACCCCACCAGTATGGATTGTCTGGCTGAGCGCACTGGATTGACGACCGCTGAGCTGTCCTCCATGCTGCTGGCCATGGAACTGGATGGTCGGGTCGCGGTCGAACACGGTCGGTACTCGCGCAAGTCTTGACTCGGGCCCGCTGGCTCCAGGCAAGACAACCGCTTCCTCCACCTCACAGCGTCGTTGACGCAGGCCGAGGGCAATGAAAGAAAGCATTCTCGATGTACTGCTGTACCTGTTCGAACACTATTTCACCGAGGATGCCGACCCGGTCCGCGACCGGGACTCGATCCAGGCGGGGCTGATCCAGGCAGGCTTCAGTCCGGCGGAAATCAGCAAGGCCTTCGACTGGCTGGATGCACTGGCCGATCAGCGGCCGGTGGCCAGCACGCCGCGGGTCGGCGGCTCGATCCGGATCTACCACGGGCCGGAGCTGGCCAAGCTGGACGTCGAGGGACGCGGCTTCCTGATGTTCCTCGAGCAGCACGGCATCCTCGATGCCGACCAGCGCGAGCTGGTCCTGGACCGGGCGATGGCCCTGGACCAGGACGACCTGGACCTGGACGACCTGAAATGGGTGGTGCTCATGGTGCTGTTCAACCAGCCCGGCTCCGAGGCGGCCTACGCGTGGATGGAAACGCAGATGTTCGAGGACGAGCCTGAGCCGATCCACTAATCCTGCGCGCACAATGGAAGCAGGTATCGCCCCAGCGGCGACATGGCCTGCAATGGATCCGGCGGCTTTTGCCGCCGGATCCATTTTGGAAAGAAGCATTCGGGGAGAACGGGCGGTGTCGCAGTGGCATTACGTGGACGGCAACAGGCAGCGCCAAGGCCCGGTCGAAGAAGACGCACTGATCGCGCTGTGGCGTTCCGGGCGAATCGGAATCGACACGCTCGTGTGGTGCGAAGGCAAAGACGGATGGCAGCCGATCGAGCGTTATCGCGGCGAGCTGGATGTCGGCCACGCCCGCGGCTCCATACCGCCGCCCTTGCCGCCCCACTTGCCGCCCGTGGCGCCGGTGGTGCACGCCGCACCGGGCCAGGGCGCCCCTCCGCCACGCCCGGGCCTGTCCGGCTGCGTGATCGCGCTGATCGTGGCCGCAGTGCTTCTGGTGCCGGGCACCGCCATCGTGGCGGCCATCGCGCTGCCCGCCTACCAGGAGTACACGCTGCGGGCCAAAGTCGCGTCGGTACTGTCCGCGTCGGCACCGCTCAAGGCGCGCGTGGTCTCGGAGATCGCGCAGCACGGCCGCTGCCCAAGCAACCAGGATCCGGGTTTCGACGCTCCCGGGACGTTCGCCCAAGGCAACGTCGCGAGCGTCACCTTGGGCGAGTTTGAAAGCAGCCTCTGCGGCATGGAGTTCACCGTCGGCGGCACCGGCAACACGAAGCTCGATGGCAAGGCGCTGTGGCTCGAGTACCAGCCTGTGGACGCCAGCTGGAAGTGCAGCTCGGAGATCGACGATCGCTACCTGCCGCAGGAGTGCCGCGGATGATGCACCGGCCTTTGCCGGGCATGGGCGGCATGCGCTAACGTCTCGCACTGTTTCCAGGGGAAAACCGATGACAGACTGGTATTACGCCGACGCCGAACGGCAGCGGCAGGGTCCGCTTGCGGCCGATGCGATGACAAAGCGCTTCCACGAGGGGCGCCTGCGCCTCGACAGACTGGTATGGCGCGAGGGACTGGACGAGTGGCGGCCACTGCGGGAGTTTGCCCAGGAGCTGGCCCTGCACGAGGCGCCCGCCGAGACCTTCTACAGGCCAGTGGACGCGGCGCCACTCGATGTGTCGATCAGTGGCCCGCATGCCGGCGCTACGGGCGTCAGCGGCCCGGTGTCGCCCTACGCGGCGCCTGCGGCGGCACTCCTTGCCGACGAGACCTACGCTTTCGGTGGCGACGTGGTGCAGGCCGGCTTCTGGAAACGCGTTGCGGCCTACATCCTGGATGCCATCGTGGTGACGATCGCAGCGCAGATCGTGCAGATGGTGCTGATGGTCGGGTTCTTGGGCATGAACATGGGCAACTTCACCTCGAACCCGGAAAGCATGTTCACCAGCGCCAGCGGCATCGTGTTCCTGCTGTCGATCTACCTGTTCCCGCTGGTCCTGTTCGGGATCTACTACGCCGCTTTCCACGCCTCGGCCCGCCAGGCCACGCTGGGCAAGATGGCGGTGGGGATCAAGGTGGTGCGCAGCGACGGGCACCGGATCAGCATGGCCCGGGCGGTGGCACGCTTCTTTGCCTTCATCCTGAGCGGCCTGATCCTGTACATCGGCTACCTGATGGCGGCCTTCACCGAGCGCAAGCAGGCCCTGCACGACCTGATCTGCGACACCCTGGTGGTGGACAAGTGGGCCTACACGGCCCATCCGGAGTGGCAGCGCCGCGAACTGGGCACGGTGACCGTGGTTATATTGTGCGTGGGCGCGGTCCTGGTTCTGGGGTTCCTGGCGCTCATGGCAACGCTGATCGGACTCGCTGTGTCAGCGGCAAACTGAAAGCCGGGTCCACGCCTGCCGCTTGACAGCGCGGGGTCCGGCGTGATTCCACTATAAATAGGAAATACCTGAACGCCCGGGGCCACCAGCCCCGGGCGTTGGCTTCTACGACCCCCTCGCCGGCACGCCCGGCGCTCGAATCCCCTGCACATGCCCAAGCACCTGCTCATCGTCGAATCGCCAGCCAAGGCCAAGACGATCAACAAATACCTCGGCAAGGACTTCACCGTCCTGGCCTCCTACGGCCACGTCCGAGACCTGGTCCCCAAGGAAGGCGCCGTCGATCCTGCCCACGGCTTTGCGATGAGCTATGCGCTGATCGAGAAGAACGAGAAGCACGTAGAAGCCATCGCCAAGGCGGCCAAGGGCGCCGACGACATCTTCCTGGCCACCGACCCGGACCGCGAGGGTGAGGCGATCAGCTGGCATATCGCCGAGATCCTGAAAGAGCGCGGCCTGCTCAAGGACAAGCCGATGCACCGCGTGGTCTTCACCGAGATCACACCCAAGGCGATCAAGGAAGCCATGGCCAAGCCGCGCCAGATCGCCGGCAACCTGGTCGATGCGCAGCAGGCACGGCGCGCGCTGGACTACCTGGTCGGGTTCAACCTGTCGCCGGTGCTGTGGCGCAAGGTGCAGCGCGGACTCTCCGCTGGCCGCGTGCAGTCGCCGGCGCTGCGGATGATCGTCGAGCGCGAGCTGGAGATCGAGGCCTTCGTCGCCCGCGAGTACTGGTCGATCCAGGCCGAGTGCGCGCATCCTTCGCAGGCGTTCACCGCCAGGCTGAACAAGCTCGACGGCAAGAAGTTCGAGCAGTTCACCATCACCGAAGGCGACACCGCCGAGGCGGCGCGCCTGCGCATCCAGCAGGCCGCCCAAGGCGCGCTGCATGTCACCGACGTCACCAGCAAGGAGCGCAAGCGTCGCCCCGCGCCACCGTTCACCACCTCCACCCTTCAGCAGGAAGCCTCGCGCAAGCTCGGCTTCACCACCAGCCGCACCATGCGGGTGGCGCAGAAACTCTACGAAGGCATCGCGATCGGCGACGAAGGCACGGTCGGCCTGATCAGCTACATGCGTACCGACTCGGTCAACCTTGGCGTCGATGCGGTCAGCGAAATCCGCGACGTCATCGCCCGTGACTTCGGCATCCAGGCGGTACCGGACAAGCCCAATGTCTACGTGACCAAGTCCAAGAACGCACAGGAAGCACACGAGGCCATCCGCCCGACCTCGGCCTTGCGCACCCCGGCGCAGGTGGCCCAGTACCTGGACGATGACAACCGCCGACTGTACGAGTTGATCTGGAAGCGCGCGGTCGCCTCGCAGATGGTGCCGGCGGTGATGAATACGGTGAGCGTGGACCTGGCCGCGGGCTCGGAACACGTGTTCCGCGCCAGCGGTACCACCGTCATCGACCCCGGCTTCCTGGCCGTGTACGAAGAAGGCAAGGACGCCAAGTCCGCCGACGACGACGACGAAGGCCGCAAGCTGCCGGCGATGAAGCCGGGCGACCGCATCCCGCTGGACCGCATCCACGCCGACCAGCACTTCACCGAGCCGCCGCCGCGCTTCTCCGAAGCGTCCCTGGTGAAGACGCTGGAGGAATACGGCATCGGTCGTCCGTCGACGTACTCGTCGATCATCCAGACCCTGCTGTTCCGCAAGTACGTGGAGCTCGACGCGCGCCGTTTCCGTCCCAGCGACGTGGGCCGCGCGGTCAGCAACTTCCTCAGCGGGCATTTCACCCAGTACGTCGACTACGACTTCACCGCCAAGCTCGAGGACGAGCTGGACGCGGTGTCGCGCGGCGAGGAAGAGTGGGTGCCGCTGATGGAGCGGTTCTGGACGCCGTTCAAGCTGATGGTCGACGACAAGATGGAGTCGGTGGACCGGAACCAGGCCACCGGCGCGCGCGAGCTCGGCAGCGATCCCAAGACCGGCAAGCCGGTCAGCGTGCGTCTCGGCCGATACGGGCCGTATGCGGCGATCGGGAGCACCGCCGAGGACGCCGAGGACAAGCCGACGTTCGCCTCGCTGCGCCCCGGCCAGAGCATGCACACGATCAGCCTGGAGGACGCGCTGGAGCTGTTCAAGCTGCCGCGCCAGCTGGGCCGGGACAAGGACGAGGACGTCAGCGTCGGCGTCGGCCGATTCGGTCCGTTCGCCAAGCGCGGCAGCGTGTACGCCTCGCTGAAGAAGGAAGACGACCCGTACACGATAGAACTGGCGCGGGCGGTCTTCCTGATCGAGGAAAAGGAAGAGATCGCGCGCAACCGGATCATCAAGGAATTCGACGGCAGCGACATCCAGGTGCTCAACGGGCGCTACGGTCCCTACATCAGCGACGGCAAGCTCAACGGCCGCATCCCCAAGGACCGCGAACCGGCGTCGCTGACGCTGGAAGAAGTGGTCAAGCTGATGGAAGAGACCGGCAAGCCGATGCGCAAGGGCTTCGGCAAGAAGGCTGCGGCCAAGAAGGTAGCGCCGAAGAAAGCCTCTACGGAAAAGGTGGCGAAGAAAGCGCCGGCAAAAAAGGCTGCCAAGAAGACCGCCAGGAAAGCCACGAAGAAAACCGCCAAGAAGGCGGTCAAGAAAGTGGTGAAGAAAGCGGCCGTCAAAACCGCCAGTGCGAAGATCGACGTGGACGACGCTCCGTTCTAGGCACCGCGACGCGCGTCCGCGCCTGTCGCGGCGACGTCGGCTGACGCCATTCTGGATCCATGCATCAAACCCTGACCATTGCCGCCGCCGTTTCCGTGTTGCAGGGCGGCGGCATCATTGCCTACCCCACCGAAGCCGTGTGGGGCCTGGGCTGCGACCCGCTGAATGAAAGCGCGGTCCTGCGCCTGTTGGCCATCAAGCAACGTGAGCCTGAGAAGGGCCTGATCCTGATCGCCGCGGGCCTGAAGCAACTACAGCCCTTCATCGAGATCCAGCCGTTACCGCCCGATCGCCGCGAAATAGTGCTGGCCAGCTGGCCGGGGCCGCATACCTGGATACTGCCCGCGAGCGTTGCAGCGCCGCGCTGGATCACCGGCACGCATCGCGGCATCGCCGTGCGCATCAGCGCACATCCGGACGTGATCGCACTGTGCAACCAGTACGGCGGCGCGCTGGTGTCCACCAGCGCCAACCTGTCGGGCCAGCCCGCCGCCCGATCACGCACGGACCTGGATCAGTCGCTGCTGCAGCAGCTGGATGGCGTGCTCGGCGGCGAAACCGGTGGCCTGCAGCGTCCCAGCAGCATCCGTGATGCCTTGAGCGGCGAGGCGCTGAGGGAATAGCGTCGGACGCCAACACTAGACTCGTAGATCCGAGCTTGCTCGGATGCGGTCCGCATTGAAGCCAGAGCATCCGAGCAAGCTCGGATCTACAACCGAAGGACGTCCCCTTTTAGGGACGGCCAGAGAACAGCGCATGCAGCCGCCAAGCAAGACTGCCCTGAGCGGATCGAGCGCGGTGCCAAGCCCGTACCGCTCCGCTGCACCGCTTTCGAAGGGGCATACGGACCGCAGCAATGCGTCACTTGTCCCCGATCATGAACAACCCGACGGCCTCGGCTTTTCAGCGCCCGCCCATTGCGCGCAAGATGCGTGCATGCCACGCGCCTTCACCTTGTTTCTGCCGTTGCTCCTGGGCCTGGCCTGGGCGCCGGTACCAACGCTGGCGCAGGAGGACGTCACCATCTATCGATGCACGGGCAGCGGCGGCAAGCTGACCTTGCGCGATTCGCCTTGTGCCAAGGGTGAGACCCAAGACGTACGCAGCATGCAGCGCCCGAAGGATCCTCCGCCGGGGCGCGACGTGCGTACGCCTGCGATCGGTAAGCCGTCAGCTCCGCCGGTGCGCGAGGTCCAGGTGATCTACCGCACCGAGCCACGGCCGATGTACGAATGCGTGGACCAGAGCGGCCGCCGCTACACCAGCGAAGACGGTTTCGGGAATCGGCGGTGGGTGCCCCTGTGGACCTTGGGCTATCCGGTATGGCAGCAGCGCAATCCAGGTGCAGGCCAGTACCGGGGTCCGACCGGCGGCGCGGTTCCGGGCGGCGTCATCCCGGTCCGGCCCGCTGACCGCTATGCCGGCGTCGTCACCGGTGGCGGTACCTGGGTCAGCGACGAGTGCTACCCCCTGCCCCGGGAAGAGGTCTGCGAACGCCTTTCCGACCGCCACTACGAAATCATCCGCCGTTACAACACCGCCGGTCCCACGGACCGGCGCCAGCTCGACCTGGAACAGCGCAGCGTCGATGCGCGACTGGCCTCCGAATGTGGAATCAAATGATGCGATTGCTTTGCGCCTTGCTGTGCCTGCTGCTGTCTTCCAGCCCGCTGTCCGCCGAAGAAGTGGTGTTCTACCGCTGCACCGATGCGGCCGGCGCCCTGACCCTGCAGAACATGCCTTGTCCAAAGGGAAGTAGGGAGGAGAAGAAGCTCATGCAGCCGGTGAACACCGTGCCAATGAGCGCGGCGAGCAAGGGGCCAACCGCGCCCGCTGTGACACCAATGCTGGCCAATCTGGACCCGACCCTGTCGGCAGTCCCGGCGACCGACCCTGCAGCGGCCGCCAGCGTGCAGGCTCCGCGCACCGATACGTCGCTGCTGCCGCCACCAAAGCTGTTCCAGTGCACCACCCACGACCGGGACACCTACATCACCGAAAACGCCGAGCCGCAATCGCGCTGCGTGGCCATGCGCACGGTGGGGCTCGACGGCAATCCAAATACCGGCGCCGGACAAGCGTGCGAGGTCGTGCGCGACACCTGCGCGCGCGTCCCCGACGAAGACCTGTGCTCGGCGTGGACCAAGAGGCTGGGCGAAACCGAAGTGGCCTGGCGCTTCGCGCGCCCGGACAACGCCGCGGCGAACCAGGCCGATCACCTTCGCGTGCAGCGCATTCTGGCTGAGACCTCCTGCTCCGAAGAGCGCGGCAGCTAGAACCCGTAGCGCAGGAAGCCGCCGTCCACGGCGACGCATTCGCCGGTGATGTAGCTGGCGGCCGGCAGGCACAGGAACGCCACCGCGGCAGCCACTTCCTCGGGTTCACCAATACGACCCATCGGCGTGCGCATCAGCACTTCGTCCAGGTAGTCCGGATCGGCAAGCTTGGTGGACGTGCGTCGGGTGCGGATGTACCAGGGCGCAACCGAGTTCACCCGCACGCCGTCCTCGGCCCACTCCACTGCAAGATTACGCGTGAGCTGCTGCAGCGCGGCCTTGGCCATGCCGTAGGGCGCACCGCTGCGCACCGCTGTGATACCGGAGACGCTGCCCACGTTGACAATGCTTGATGCCGCGTGGCGGGTCAGCAGCGGATGGGCGTAGCGCGACAGCTCGAACGCCGCGAACAGGTTGACCTCGAAAATTCCGCGCCACTCGTCCTCGGTGTAGTCGACCGAGGCCCTGGTCAGGTTGCCGCCGGCGTTGTTGACCAGGATATTGATCCCGTCGCCGTGATCTTCCACCCAGTCCAGGATCTCGCGGCGGTCGTCCTCGTCGGCGACGTCTGCGGCAAGCCCGTGCACGTTGCGATCGGGAAACTCGTCCAGCAACTCGTCACGCACCGATTCAAGCGTGTCGGGGTCGCGGGCCACCAGTAGCAGGTCGGCGCCGAAGCCCAGCAACTCGCGACTGATCGCCAGTCCGATGCCGGCACTGGCACCGGTGACCAGTGCCTGTTGTCCGTCCAGTCGCCAGCGGTTCTCGGTCATCGCATCGCCCTCCCGTTCGGGCGGTTAGCATACCGTCACGTTACCTAGGGAGGTCGCCGAATGAAGCTGCTGACGCGCCGCGCGCTATGCGCACTTGCAATGGGCTTCGGCCTGGCCGCGTGCCAACCCGAAGCACCCCCTGCCGACAAGCCGGTCGAGCCGCAGGTGTCTGCCTTGACCGCCGCGATGCACGACCCTTTGGCACGGGCTGCAGCGGTGGAGGACGAATTGGCTGCGGCCGCCGAACGGCAGAAGGCCGCGGTCGAAGCCGCGGCCCAGTAGCTGCAGGACCCACTCGCGCCGTCAGGCGCCAGTGGCCTCTACAGGCCGCAGAAGCAGTAAACCAGCGCCTTGACCGGTGCGCCGCCCGAAGGCTTGGCGGCCTGCTCGACGAAACGCAGCTGCGCTTCGGCTTCGGGCATGGCCTTGAGCAACAGCGCGCGCGCCAGGTCCGAATCGCGCAGCCACGCCGAGCCCAACCGGCTGGCGGCGAAACCACTCATGAACTTCTCGAACGGCGAGCCCGCCTTTTCCAGGTAGCGGACGCGGTATTTGCTCTCCGCGCCCAGCTCGGCGCGCGCGGCGGCATCGGCCAGCGCCTCCTTCAACCCGCCCATCTCGTCGACCAGGCCGCGCTGCTTGGCCTGCGCACCGCTCCACACCCGACCGCGCGCCACGTCGTCGATCTCCTCGACCGACTGGACGCGCGCCGCGGCGACCTTGCCAATGAAATCCGCATAACCCTTGTTGATCACCGCCTGGATCACGCTGCCCACCGCTGGGTCAAGCGGCCGCGAGATATCGAAGGCGCCCGCGAAACGGGTGGTGCCCACGCCATCGGTATGCACGCCGATCTTGTCCAGCGAGCGGGTGACATTCGGGATCAATCCGAAGATGCCGATCGAGCCGGTGATGGTCGACGGATCGGCATAGATGCGGTCCGCGTTCATGCTGATCCAGTAGCCGCCCGAAGCGGCGAGATCGCCCATCGAGACGACCACGGGCTTGCCGGCCTTTTTCAGCGCGGCGACTTCGCGACGGATCTCCTCGGACGGGTAAACGCCGCCGCCGGGGGAATCCACGCGCAGCACCACGGCCTTGACGTCGTCATCATCGCGCGCGGTGCGCAGCAGCTCGGAGGTCGACTTGCCGCCAACCGTGCCCTGCGGCTGCTCGCCATCGGTGATCTCGCCTTCGGCCACGATCACCGCGATCTCCGGCTTGGTGCCAAGCGCCAGGTTCTTGGCGTCGTGCTGGGCAAGATAAGCGCCCATGTCGACGCTGCGGAAACCGTTGTCGGCATCCTCGTCGGCGACCCCGCGCCCGGTCAGCATGACCTCGATCTCTTCCTCGGTCTTGAGCCCGTCGACCAGCTTCTGCTGCAACGCGAACTTGGCCAGGTCGCCACCGGCGGCGGCCACGCCTTCGGGCAGGGTGTCGATGCCTGCCGCGATCTGGGCGGGGGTCAATTTACGCGCCTTGGCGATGTCGGCGAGATAGCGCTGCCAGATATCATTCATCCAGAACAGATCGGCCTGCTTCGATTCTGCAGACGCCGCGTCGAGGATGTACGGCTCGGCAGCGGACTTGAATTCGCCGACGCGGAACAGGTGCACGTCAACGCCTAGCTTTTCCTGCAGGCCTTCGCGGTAGTACTGCCGGTAGCGGCCCAGCCCTTCCAGGACCAGGCTGCCCATCGGGTCGATATAGACCTCGTCAGCCTGCGCGGCGAGTAGATACTGCGCCTGGTCCATGTTTTCGCCGAACGCGACGATCTGCTTGCCCGAGGCACGCAGGCGCCCCAGCGCCCCTGCCACTTCGCGCATGGACGCGTAGCCGCTCGGATACAGGCCATCCACGCGCAGCAGGACGCGCTCGATGTTCTTGTCCTCGCGCGCCGCCTCGATCGTGCGCAGCAGGTCGCGAAGCTGTACTTCCTCGGCCGAGTCGTCACCCAACGCCTTGGCGATGGCGCGCAGTGCCGGGTCCGAGGTGTACTGCTCGACCAGACTGCCCTGCGGTGCCAGCACCAGCGTGGTGCGATCCATCAGCGGCTTGACCCCGCTACCGCGGCCAAGGGCTACCAGGACGATCACCATCAACAGCAACAAGAGGCCGAAGAACAGCAGGTTGAAGATCAGCATGCGGGTGAAGTTCATCACATTCCACAGGCCAACGAAGAAAGTGCCGACAGGATTGCGACGCACAGGCTGGTTCATGTAATAGCGCTCTCGGTTGATGGCCCTAGCTTACCGGCATGCGCGCCTCGCACGCATGCCCCTTAAGTCACGTCCCGGCAGCGCGATCATCGCCCAGCAAATGGCGGCTGCTGCTCCAGAAGCGCCAGGCCATCAGCACGGCCGCCGCACTCAGGCCTGCGATGAGACCGATCCACATGCCCTGCGGGCCCCAGCCCAGCCCGAGCCCGAGGCCCACGCCCAGCGGCAGGCCCAGACCCCAGTAGGAAATGACCGCCAACCACATCGGAACCCGCGTGTCCTTGAGACCTCGAAGCGCACCGGCAGAGGCTACCTGGATGCCATCGGGAAACTGGAACGCCGCTGCGTACAGCAGCAGGTTCCCGGCCAGGGCGGCCACCGCCAGGTCCCTGGTGTAGAGCGCCACCACGGCGTCGTGGCCAACGAGCAACGCGATTGCCGACAGGGTCTGGGTGCCCAGCACGATGGCGTAGCCTGCGCTGGCCGCGCGACGCACGCCGGCCACGTCGGCGCGGCCCATGGCATGGCCCACGCGCACCGTTGTAGCCTCGGCCACGCCCATCGGGATCATGAAGCACAAGGCGGCCACGTTGATGGCAATCTGGTGGGCTGCAGCCGGCACCGAGCCCAGCCGCGCGATCAGCAGCGCGGTCACGATGAACAGGCTGCCCTCCATCAGCACGGTGACGCCGATCGGCAGCCCGGTCCGCAGCAGTTTCACGATCTGGCCGGCATCGGGGCCATCCAAGCGTTCGAACAGCCGCAACGCGGCAAAGCGCCGCGAGTTCCACAGGTACACGGTGAAGGCCACGGCCTGCGCCCACATCATCACCGCCGAGGCGATCCCCAGTCCGGTCGCGCCAAGCTCTGGAAAGCCCCAGCGACCAAAGGCCAATGCGTAGCCGAGCGGGCCCAGCAGCGCCAGCCCACCGAAACCGACAACCATGGTGGGCAGGGTCCAGTGCATGCCCTCGCTGAGGTAGCGCATGCAGAAAAACGCGGTCAGCGCCGGGGCGCCCCAGCGCACGCCGTGCAGGAAGCCGGTGGCGCCCGGAATGATGTCAGGCGCGATACCGAACGGCGCAAGCGCGTCGGGAATCAGGCTGAGGAACGCGAACATCAGCGCGCCCAGTCCCAGCGACAGCCACAGCGCCTGCCGGAACAGCGGCCCGATCTGCGCGTGGCGCCCCGCACCGCTCAGCTGCGACACCGACGCGGTCAACGCGATCAGGGTACCGATCGGCACCATCATCGGCAGCCACAGCAGCGCCGTGCCGATCGTCACCGACGCAAGTGTGTCGGTACCGTGGCGGCCGGCGATCACGTTGTCGACGAAACCGATGAGGCCGGTCGACACGTGCCCGAGCACCAGCGGTAACGCCAGCGTCGCCGTGGCCCGCAGGTCGCTGGGCGTGCGCGGCATGATGGGGAGGGTGGGCTGCATGGATCTGGATACTCCGACCCCGGCCGCGCGCATGCGCCGTCACCGGATCGATGGCCGCGTAGTCTAATGGCGCACATGGCCGGGGCGCTTTGCGTTGCGGGTCCTTCACCCGGTGGCGCCGTCGGTGCAGGCCGATATCGAGTCCGGGTGCCGGCAGTGTCGGGGCACGCCCATGCAGCCCAGGCCAGGGCTGCCCGGTTTCGTTGGCGCCCGGTTGATGGTGGACCAGCACGTTGCCGAACCAGGCGGCGGCTGCTCTGCACCCGACACGGACTGATCGACCGCTGCGCGCTGGATCACTGCATGGAAACGCAGGCCTCAGGCATGAGTTCCGAAGCACTCCCACGTCTGGTGACCGGATTTCCGCCGCGCGTCGCATCCTGACGCTGCTCGACTATTGAGCCACGCGCTGTTTCAGCCAGAGGCCGCGCTGCTGGGCGGGAAGGGCCAAGAGATCCTTGCGCAGGGCCTGGCGCTCCTGAGGGGGTGTGCGCTGGGTCAGTCTCGCAAGATCAGCATGCTGCTCGGCCGGCATCGACCGCAGCATCACCAGCAGCGCCTGGCGCTGTTCTGCAGGAACATAGGCCAACAGCGGTTGCAGCGCGTCGTAGTGAGCGCCCAGGTGCGGTCCAAGACGCCAGGCCCGCTGCATGTTCTGGTCGAGCGCCTCGAACTGCGCACGCAGCGCCTGCTCGCGGGCACGATCGAAGCCCGCGACCTGCACTGCAATGGCGCGAAGCTGTGCCCGCTCCGACGCGGTGAGCGAGCGCCAGGCGACGTAGCGCGCCCGACGCTCCACCCGCTGCTGCGGTGGCAGCGCATCCCAAGCCGTTGCAAGCCGTTGCAGCCGGGCCAGCTGGGCGGTGTCCAGCGGCTGGGACGCGGAGGTGTCGACGCGCACCGCGCCGGTTCCGGTTCCAGGCCAATGCAGCGGCGGCGCCGCCCTCGCAATCAGCGCGGCGAGGCCGAAGGCGCACGCCAGCAGGACGGCAGCGGCAAACCGCGCGTCGTGGGATTCAGGGAGACGCACGGGCAGCCTCCTGCTCGACGCTGACGTCCATCGCATCGGACGGTTCGGCTATCGCCTCCGGGCGCACTTCGCTGGCCGCCGCGTACCAGGCGAGGAACGCGGCGTCGCGCGCCAGCGCCTGCTCCTCCGGGTCGAGGAGCAGCTCGCGGTCCGGATGCAGGAGCAGCGCCTGCGCGGCAGTCAAGCGCACCGCCGGCGCCGACTCCGGCAGGGGGTCAACCTGCACGTGCGGATCCGCCCACGGGTTGGCCATGTCGTCGTCATCGCTACGGGCCGGCCAATACCAGGTGGCTGCAAACGCGAGCACCACGACCACGACCGCCGGGGCGATCGCGCCCCATCGACGCTGCCCGTTCGAGCCCGGACTGGGCTGCGCCGTCGCGCGAGGCAGCCCTGAATCCTGTGCAACCGCTTCAGTCTCTAGTTGAGAGTGGCGCGCCCCCTCGATGGCCTCTTCCCGCAGGCGGGCCAGGCGCGCCAGCCGTTCGGGCGGCAGGTTGCGCACCTGCTGCTGGACGGCTTCGGCCAAGGCGCGCCAGGCCGCGGCATCGGGATCGCCAAGCGGATCGCGCGGACACGCAGCGGCCAGCGCAGCGCGATAGCCAGCGGCGTCGAGCCCGGACGCCATTGCGGCCGGCTCTTCTTCCAGTCCGGCAGCCAGACGCAGCAGCAGGGCGCGACGATCCACCGGGTTCAGCGCGGCCAGCGACTCCAGGCCGGATGGCCAGGCGTTCCCCTGGACGGGCTGGCGGAGCCCGGGTGTCGCCGTCAGCAGGGACCAGAAGCGACGCGGCCAATCGGCCATGGGCAGGTCCGACGCATGATTGCGGAACGCGCGCATCGCCGCGGCCAGCGCTTTGTCGGCGGTCGCGATGTCGCCGCACTGCAGTTCGGCGAAGACCGCGGCCCGACGTTCCGTTCCTCTCAGGAATGCGGACAGGGCGGCGGGTGCAGCCGCGGCTGAATGGAGTGTGCTGGACATCTAAAAACCGGTGTTGGCGCGCGCCATCATAGCGATCCAAACGGGGTCTACGGATTGTGAATTCGGCCTTGACAAACGCGAACAAGGCTGTTTTCAAGGGGCTTCGGAGCCGGCTCTCGAAAACACGTTGTGCACAGGGGTCACCGGATCGTCATATCGCGAGGCCTGGGCCACGCCGGGCACCTGACCCGACATCTGTTTCACGGCCAAACGATTGATATCGCTGACTTTAATCCAGATGTCGTTTTTTTAGCCAAGTTGGACGCGACGCTTGCTACGGGCCAATTCCCGCGTGGAGCATTCACTCCATCCACAGTTTTATCCACAGGCCGTGTGGATAAGGCGAAAATTTCATATAAGACGGCAACTTGCGTGACTTATGTCATGTTTTTGACAGAAATGAATCGCAAATGAAAAAAGCGTGAACGGAAGCGGCCTCGTTAGACTTGCCTGATGCCTTGCACTCCCCTCCTGCACGTCGCCGTACCGGTGCCCTTGGCGCGCAGTTTCCTCTACCTGCCGCCCCCGGGACACACGCCTGCGACGGCCGATATCGGGTGCCGGGTGCAGGTGCCTTTTGGAACCCGGGAGCTGACCGGCGTGGTCGTCGGCATCGGGTCTGCGGGGCCGCAGAGCGGCGAACTGCGGCCGGCTGTCGCGATGCTGGACCACGTTCCCCTGCTCCACGGCGAGCTGCTTGGATCACTGCGCTGGCTGGCGCGCTACACCCATGCGCCGCTGGGTGAAGTGCTTTCGACCGCGCTACCGGCCCCCCTTCGCCATGGCCAGCCGCTGGCCGATACCTGTCGCTGGCAGTGGCGCTTGACCAACGCAGGGGCCGAGAAGCGTTCCACCCTGAGGAACAGCACGCGGCCGTGGCGGCTGGCCGAGATCCTGGCCGAGGCGCCAATCGATGAGGAGGTCCTCGCCCTGCGCATGCCGGACTGGCGTCAGCCGGCTCGCACGCTGGCCAAGCGGGGTCTGGCCGAACGCACGGCCGCAGCCGCCTCCAATGCGGCCACGTTTCCGGGGCAGGGTCCAGCGCTGAACCTGCAGCAGCAGCAGGCTGTGGACGCCATTTCAGCCGCCCCCGGATTCCAGGCCTGGCTGCTGGACGGGGTGACCGGCAGCGGCAAGACCGAGGTCTACCTGCACGCTATCGCCGACTGCCTGGCGCGTGGCCGGCAGGCCCTGGTGCTGGTGCCGGAAATCGGGTTGACACCGCAGGCCCTGGATCGCTTCCGCGCTCGGCTCGGAGTACCGGTGCACGCGCTGCACTCCGGGCTGGGCGACGGCGAGCGCGCGCGCAGCTGGGCGGCCGCCTATCGAGGCGAAGCACGTGTGCTGGTCGGGACCCGCTCGGCGGTGTTTATCCCACTGCCGGAGGCGGGGCTGATCGTGGTCGACGAGGAACATGACGGAAGCTACAAGCAGCAGGACGCGATTCGCTACAACGCCCGCGATTTTGCCTTGGTGCGCGCCAAGGCGCTCGACGTGCCGGTGATCCTGGGAAGCGCGACGCCATCGCTGGAGTCGCTGCACAACGCGGTGAGCGGTCGCTACGGCCATCTGCGCCTGGAGCAGCGCGCCGGCGTGGCCAAGCCACCAACGGTGCGCGTGGTCGACCTGCGCAAACGCCCGCTGCAGGCTGGCCTCGCGGCCGACGCGATCGGCGCAATTGAACAGGCGCTTGCGAAAGGCGGACAAGTACTCGTGTTCAAGAACCGGCGCGGGTACGCTCCCGTGCTGCTGTGCCACGACTGCGGCTGGAGCGCGCAGTGCAAGCGCTGCGACGCCCCGATGACCGTGCATGGGGGCGGGCGGCGCCTGCAGTGCCATCACTGCGGATCGCGCCAGGGCGTGCCCCCCGCGTGCCCCGACTGCGGCGGACTTGCGCTGCAGCCGCAGGGAATCGGAACGGAACGCCTGGAGGAAATGCTGGCGGAAAAGTTCCCGGACGTGCCGGTGCTGCGCGTCGATCGCAGCACCACCCAGCGCCGCGACGCATTGGGAAAGCACCTGGCCGCGCTGGGCGACCGACCCGGACTCCTGGTCGGCACGCAGATCCTCGCCAAGGGCCACGACCTGCCACATCTGACCCTGGTCGTCGTGGTCGGTATTGACGAGGGACTGTTCTCGGCGGACTTCCGGGCCGGCGAAAAACTCGCGCAGCAGCTGATCCAGGTGTCCGGTCGTGCTGGACGTGCGCTCAAGCCTGGCGAAGTCTGGCTGCAGACCCATCACCCCGAGCACCCGTTGCTGCACACGCTCATCACCGGCGGTTACGCCGCATTTGCAGAGGCCGAGCTCGAGCAACGCGAGGCAGCCGGGTTTCCGCCCTTCGCGCACCTGGCGTTGATGCGCTCGGAAGCCAAGCATGTCGGCGACGCCGACGCCTTTCTGCGGGCGGCGCGCGCATGCCTGGAGCCTCACGTGCAGCAGGCAGCGCGGGTCGAAATCCAGGGGCCGATACCGGCGCCGATGCAGCGCCGTGCGGGCATGCATCGTGCGCAGCTGCTGCTGTCCTCGCCGCAGCGCCGCAGCCTGCATGTCCTGCTCGACGCGGCGCTGCCGGCGATCCATGCGCTGCCCGAGGCACGCAAAGTGCGCTGGTCGCTGGATGTGGATCCGCTCGACCTCTACTGAGCGTCATGGATCGCGAATCGGCCGCAGGCGCGGTGCAGGCACCATGGGTCCGTGAAACAATCACGCGATGCCCGACGCCTCCCCGCTTTCGCCCCGAAGCCGCCTTCGCAGCATCTTCAGCGGCTCGGTCGGCAACCTGGTCGAGTGGTACGACTGGTACGTCTACGCCGCGTTCTCGCTGTACTTCGCCAAGGCCTTCGTCCCGCAGGGCGACCAGACCACGCAACTGCTCAACACCGCCGCGATCTTCGCCGTGGGATTCCTGATGCGCCCACTCGGCGGGTGGCTGCTGGGCCGCTATGCGGATCGTCGCGGTCGCAAGGCGGCATTGATGCTGTCGGTGCTGATGATGTGCAGTGGTTCCCTGATCATCGCGCTGACCCCTGGCTACGCCAGCATCGGCGTGGCCGCACCGGTGTTGCTGATCGTCGCGCGCCTGCTGCAGGGGCTCAGCGTCGGTGGCGAATACGGCACTTCGGCAACGTACCTGAGCGAGATAGCCACCCGTGAGCATCGCGGGTTCTGGTCCAGCTTCCAGTACGTCACCCTGGTGATGGGGCACCTGGTGGCGCTGGCGATCCTGATCCTGCTGCAGCAGGTCTTCCTCACCGATGCGCAGCTCAGGGAGTGGGGCTGGCGCATTCCGTTCGCCATCGGTGCGTTGCTTGCGGTGGTGGCGCTGTGGCTGCGCAGGAACATGGTCGAGACCGAAGCATTCTCTCGTTCCCGGCAACTGCCCAATGCGCAGCGGGCACCCGGCACTCTGGGCATGCTGCTGCAGCATCCCCGCGCCGTGTTCACGGTGATCGGACTGACCATGGGCGGCACCCTGGCGTTCTATACGTACACCACCTACATGCACAAGTTCCTGGTCAACAGCGCGGGCATGGATGCGCGCACAGCCAGCCTGCTCAACGCTTCCACACTGTTTGTCTACATGCTGCTGCAGCCCGTGGTCGGCGCACTGTCGGATCGCATCGGTCGGCGTCCGGTGCTGATCGCATTCGGCGTGCTGGGTACGCTTTTCACCGTGCCAATCCTGAGCCAGCTGCAGTCGATCCAGAGCGCCACCAGCGCGTTCTGGCTGATCATGGCGGCGCTGGTCATCGTCAGCGGCTATACCGCGATCAATGCGGTGGTGAAGGCAGAACTGTTCCCGGTGCAGATCCGCGCACTCGGCGTGGGCCTGCCCTATGCGCTGACCGTCGCGATCTTCGGCGGCACCGCCGAGTACGTCGCGCTGTGGTTCAAGGGCATCGGCCACGAAAGCGGTTTCTACTGGTACGTCACCGCGTGCATCGGCTGCTCGCTGCTGGTGTACCTGTGGATGCCGGATACGAAAACATATTCACGCATCGATGCCGACGCAGCGGGCGCAGCGGTGTGAGTCTGGATCCCGCCGTGCCGCACGTGGTCGTCGTCGGCGGCGGCTTCGCCGGGCTCTGGGCAGTGCGGGCCCTGTCCGGGGGCCCGGTGGGCCTCCCCCGGGGGGCCCGGGCGCACCATCACCGGGTACAGCCGCTGGTGGACCAGGGGGGCCCCGCGGGCCGGTCCGCGGGGGG
>JBBSVH010000023.1:0-23921 GCA_038233685.1 Lysobacterales bacterium | reverse complement strand
CGGCTGCGGCTGCGGCTTCGGCTTCTGCTTCGGCTTCGGCTTCTGCTGCGGCTTCTGCTTCGGCTGCGGCCTCTGCTTCAGCTGCGGCTTCTGCTGCAGCTGCGGCTGCGGCTTCTGCTGCGGCTTCTGCTGCGGCTTCTGCTTCGGCTGCGGCCTCTGCTTCAGCTGCGGCTTCTGCTGCAGCTGCGGCTGCGGCTTCTGCTTCGGCTGCGGCGTCTGCCGCGGCTGCGGCTTGCTCAAGCCCGGCAGCGCGTGCTGCTTCCTCGGCCAGGCGGCCTGCTTCGGCACTGGTGTAATTCAGTTCGACATCGAAGAATATCTCGGGCTCTGGAGCATGCGAATCGACATGGTCCGCAGCCGCGCCATCGCCGGAGGACGCACCAGCTTCGGCGGGGATCTCCAGGGCTGCCTGATCAGGCAGAGCAGAATCGTCGTAACCCTCCGGCGCCGGGGTTTCGACATCGATAAAGCGCGAAAGATCGTGGACGGTGAGTTCGACGTCCATCGGGCCCAGTGGCGCCAGAATCGATCCTGCGCCGGCGTAGGTGCCCTGGGCTGAATCGTCGACCAGCATCGGCGATATCCGACCTTCCGGCAGGGTATCGCGCAGGCTGATGAGCTGGCTTGCAAGAGCAGCGAATACGGGAATGCGGGGCGCGGGCGCAGCGAGCGCGGAAATGGTGCGGCGAATCGCGTGAGCGGCATCGGCAATCGCTGTCACACCTTCCTCGGAGGGAGTGCGTGACGCCGCCCACAAACGCTTGAGGTACTGCTCGGCAGCACCGGTCACCTCGGTGATCTCCGGAACGTCTGCCATGGCGAACGCGCCGTTCATCGTGTGGAACGACCTCAGCAGCGCTTCGCTGCTGGCGACCGGCTCGGGACGCGCCTGCTGCAACCACTGGTCGACCGTGTCCAGGTGCGCCGCCACTTCGACCTCAAGGATTTCGCGAAGCACGCCATCCACATTGGCCGGAGTACCGTCCTCGTCGTACTGGTAGACCGCGGGAATCTCCACTTCCTCGGCCAGCTCGGCGGACACCGTCTCGGCGCGATGGCCGGTTGCTGCCGGGGTAGCGTAGAAGGCTTCTTCGCCTGCACCAATGCGCTCGGCAAGATCCTGCAGCCCCTGCAGGTCAGCAGTGATGGTGCCCTGTCCCTTGAGCGCGGCGTTGAGTTGCGGCAGCACGTCAGCCACCCTCTGCAGCAAGGCCATGACCGCCGGTGACGGCGGCCGCGAGCCATCGAGAACACGATTGAGCATGTTCTCGGTCTTCCAGCTGAACTCGCCCAGCAGCTTGGCGCCGACCAGACGGCCGCTGCCTTTCAGCGTATGGAACACGCGCCGGATGGAACGCAGCCGCTCCATGTTGGCTGGCGCTGCCGTCCACTGCGGCAGCATCTGCTCCAGGTTGACTATTTCCTCGTCGAACTCTTCCAGGAAAACTTCGCGTATGTCGTCGTCGATATCGTTGTCGGCAAGCTGGAATGCGCCGTCGTCACCGTAATCGAACTGCGGGATCCCTGCGGTTTCCAACGCTTGCCCACTCTCTGGCTGGTCTTCTGCCTCCGCCTCGGCTTCAGGCGAGCTGCGCAGCTTCTCCACCTGCGCGCTGACCACTTCCGCGGCCTCGGCATCGTCCGCTCCGTCTTCGTCGATTCCCTGCACGGGCAGCAGCGGAAACCCCGATTCTTCGCGGGTCTCTTCGCTCACTGACTGCTCGACCAACGGCAGCGTGCCGTCGTCCACCGCGTCCTGCGGGGTACTCGGAGCTTCCTCGTCGGACGCATCGACTTCGAGCAGTTCGCCCGCGGCAGATTCTGCGAGAGAGGTGGCATCAACAGCAGCGATCTCCGGCTCCGTCGTTTCACCTGCGCTGAAATCGGATCCTGATGCCTGCGCATCGAAAGCCGCGGGTTCCAGCTCCTCGAGAACCGCAGGTTCTTCTTCCAGCGCGCCGGATTGGGGCGGGGCCAGCTCGATGAAATCCTCCGCAGTCGTCGCGTCATCGACCGCAGACGGCAGCGGCCAATAGCGGAGCTTTTCCAGGCTGCTGCGGGTGATGTCGAGAATTTCTTCCGGGTTGGGGCGGCTCTCGCGCAGGGCTTCCAGGTAGTACTCGAGGCTGGCCATGGCATCGGCCAGCGTATCCAGCTGCTGGCCCCCGGGGATACGGCGCTTCTCTATCAACTCCACCGAAACATACAGGCTCACGGCCATCAGATACTGAGCAGGCCTCGGAAGTTCGAGCATGCGCAGTGCACCGGCGACTTCGCCCAGCAGTCGCGGGACCTGGGTGAGCTCGGAGTGGCTCCAGTTGGTTTCGATGAAGGCCACGAAGCCTTCGCGGGCGGACGAGAAGTTGTTGATTGCCTCCTGTGCCAGCACTTCCAGCGTGCGCTGCGATTCCGAGCTGGCATGCTCCGGTGCGTTCACCGCGCCGGACTGGCCGAGCCGGGAAACCTGGTCGTCCAGCGATGCATCGACGTAAAGCAGCGCACCGGCGATGTCGAGCAGTGCAGCCTCGTCGGTTTCGCGCGTGCCCGCCACCATCTCGCGCAGCGAATCACGCTGCTGCTGGATCACGTCGCGGGCCATGCCAAGACCGACCATGCCCAAGGTGTCAGCCACGTTCCCCAGCTCGGTGACCTGGGTCTGCAATGCCGACACTTCGGCATTGGTGCGCAGGTGCAGGTCCAGCGCGTCCTTGATCCGGAGCAGCTCTTCCTTGACCGCGATGCCAACGGTGTCGAGCAAAGCCCGGTTGCGGCCGGTAACGCTGCCGCGTGCGTGGTCCAGTTCGGCCTGACTGAATGCTTCGGCATCAAGACCGAATGCGACACGAAGTTCGTCCAGCGCAGGATGCCGCTCGCTGGACTGGCTCACCAGGTACAGCAGCTGCCGGGTCGGCTCCTGGCTGGGCGCCGCAATCCCCACGCCGGCGTCCTGCTGACTGGCGCGAACGGCACGACTGACGCCTACGTACGCCTGCCTCGAGGCAGAAGAGTATTCCAGTGCGCCTGCCGACAGCGCATCGGCAACCGAGGCGGCCACCCACAGCATGCGACGCGTGGCGATATGTTCGACGGTATCGAGCAGGTCCTTGAGCGCGCTATCGAGCGCGACTCCATCGACCGGCGCGGCAGCTTCGGGCCAGCTCGCCAGCGCATCGTCGAGGGCCTGCAGGCCGGCTTCCATCCGGGTCTGCCGCACCTGCCAGGAGAGCGCTTCCGGCATCGGAACCGCCTGCGGCAATGGTCGCTCCAGGTCCGGGGCGAACAGCACGCTTTCGCTCAGGCCGGGCGCGCCGCGCGCCGCGCGAACATCGTTGAGGAGGGGCAAAAGCACGATCGGTATGTCGCGGTGACCGCTTTGCAGGCGCTCCAGGTAGTCCGGGAGCAGCACCGTTCCGCGCATCAGTGTGGCCAGGGCCTCGTCACGGTCCGGCGTCGCATTTTCCTGCAGCGCGTGGGCCAGCAGTTCCAGCTCTTCGGCCACCATGGCCGGGGCATACAGCTCGACCATCCTGAGCGTGCCCTGCACTTGGTGCAGGTAGCCCGCGCAATACTGCATGCGGCTGGAATCTTCGGGTTGCTCACCGAAATACTCCACTTCCGAACGCGCCAAACGCAGCGTTTCGTCCAGCTCCGGCTTCACCCAGCCCAGGACGGCATGGCTCATGGCCTCACGCAGCGCGCTCACGCAGCCACCTCATGACCAGCGACGCCGGGCCCGATGGCGCGCCAGTGGAGTGCCGGGGCAATTCGCAAATTCATTTGATCGCGTTCCTAGCCTCAACCCGGCAACTTGAAGTCAGCGACCGAGCGGCGCAAGTCCGCCGAAAGCTGGGTGAGGTGTCCGATGGACTCGGCGGTCTGTCCGGCACCGAGCGAGGTCTGCGAGGTGATCTGCCGAATCACGCCCATGGTCTTGGTGATGTCCGTTGCGGCCGACGACTGCTGCTGTGCAGCGCTGGAGATGCGCTTGATGAGTTCGTTGAGGTCGCTGGACACGCGCTCGATCTCGCCCAGCGCGGTACCGGCGTCCTCGGCCAGACGGGCCCCTGAAACCACCTCGGACGTGGTCTGTTCCATCGAGCTGACGGCTTCGTTGGTGTCCCCCTGGATGGTCTGGACCAGAGACTCGATGCGTCGGGTTGCACTGGAGGTGCGCTCGGCCAGCCGCTGCACTTCGTCGGCGACGACCGCGAAACCGCGGCCGGCCTCTCCGGCCGAAGCCGCCTGCACCGCGGCGTTCAAGGCCAGGATGTTGGTCTGCTCGGAAATGTCGTTGATCAGCTCGACCACCGAGCCGATCTCCTGGGAGGACTCGCCCAGGCGCTTGATGCGCTTGGAGGTTTCCTGGATCTGGTCGCGAATCTGGTCCATGCCGCGGATCGTCTCGCGCACCACGCCTGCACCTTCGGTGGCGATCTGCACCGAGCGCTGCGCCACCTCGGCCGACTCGGTGGAGTTGCGGGACACCTGGTCGATGGACGCGGCCATTTCGGTGATGCGTTCCGAAGCGTTGTTGATCTGGTCGGACTGGTGCCCGGCCGCCTCGGCCAGCTGCAGCGCAGTGGCCTGGGTTTCCTGGGTCGACGCCGCCACCTGCACCGTGGTGTCGTTGATGGTCGTCACCAGGTTGCGCAGCTCGTCCACGGCGTAGTTGATTGCGTCGGCAATGGCGCCGGTGACGTCTTCGGTCACCGTGGCCTTCACCGTCAGGTCGCCTTCACCCAGCGAGCTGATTTCGTCCAGCAGCCGCATGATCGCCTGCTGGTTACGGCTGTTGTATTCCACCTGGGTCTGATAGCGCACCTCCTGCTCGCGCTGGCGGCTGCGGTACAGGCTGAAGAGCAGGCCGATAATGGAGACCAGCGCCGCGAGACCGGAAATGATGCCGAGCCAGAAATTCGGGAACAGGCGGGTGTCGCGCACGGAGCCGAATGCGGAAAACGCGTCGAACAGCTGCTTGCTGTCCTCCAGCATCTTGGAGGCGCCTGCGGTCAGTGCCGCGGCTGCCGATTGCGCAGCGAACAGGTTGCGTGAGCTGCCCAGGATCGCGTCGAGGTCCTTCTTCATGGTGTCCCATAGCGCCTGGGACTGGTCCAGCGCACTCAGCGCCGGACCGCTTCGCAGCGGTGCGATGCCGAGGTCGGCGTTGCCGTTGCGCAGGCCGTCGAGCACCTGCCCGAACACCACGGCATCGCGGCCGAGCGCGTCGCCGGCGGCGGCGGCTCCCGGGCCACCCGCGCGCATTTCCGTGATGCGCCGGGCCATGGTGCCTGCGACCACGACCTGCTGCAGGGCGTTGTAGATCTGCGAGGACGGTGCACCGCCTGCCGACATGCCGCGCACCACCTCGTTGAGCTGCGCCTGGAGCTTCGGGACCTGATCGCTGAATCGATCCGCATTTCCGGCCAGGGCCAGGACTGCGGGTTCGCTGCTTGCAAGCTGCTCGGCACTCTTGGACAACGGAGTCCACGTCGCGACGAGCTCGTTCAACGGCTTGACCACGTCGTCTTCCTTGCCGAAGCGGCTACGCAGCCTGGCAATCGTGGTGTCGATCTCCTCCTTGGTGCCGCGGAAGTTCTTGAAGGCTTCGGCGTTACCTGCGACAGCCTCTCGGGCCTGGTTGGCGACCTGCTGCGACAGCACCTGGAGGTCGGCGGCGCCGGTTCCGGCACCGGCCAGTCGGCTGCCCTCATAGGTCGCCATGCCGGTGTTGGCACCGAACACGATGACCGAGAGCGCCAGCAGTCCCAACCAGAAGTTGGTGCCAACGCTGCCCAGCTTGCTGGCTTTGGGAGAATCCGGTGCAGTGCTCATGGTCAACCCCTGAAATTAGTCAAATACCGCGAATCTTGCCAAAAAGATTTTGCTGCGAAAGTGGAAGGCGCCCTGCGCGGCAATCGCTGCCACTGTCACCCCCGGCGTCCCCCGACGCCCTACCTCATCCCTGGTTTCCCTCATCGGCCGTTCCAACGGCCGTTGCCACGCAGGTAACGGACAGGCTACAGCGCAGCCTGCCGGAACTCCGGCGTCCTCGCCAGCAGAGCCAAGCCGAAGACGCCCCAGTCGTGATCGTCGCCGCGAAACGCTTTTTCGACGAAATGGGAGTAGCGACCTTCGGCCAGCGATCCCGGTTCGATGCGCTGGTCTTCGGTGAAGCCGCGCTGCCCGAACAGTTCGTCGATGGTCAGGGCGACGTCGCCGCCAGCCTGGCGCATCACGACCACCCGCTGACCCTCCTGCAAGACGGTGCGCTCGCCTTCCAGAAAGTATTTCAGGTCGATGACCGGGAACAGGTTGCCGCGAAGATTCCCGATCCCGAGCAGCCACGGCTGCGCGCCTGGCACCGGCGTGATCGGCGGCACCGGAACGATTTCCACCACGTCCTCGAAGCCAGAGACCAGGCGGCGCTCGCCGATCCGGTAGCCAACGCCGCGCCACTGGTCCTGCAGCGCCTCTCGCGCCGGTAGGACCACCGCATGGGCGAGGCTGCGACGCTCGTATTCGGCCAGGATGTCAAACGGGGTACGGCTCATTGCACTGCTCCTGGGGGGCTGGCAACGCCCGGCGCCGCGTACCGCCGTGCCTGCACGTCAATGGCTGACATGGGTGCGGATCGCCTCGAGCAGCTCTTCGCGGGTGAAAGGCTTGGTCAGGTACTGCTCCGAACCCACGATGCGTCCACGCGCCTTGTCGAACAACCCGTCCTTCGAGGACAGCATGATCACTGGCGTCGACTTGAAGATCTGGTTGTTCTTGATCAGCGCACAGGTCTGATAGCCATCCAGGCGGGGCATCATGATGTCCACGAAGATGATCTGCGGCTGTTGGTCGGCGATCTTGGCAAGCGCTTCAAAGCCGTCGGTGGCGGTCACGACTTCGCACCCCTCACGCTTCAACAGCATCTCTGCGGTACGGCGAATGGTTTTTGAATCGTCAATCACCATCACCCGAAGGCCGCTGAGGCCACCGGCCGGGTTCTCGTTATCTGTCATTGCATTTGGTCCCCAAGCGCGGCGCTTCTTGTTAAATGGCGCCGCTGCGAAGTTACTTATATCCCAAGGCGGGTGCGAACTGTCAAGCTGGCTCGCGGGATTGAGCGAAACTGAATGCAGCGATGCGAACCGGGTCTCATTTGCTCCCTGCTAAAATTCATCCGTTGATCCCAGCCGTCCAAGTGCTTGCCGGAACCTTACATGCCCGCTGACGTCATCGTCGTGATGGACCCGATCGGGTCGATCAAGATCGCCAAGGACACCACGTTCGCCCTGCTGCTGGAGGCGCAACGCCGCGGCCACCGCGTGCATTACGTCCAGCCCGGAAAGCTGTCCCTGCGCAATGGCACCGCCATGGCGAGAGTGGCTCCGCTGACCGTGCGCGACGATCCGAAGGGCTGGTTCACCCTGGGCGAAAGCACGGACCGGGCGCTCGGTGCAGGGGACGTGGTGCTGATGCGCAAGGACCCGCCGTTCGACGACCAGTACCTCTACGACACCCACATCCTCGGCATCGCGCAGTCCGCAGGCGCGCTGGTCGTCAACGATCCGCAGGGGCTGCGCGATTACAACGAGAAGCTCGCCGCAATGCTGTTCCCGCAATGCTGCCCGCCCACGCTGGTCAGCCGCGACGCTGTGGCCCTCAAAGCATTTGTGGCCGAATATGGCGATGCGGTGCTGAAACCGCTGGACGGCATGGGCGGGCGATCGATCTTCCGTGCTCGCGCCGGTGACTCCAACCTCAACGTGATCCTGGAAACGCTGCTGGGCGACGGCCAGTTGACCCTCGCCCAGCAGTTCAGTCCGGGCATCAAAGAGGGGGATAAACGCATCCTGCTGGTGGACGGAGTGCCGGTGGAATATGTGCTGGCGCGGATTCCGCAAGGCGATGAGTTCCGCGGCAACCTGGCCGCCGGTGGGCGCGGCGAAGGCCGGCCGATCTCCGAGCGCGACCGCTGGATCGCCGCGCAGGTGGCCCCGGAAATGAAGCGTCGCGGAATGTTGTTCGTCGGCCTGGACGTGATCGGCGACTACCTCACCGAGGTCAACGTCACCAGCCCCACCTGCGTGCGCGAACTCGACGCGCAGTTCGGCCTCAATATCGCCGGGCTGCTGTTCGACGCGATCGAGGCGCGGCTGGTCCCCTGACATGGCCGCCGTGGTCGCCGCACCTTCGCCAGGTGAAAACCAGCGCCTCAGCGCCACCCTGGCACTGTCGTTGATCGTGCACGGCCTTGTGCTGCTGGGCCTTGGCTTCACCCTGGATGACACGGCCCCGGTGGTGCCTACCCTGGACGTGATCCTCAGCCAGACCCAGACGCCGCTCACGCCCAAGCAGGCCGACTTCCTGGCGGCGGCCAACCAGGAAGGCGGTGGCGACCGCGACAAGGCCCGGCGCCCGAGGGAAAACCAGGCCGGCTGGGTGCCGCAGGCGCGCTCCGGCCTGGCGCCGCAGCCGCTTCGGGCACAGTCTCCGGACGCTGCTCCGCCGCCTGAAGCGCGCGTGGTCACCAGCCAGCGGGGCAACACCGCCGTGCCGGTGGCGCAGACCCGGACACCACCTGATCCGCAGGAACTGCCCAAGGGCGCGATCAAGGTCCAGAGGGATGCGGAAATGGCCCGCCTGGCTGCGGAAATCCACCTGCGCTCGGAGCTGTATGCCAAGCGACCAAAGCGCAAGTTCGTATCGGCAAGCACCCGCGAATACGCCTACGCCAACTACCTGCGTGCGTGGGTGGATCGTGCCGAACGCGTGGGCAACCTCAACTATCCCGACGAGGCGCGACGCAGGCGCCTGTCAGGTCAGCTGGTGATCAGCGTGGCAGTGCGCCGCGACGGCTCGGTCGAGCAGTCAAGGGTGATCCAGTCCAGCGGCATACCCCTGCTCGATTCCACCGCGCTGCGCATCGTCGAGCTTTCGGTGCCGTTTCCGCCTTTGCCGCAGACGGCCGAAAACGTGGACATCCTGCATGTGACGCGCACCTGGCAGTTCCTGGCCGGGGGCGAAGTGCGCGACCAGTAAGTCAACGGGCGGCCCGCTGCGCCGCCTGCTCGGCCAAGGTCAGGGCGACGTTGTTGCGCAGGTAGGCGGGCTGCACCTGGTCCGGCGCCACCGACTCTCCGCGCGCGTGGGCGGCCACTGCAAGACGTGCCACGTCCGCGGCCCGCGGCAGCGCGGCGGCGTCAACGTGTCCGAGCCGCGCCTGCAGCGCCTCCCGCAGGCAGCCACCACCGGCGCCGAACCCGGTGCCTATGCCGCGCCACGAATCGGCCGTTCCCGGAATGCGCACGGCTGCAGGCGCAGACACGGTTTCGATGCCCATCAGCTTCGGACCTTCGGGCGATGGCTCGAAGGCTCCTGCATAGACCTCGCCCATGCGTGCGTCGATCGCCGCCAGCGCGTCATGCGGGCCGGCCTGCAGCGCAAGTACCTGCAGGGTCGACACGGCCACCACCGGCCGGTCCAGCGCCAGGGCGATGCCCTGGGCCAGCGCGATCGCGAGCCTGACCCCGGTGAATGCACCCGGCCCACGGCTGATGGCGATGAGGTCGAGTTGCGCACGTGAGATGCCGGCTTGGGCCATCAAGGCCTCGGCCCACGGCAGCGCATATTCGGCATGCAGGCGCGGCGCCACCTCGTGGCGCTCGATGATTTCGCCATCAACGTACAGGGCGACCGAGCACGCTTCGGTGGCGGTCTCAAAAGCGAGCAGCTTCATACCAGTCCTGTTCGACGTCATGGGTCACCGGCGAGGCGGCAGCCGCTGGATCCGGGGTGTACCCGAAAAACGCCTGCACCTCTTCCACGTTGCGGGTCCGGGTGAATGGCGGCAGCGAATCCAGGAACACGCGGCCGTAGGGTTTGCCGACCAGGCGCGGGTCGCACAGCACCAAGACCCCGCGATCGGTCTCGCTGCGGATCAGGCGGCCCACACCCTGCTTCAGCGCGATCACCGCCTGCGGCAGCTGTTCGTCGCGGAATGGATTACCGCCGTCGCGGCGTATCGCTTCCAGGCGCGCTTCGAAGACCGGATCATCGGGTGCGGCAAACGGAAGCTTGTCGATCACCACCACCGACAGTGCATCGCCAACCACGTCCACGCCCTCGCGAAAACTTGCCGAACCCAGCAGCACGCCGTTGCCGGACTCGCGGAAGCGCTGCAGCAGCGTGGCGCGCGGAGCCTCGCCCTGCACGAACAGCGGCCACGGGCCGTCGCGCAGGGTCTCGGCCGCTTCGCGCAGCGCGCGGTGCGAGGCGAACAGCAGGAAAGCGCGTCCGCCCGAGGCCTGCAGCACCGGCCACAGTGCCGCGATCAGCGCGGTGCCGTAGCCGCGCGAGTTCGGTTCGGGAAGGTTTGGTGGCAAGTAGCACAGCGCCTGTTTCGGCCAGTCGAACGGGCTGGGCTGCAGCAGCGTCGGCGGATCGACCAGTCCCAGCCGCTGCGCCAGGTGATCGAAGTCACCGCCGACGGCCAGCGTTGCTGACGTGAAGACCCACGCGGCATGCGATTTCTCGCGGTGTTCGCGCAGTGGACCGGAGACGTCCAGTGGTGTGCGCTGGCAGCGGAATCCGCGCAGGGTCAGCTCGTACCAGAGCACGTCGGTGTCGGATTGCGGCTCCCCGTCCTCGACGCCGACCACGCGGTCGCGATCCGGATCGTCGTCGCTGGAGAGCCAGCGTGCCAGCCGCGTGGCCGTGTCCTTGCCGCGTGCGGCGCACGCGTCGAGTCCGAGCGAGGCTTCGGCCATGGCCACCACTGCTTCGATCAGCTGCGCGAGTGCGGCCTGCATCAAATCGAATGCCGCCGCCACCTCCGGCTTGGCCAGCACCCTGGAGCGGGTGCCGCGGTTGGGCAAGCCTTCCATGGTCGCGCGCAGCTCGCGCAGCGCCTGCTCCAGTGCACGGACCGGCGGCTGCAGCGCGGCCAATGCGCCCGGCACGTCCTTGCATTCGGCCAGGCAGTCGCGCGCCAGCTCCTGCAGCTGGCGCATGCCGAAACTTTCGCCGAAGAAGTTCGCCGCCAGCTCCGGAAGCTGATGGGCTTCGTCGATCACGAACGCCTGCGCGCCGGGCAGGATTTCGCCGAAGCCTTCCTGCTTGAGGGCCAGGTCGGCCAGCAGCAGATGATGATTCACCACCACGATGTCGGCCGCCTGGGCGCGCTGCCGGGCCTGGACCACGAAGCACTCGTCCCAGAACGGGCATTCGCTGCCCAGGCAATTGTCGGTTGTGGAAGTCACCATCGGCAGCAGCGGCGAATCTTCCGGGAGCGCTTCCAGTTCGGCCATATCGCCAAACTGGGTGCGCCCGCTCCACGCCACCACCCGCTGGAACTGCGATATCTGCTCGCGGGTGGTAAAGCGCGGCTCGCCCTGCGCCTGGTGCATGCGGTACTTGCACAGGTAGTTGGCGCGGCCCTTGAGCAACGCGGATTTCAGGCCGGTGCCCAGGGCGTTACGCACGCGTGGCAGGTCGCGGTGGAACAGCTGGTCCTGCAGCGCGCGCGTGCCGGTGGAGATGATGGTCTTCATGCCCGACAGCAGCGCCGGCACCAGGTAGGCGAAGGTCTTGCCGGTGCCGGTGCCGGCTTCGGCCAGCAGCACTTCGCGACCCTCGAAGGCTTCCGCAATCGCGGTCGACAGGCGCTGCTGGGCCTGGCGCGGGACGAAATTCTCCAGCTGGCTGGCGAGCGCGCCGCCTTCGCTAAGCGCCTCGCGGCTGGATTGGGCAAGTTGCGACATCGCTACATCCGGTCGAAGCCGGCCACCGTGCATGCATCGATCTGCATGCGTGCCGAGGTCGCATCGTCCTTCAGGCCGCGCGCCAGTCGCGCCTGCTCGATCGTGGCCCAGTGCCTGCGGCACAGCGGCCCGACCCTGCTGCCAAGGTCCAGCGCGCGGCGCGACAGGGTCTCGGCGCGCTCGAAGTCGCCCTGGAACAGAGCCACTTCGGCACGTTCCTGGAGGACGCCGGGTTCCGGCTCGCCGATCATCAGCGCCTGGTTGAGCAGGTCGGCGGCGGCGGCGTGGTCACCGGCGCGCATCGCCCGCTGGGCCTGGTCGCGCAGATCTTCGACCTGCGGATCGCGCAGCGGCTGCACCAGCACCTCCCGGTCATCACGGCCTCCGGCCGCTTCGACTGCGTCCAGCATCTGCCGGGGCGACATGGTCGGCACATCAGGCAGCGCGCCGCCCTGCACTTCCGGGGTCGACACCGCGCAGCCGCACAGCGCGCAGCCAAGCGCCCACCCGACCACGCCAGCGAGCGGAGAAACACTCATTCAGGCGGGTCTGGATCTGGAGTGGACGCGGCGGGCTGTTGCTCGCGGTCAATGCCAAACCAGCGGCGCCAACCGCTTTCTTCATCTCCCGCCTCTTCAGGCTGCGAATTGACCACGCACGGGTTGTAGGCGGGCGCAAAGCCGGCGACGAACGGCAGCTGGCGGGCGCCAGGGCAGCCCGCATCGGTCGCGGTGTTGCCCGAGACCCATTGCCAGTCGATGCCGTTTCCCGGCACTTTCAACGGTGCGCTGGGCAGGCGCGAGAACATCCCTGACCAGACCCGCATGGCCCCGGTGGCGCCGTAAAGTCCGGTCTGCTCGTTCTGGTCATTGCCCATCCAGACCACGGCCAGGTGGTCGCCCGTGTAGCCAGCAAACCAGCTGTCGCGTCCGTCGTTGCTGGTGCCGGTCTTGCCTGCCGACTGCAGGCGGCCCAGGCCGTCGCCGATCAGCTGGCGGCCCGTGCCACTGGTGACCGCCTGCTGCAGGGCAATGCTGATCAGGTTGGCTGCAATGGAGTCGCCCTCCTGCGCAGGTGCCGGTGTCTTGTCGTAGCGCTTGAGCAGCGCGCCGTCGGGGCCGAGCACGCCACGCACCGCATGCAGCGGCTGGATTTCGCCACCTGATGCGAGGAACTGATACAGCTGGGCCATGGCGTACGGGCTCTGATCGGTCGAGCCCAGGATCAAGGACGGGTTGGGGCTGGCTTCAATGCCCGCGAGCACCCGCAGCAGGCCCGCCAGGCGTTCGGGATCGACCTGCATTCCCAGGCGCACCGTCGCCTGGTTGTAGGAGCGCGCCAGCGCATCCACCACGCGCACGCTGCCGTGGCTGCGTCGGTCCGAGTTGACCGGCGACCAGCGTTTGCCCCGTCCCAACTGCACCGTCACCGGCGAGTCGTCCACGAAGCTGGCCAGCGAATAGCGGTCCGGCTGCGCCAGCGCCAGGAGGTAGACGAACGGCTTGAGCAGCGAGCCGACGGGACGTTCGGCCTCGACCGCGCGATTGAAACCCGGGCGCGCCACGTTGCGACTGCCGACCACGGCGAGCACGTCGCCGTCGTGGACGTCGGTCACCACCACGCCCACTTCCAGCGGCGCGCGCTTCTTGCTGTCCAGGGCCTTCATCGTCTGCTTCACCGCGCCTTCGGCATAGGCCTGGGCCGAGGGCGACATGCCACTGAGCACGGTCAGTCCTGCACCCTGCAGCTCCCGCTCCGGATAGTCGCGAGCCAGCTGGCGGCGCACCAGGTCGACGTAGGCCGGAAAGCGGTTTGCCGCGGCCGTGCCCGGGTTCGACGTGACCCCCAGCGGCGCGGCCGAGGCACGCCGGTATTCGGCATCGTCGATCAGGTTGGCATCGCGCATGACGCCCAGGGCCAGGTTGCGACGCCCGGTAGCCCGCTGGGGATGGCGACGCGGATCGTAATACGAAGGGCCCTTGACGATGCCGATCAACAGGGCGATCTGCTCGCTGCTGAGGCTGCCGATTTCCCGGCCAAACCAGAACTCCGAAGCCGCCGCGACTCCGTGGATGGCCTGGCTGCCGCGCTGCCCCATGTAGACCTGGTTCAAATACGCTTGCAGCAGCGTGCGTTTGTCATAGCGCGCTTCCAAGATCAGCGCGAACAGGATCTCGTTCAACTTGCGCGAAGGCGTCACCTCGCGGCCAATCCCGAGCAGGCCACTGCGCGCCAGCTGCTGGGTCAGGGTGCTCGCACCCTGCCGGTTCTTGCCGCCCGAACTGATCGTGACCCAGGCCGCCCGCGCCATGCCGCTCAGGGCGATTCCGTGGTGGCGGCTGAAGTCACGATCCTCGACTGCCTGCAGGCCCGTGACCAGCAGCTCGGGCACCTCCTCCAGGCGCACCAGGCGCCGCTCCTCCTGTTTCGGCCCGTACAGGGTCGCGATGCGCGCCGGATCCAGCCGCGCAGTCTTCAACGCCTGCTTGCGAACAATGTCGCGAACGCGCTCAACGCGGCCGTCGGACAGGGACACCTGCAGGCGCCGCGGCGACACCGGGCCGTCGACGTCATTGAAGCCGCGGTTGGCAATGGTGAAGCGGCCGCCGTCGCGCATGTAGGTTCCCGGCCTGGTGCCGCCGGCCTCTTCCTGGTAGGACGCCGCCGCCAGTTCGGTGACCAGCGTCTTGGCATCCATCGCCATGCCGGGCGACAGCGGCAGCGGGCGGGCGTAGACGCGCGTTGGCAGTTGCCACTGCAGGGCACCGAATCGCTCGCTGACCTGATGATTGAGGTACACCATGTACGGAATCAGGAATCCCATGCCCAATCCCAGCGCTGCAAGCACACCGGTGATCAACCACCGGCGCCATGCCGGCGCATCGTCGTAGTCAAGGTGTTCCTCGGCTGGTTCGTCGTGGTCGTAGCGGGGCACGGGGATGCGACAATGGGGAATCCGGCGAGTCTATCGCAGCGCGCCGCTGCCAGCCGCGTGCGCACCGACCAAGTTCACGAGACATCCATGTCAATCGACGTCCAGCTGCGCTACGAATGGGGCAAATTCCGCTCCAGGATCCATCGCTGGCGAGTGGCAGCCGCTTCCAACGGTGTTCGCTCGGCCTTCGCCAAGGCGATCAGGAATAGTAGGCCAGCCGGCAAAGAGAACCTGACGCGGAGGGATGCGCCCGGTCACCTGCCGATGACCGGGTCGGTGCTGTTCGTCGACAGCGGCGTGCCGCAGGCAGACCGTGATTCAGGGTCCATGCGCGCCTTCAACCTGATGAAACTGATGGCCGCCGATGGCTACGACGTGCATTTCCTGGCCGAAGACGCTCCCGCTGGCCCCCACGCCGCTGCATTGGGGGGCGCAGGAGTTCACGTCCACGGGATCGTTTCGCCACAGTCCATTCCTTCCTGGTTCGCCGAGAACTGTGGAAGTTGCGCCGCAATCGTATTGGCCAGGCACCACTTGGCGAGCTACTGGATCGCCATGGCCAGGCGTCTGAGTCCGCAAGCGCTGATCGTATTCGACACCGTGGACCTGCACCATGTGAGGGAGCAACGCGAGGCCCGGCTGACCGGCAATCGCGCGCTTGCACGGGTGTCGATCACCACGCGCGCCAGGGAATTGGCGGCCATCGCCAGTTCTGATGTGACCTGGGTCGTCAGCCCCACGGAAAAAGCCCTGCTCGGCGATCTGATGCCTGCGGCCCGCGTTCTCGTCCTGCCCAACCTGCACGAGGTGAAACCGGTCACGCCCGGACCCGAACAACGGCATGGACTGCTGTTTGTCGGGGGCGGCAGGCATCCTCCCAATGTCGATGCGGCCCGATGGCTGGTGAGCGAGATATTTCCCATCGTCCGCAGCCGGCTTCCCGAGTGCACCCTGGAGATGGTGGGCGAAGAACTGGCATCGCAGGTGGGCCCCGGCTACAGCGAAGCGGGTGTCAACTTTCATGGTCATGTACCCGACCTTTGCGACCTGGTGTCACGCTGCATGGTCGGGCTGGCGCCGCTGCGCTTCGGCGCTGGGGTAAAGGGCAAGGTGAACCACTACATGGCACACGGCCTGCCCACCGTGGCCACCCCGTGCGCATCCGAGGGCATGCATCTCCACCACGGAGCCGACGTCCTGATCGCCGGTGCCGCCGACACCTTCGCGGACGCCGTGGTCGCGCTGCACGAAGAAGAGAGCCTGTGGCGAGCGCTCGCGGCGGCGGGCAAACAGAACGTCACGCGCCATTTTTCTTTCGAAAGTGCGCGTGCGCCGGTCACCGCGACGTTCGGCCCGGCGCCAGTCCGCCGCCGGGCCGAGTGAAAGCGATGTCGTCACTGCCACAAGCGAGCCCAGCATTGCGCCTGCTGCTGATCGCCTACGAGTTTCCTCCCAGTCCATCTCCCCAATCGCTGCGCTGGTCGTACCTCGCCAGCGAACTCGCGCGCCTGGGCCACGAGGTGCATGTCCTCACGATTGATCTGGGCGGCACCAGTGCAGGCCTGCCGCAACTGCCCGCCGCCATCCGGGTGCACCGGACCTACGCCGGACCCGTGCGCGGCCTGATGGCGGCGGTGCGCAAACGCAAGGCGCGCCGAGCGACAGCCCAAGCCAACACACGCGTGGCCGCAGCTACGGATCCAGTTCGCCTTCCCGGCGCCAACTGGAAAAAAGAGGCCTGGGAACGACTGCAGGCGATCGCGGCCCTGGTGGTGTTTCCGGACGTCCGTGGTGAGTGGTATCCCTGGGCCCGTCGCGAACTGGAGCGCGTGCTGCGCGACGTGCGACCCGATATCGCCATCAGTTCGCACGAGCCGGCCACCACGCTTCAGCTCGGCTTGCTGTGCAAGGCGCGCGGAGTGCCGTGGCTGGCGGATCTGGGGGACCCGGTGCTTGCGCCGTACACGCCGCGCCAATGGCGGAACAAGGCACAACAGCTGGAGCGTGCGGTGTGTGCGGAGGCTGACCACATCACCGTGACCAACGCGGGTGCGGCCGGACTGCTGGCCCAGCGGCACGGCCGCAGCGCTCGCGTGACCATGCTCACCCAGGGATACGACGGGCGCAGGTCCGCTGCTTCATCGACTGGCCAAGCACTGAGCTCCGCCGCTCCATCCAATGGCAGCGTGGTGTTCGATCCGGATCGGCTGGAGCTGCTTTACACCGGAAGCTTCTATCGCTTCAGGCGGGCGGGCGCGCTGCTGGCAGCAGTTGCCGAGCTGCCGGGAGTGCGCCTGAACATCGCGGCGGTGACGCTTCCAGCCGAGATCCTGGAGGCGGCGCGGCAGTTTCCGGCACAGATCCGACTGTTGGGTTTCATGCCGCATCTGGACATCCTGCAGCTGCAGTCCGAAGCCGATGTCCTGATCAACATCGCCAACGACGACGCGACCCAGATTCCGGGAAAGATCTACGAGTATCTCGGAGCCCGTCGCCCGATCGTCCACCTCTCGGACGACCCGGATGACGTCATTGCAAAATTGCTGAGCGAGAGTCACCGGGGCCTGGCTTGCGCCAATGACTCCGTATCGATCGCGGCATGCCTGAGCCAACTGCTGCTCGCGAAAACAAAAGGGCTGGTCCAAGCCTGCGACGTCGACTCCGAAGCGGTGCTGGCGTGTTCCTGGGAAAGCCTGGCATCACGGCTCGATGGCTTGCTGCAAGACATGCACGCAGCAGCAAAGGAAGGGGAGGCGGCTCAGCCCGTTCGCTACTGAGCGGCCGAGACCCGCTTCCCAAACTCGTCGACGCCCGGCGCATCGGCATCCAGCGCACGCGCTTCCTGGAGGGCGCGCGTGGCGAAGGCCACATCGCCCGCGCCCAGCCGTTCTGTGCCCACCGCGATCCATTTCTGCGCCAGGCGACGTCGCGCGTCAGTCAGCTGGGCGGTGCCTGGATCAAGCGCCAGCCAGGCGTCGTAGCAGGAACGAGCGCGACCAATCCGGTTGCCGCGCAGTTCGTCCTCGAAGCAATCACGCGTGGCGGGTACAAGGCGCACGGTGGCGCGTCGCACCGCCGCGTGTTCGGGCCACAGCGCCTGCGCGGCGCGCAGCTTGTCAAAAGCGCTTTCGCCCGGCGGGGTGAGCCAGTTTCCGCGCTCTTCGGCCGCCTGCATCTCCGCGAGAAGCGCGCTCACCCGCGCTTCCCTTCTGGCAGGAGCAATCGGCTGTTGCAGCCGCGACTGGGAGCGCCGGGCCCGCGCGAGTGCCGTCTGCGCACTGCGCACCTCTGCTCCCGATGGTGACAGCTCGGTCGCCTTTTCCAGCAGTGCGTCCGCCGTGACGAACTCGAAGTCGGCGGCGTGGCGCTGCGACTGTTCAGAGTATTGGGCTGCAATCCGTTCCAGCGCCTGCAGCGCGATCGCATCGTCCGGTACCGCTTCAAGCACCTCGCGATACTCGATTACGGCGGCGTCCAGGCGCCCGCGTGCCATCAACGTGGCAGCGCGCATCCTCTTGCCCTCCAGGTTGCGCGCCAGTTCGGCCTGGACTGCCGGCAGGTCCGCGTGCCCCGGATCGAATCGCCTGGCCCGCTCCACCAGCTTGGCGGCCTCCGAGGGTCGCCTGACCATCAGCGCCGCGCGTGCCTGCTCCAGCAGGTCGGTGAGTGCATCTTCACGTCCCTCCAGTGCTGTGATCATCTGCGGTTCGAGGCTGAGCACCTTCTGGTAGAGCGGCAACGCCGAGTCTTCGCGCCCGTCCAGTCGACCGGCCTCATGCGCAAGTCGCGCCCGCTGCAACAGCAAGGCGACGCTTTCACTCCGGGAGTCCCGCCGGCGCAAGGCTTCGGCCATGGCGTCGGTCGCCGCACTCGGCACCTGCAGCTCGCGCGCCAGCGCCAGCGCCGAACGCGCCTCCTCCAGCCTGCCGTCGCCCAGCGCCTTGCGGGCCTGCACCAGCGCCGCGTCACCCACCATTCGCAGCCCATCGCGGGCTTCGCTGCGATCGGAGTCCAGGGCGAGCGCCGCCTCGTAGCGCTGCCGCGCCCCACTGCCGTCAACGGCAGTCAGCCGGCCTTGTGCGAGGGCCAGTTCAGCTTCCGAAAGCAGGCGCTGTACCTGCGTGTCCGGCCACAGCGCCTCGGCGATCTGGCCGCGAAACAGCATCAGCGCAACCACCAGAACCACGACCAGCAGCGCCGCCCAGCGCCAGTACGCGGGATCTCGCAAGGCGCGCGAAGCCACAGGCGGCGGGAGCGGAGCGGCGCGCGCGCGCGACCAGTCGGCCACCGGATCGATGCGCCCCTTGCGCGGGTTTTGAGGCGTTGGCGTCACTCCGGAAGCATAGCCATTCAGCCTGAACGTCGCGCTTCCTCGACTCCCGGAAGCGCGTCCAGCTTGCCCAGCAGCGTCGACAGTTGACCCCAGTCACTCACCTTCAGCCGTAGGCGAAGCAGCGCCCGGCCGCTGTTGTGAACGTTGTCGCTCTGGATGTCGGTGACGTGCGCATCCTCCTGCGCAATCAGCGTGGTGATGTCTTTCAGCAGCCACTTGCGATCCAGCGCCTTGATCTGCACGTCGACCTCGTAGCCACCACCGGCCCCGCCCCACTCCACTGGCAGCACCCGCTGCGGGTTGGCCGCCGCCAGCCGCTGCAGCGCGGGGCAGCGCTCACGGTGCACGGTGACCCCGCGGGCGCGGGTCAGGTAGCCGGCAATCGGCTCGCCGGCCACGGGCTGGCAGCAGCGGGCAAGCTGCACCAGCAGGTTGCCGACGCCTTGCACCGTGAATTTCGAACGCGAGACCGGAGCCGGCGGACGCGCCAGGCGTCTGGCCGGGACCGGCGTGACCGGCTCGGCGGCCGCGCGCTGTTCTTCGTGCAGGGCGCGCCCGATCTGGCTGGGCCCGACGTCGCCCAGCGCGACCTGGATGTACAGGTCGTCGATGCTCTCGGCGTGGAAGCGTTTGGCGACCGCTGACAGATCGGCATGGTGCAGGCCCAGGCGCTTGAGTTCGCGCTCCAGGACCTCGCGGCCGGCCTGCACGTTGCGCGCCCGATCCAGTTTATGGAACCACGCACGCACCTTGTCGCGCGCGCGCCCGCTCGCCAGGAAGGCATTCGAAGCCAGCAGCCAGTCGCGTCGCGGTTCACCGGTCTTCGTGGTCAGGATCTCGACCCGGTCGCCGCTGCGGAGCTGGTGGCTGAGCGGCACGATGCGGCCGTTGACCTTCGCGCCGCGGGTCCGGTGTCCGACCATCGTGTGCACGTGGTACGCGAAATCCAGCACCGTGCCGCCGCGCGGCAGGTCGATCACCTCGCCCTTGGGGGTCAGGGTGTACACGCGCTCTTCGGCCAATGCCGCGCCCAGCTCGCCGGCGAGGGACGGGGCGGCGCCCACACCGGAGTCGGCGGCGTTGTCCAGAAGCCTGCGCATCCATGCGATCTTCCGATCGAACGCCTTGTCGCTGCCCTTGCCTTCCTTGTAGCGCCAGTGTGCGGCCACCCCCAGCTCGGCCTGCGCGTGCATCTCGTGGGTCCGGATCTGCACTTCGACCGTGCGTGCCTCTGGGCCCACCACGGCGGTGTGCAGCGAACGGTAATCGTTGGCCTTGGGCCGGGCGATGTAGTCGTCGAACTCGCTGGGCACGGGCAGCCACAGCGCGTGGACCACGCCCAGCGCCGCATAGCAGGCCGCCACGTCGTCCACCGCCACGCGCACCGCACGCAGGTCATGCAGCTCTTCCATCGCCACCTGCTTCTTCTGCATCTTCCGCCAGATGCTGTAGATGTGCTTGGGCCGACCGCTGATCTGGGCGTCGATGCCCTGCTCGGCCAGTGCCGCCTGCAGAGTCTGCTTCACTGCATCGATGTAGCGTTCGCGACCGGTTCTTTTTTCGTCCAGCTGGTGGGCGATCTGACGGTAGGTATCGGGCTCCAGGAAACGGAACGCCAGGTCTTCCAGCTCCCACTTCAGCTGCCAGATGCCCAGCCGGTTGGCCAGCGGCGCGTGGATGTCGCGGGTCAGCCGGGCCAGCTGGACGCGCTGCGCCGGCTCCAGGGCCACGGCCGCACGCATGCGTGCCAGCTGCCGGGCCAGCAGGATGGGCACTACTCTCAAGTCATTGACGATCGACAGCAGCAGGCGGCGCAGTCCTTCGCTATTCCCGACGCTGCCGGTCTGCGCATGCAGCGTCCACACCTGCGAGGCGGCGACCTGGCCCTCGAGCAATCCCTCGATCGCAGGAGGCAGGATCACGCCAGGGGGCGCATATGCCTTCAGGGCCGGGAACGCGTACAGCAGGGCGGCGACCAGCACGTCCGCGTCGGCGCCCAGGCCGCACAGCGAGTCCAGCGTATCGGCCACGACTGGCCAGGCATCGGGCATCGCGGCCTGGGCACCAGGGGCAGGCGCCGCAACCAGCAGCGCCTCGCGCACGCCCTGCTCCAGGCCGTCGGCCGACGGGGAACGCAGCCAGGTCTCCAAAGATGGGATGGTGAGCGCGGTCACGGCGGGATGTCCGGCGGGGTTCTGACTACACTAGCGGTCTTGCGACCAGAGGAACAACCATGAAAATCCTGCGACTGCCGTTCGTATTCGCCCTGTCCGCGGCGCTGCTGGTGCAGGCCCCCCTGGCGTACGCGCAGACCGCGCCTCTCCAGGGCAACGTCGAGGCCCAGATGAGCGCCGATGAATTTCGCGCCGCCGGCCTTGAAAAACTGACGCCGCAGGAGCTGGCCGCGCTCAACGCGTGGCTGCAGCGCAAGGTCGTCCAGGAGACGGCCAAGGCCGTGGAGACCGCCCGCGAAGAGGGACGCGAGGAAGTGGTCCGCAAGAACCGCGGGTTCTTCGACTTTGGAACCAACGAAGCGATCGAGAGCACCATCGTGGGCGAGTTCCGCGGCTTCGCCAAGGGCCGGACCTACACGCTGGAGAACGGCCAGGTCTGGGAGCAGGTCGAATCCGCGTCGCTGGCCGGCGTGCGCCGCGACAACCCCAAGGTCAGCATCAAACCCGGCATGCTCGGCAACTGGTTCATGAAGATCGAGAACTACAACACCGCCGCCAAGGTGCGCCGGGTCAAATAGTTCGCGCTGCCGGGTCAACCGCGCAGCGCTTTCAACCGCGCAGCGAAGACAGCCGCTGCGCGAGTTTTTTGGGCGATATGCCCGGGCGTGCGCCAAGCTCCTGGGCGAACAGTGACACGCGCAGTTCTTCAAGGTCCCAGCGCAGTGCATTCCAGTCGGGGTCGGACAGGTCCGCGCCGGCGAGCGCATCGGTGAACGGCTTCAGCTCCAGCATCCGCACCTGGTCGCGCGTCGGATCGCGCTTGGCGCGTTCGGTGCGCAAGGCCATCGCCTTCAGGTAGCGCGGGAACTGGGCCAGGGCAGCTGCCGGCGTGTCGCGCAGGAAGCCCGGCCTCACCAGTGACGCCAGCTGCTGGCGCAGGTCATCAAGGTTGCCGCTGGCCCAGCCCATGACCGGGGATTCGAGCTGTGGCTTGAGCTCGGCCACGCCGGTGAGGATGGCTTCGGCCAGCCGCAGCCGCTGCGTGGCCTCGGGAAACAGCTGGCGGGCAGCCAGCTCGACGCGGGCATCGAAGCTGGCGCGGTCGCGGATTTCCGCGACGCCGTCAGCCAGGACCGCGTTCATCGCGGCCTCGACCAGGTCGCCGCGCAGGCGCTCCTGCGACTCGATTGCCGCATACAACAGGCCGGTCTTGGGCGACACCGGAAGCTGCTTGCGCGCGTGCTTGACCTTCTCGTGCAGCGCGCTTTCCAGCAGCCGGCGAACGCCCGCGGGATGCGCCGCTTGGGCCTGTGCGGGGTCGGCGAAGACCCGCAGGGCCACGTCATCCTCATCGACGACCAGGGCGGGGTATGCCGGCACGCCAGCCTCGCCGGGCACCTGCAGCGGGATGGGCTCTGCAGGAAACCCGCGCAGACCCTCGCAGGCCAGTTCGCGACCGGCGCGGGCGGCGAAGGCATGACCTGCGGCCTGACCATGGCGTGCGCGCAGCGTCTCCAGGTCGCGCGACTCGGCCATCACCTCGCCGGTGTCGCTGCGCAGGCGCAGGTTCATGCGCAGATGCGGCTCGATGCCGGCCTCGTCGAAGTCCAGCGCCGTCACCGCCACGCCTGTGGCTCTGGTCAGGAAGCGGGCCAGCTCGCCACCAATGGCATCACCGGACGGCTGTACAAAGGCTTCGCCGAAAGCGCGCCCATAGTCGGGCGCGGGAACGTAGTTGCGGCGCATCGCCTTGGGCAGGCTGCGGATGAGTTCTGCGGCCTTTTCCACGACAAAGCCCGGCGCCAGCCACGACGTGCGCGCGGCATCGAGCGCGTTGAGCAGGTGCAGCGGCACCTCCAGGGTGACGCCGTCGTCGCTGGCGCCGGGCTCGAAGCGGTAGTGCAGCGGCAGGCGTGCATCGCCCAGCGGAAAATACTTCGGGAACCGGTCCTGCTCGCTGCCCTCGCCGGGCAGCAGGTCATCCAGCGACCAGTGCAGCGCGCGCCGTGCTTCTGGCGCCAGCGCCTTGTGCCATGCGTCCAGGCCGGCGGCGGAATGGATTTCACCCGGAACACGATCCAGGTACCAGCGCGCCTGCCAGTCCTCGTCGGCGATCAGGCCGGCGCGGCGCAGCTTGGCTTCTTCTTCGCGGGCATGCTCCAGGGTCTTGAGGTTGTCGGCGACAAAGCCTGAGCGGATGTTGATTTCCCCGGTCACCAGCGCCTGGCGCACGAAAATCTCGTGCGATTCCTGCGGTGCTATGCGCCCGTAGTGCACCGGCTTCTTCGGTGCCAGCACCAGGCCGAACAGGCTGATCTGTTCCGACGCCAGGACATGACCCTGCGCGCGCGACCAGTGCGCATCAAAGTGCTTGCGCGCCAGCAGGTGCGGGAGCTCGGCGATCACCCAGTCGGGCTCGATAGCCGCGTTGATCATGCCCCACACGCGCTGGGTGTCGAGCAGGGTGGCGCTCAGCACCCATGGTGGTGGTTTTTTCGCCAGCGTCGAGCCCGGGAACAGGTGGTAGCGACGCTGGCGCGGTGCCAGGTAGTCGGCCTTCTCGGTGCGGTGGCCGATCTGGGTGGGCAAGCCTGCAAGCAACGCGCGGTGCAGCGACACGTAGCCAGCGAGCCTCTGCTTTTCATTCGAATGCGCGGTGGCGCTGGCATTCGCGCGACCTGCATTGTCCAGCGCCGGCTGCGCCCCGCGGCGGCGGCGGCGTTGGG
>JBBSVH010000022.1:0-23966 GCA_038233685.1 Lysobacterales bacterium | reverse complement strand
CTCGCGCTTTGCCGCGGCCAGCGCCGCCTACGAGGTGCTGCGTACTGCCGAGGGCGTGCTGCCCAGCACCTGGGAGGTCATCTATGCGCACGCCTGGTCACCTGCGCCCGGCGCCCCGGTGCGAGATGGCGGTGCTGACGTGGCGGCCGTGCCGGTGTCGCAGATCCCCATTCGCCGCCGAACATAGCGTCAGCGCGGCATTCCTGACCCCGGGTCAGGCCGATTTCCGCAGCAGGTCGCGGTGAAAGAAGTAGACCTCCTGCAGCAGGAACTTCCAGCGCGTTTCCCAGCTGCGGAAGCGCGTGGTGGGCGTGGATGACCCCAGCGCCCGGATCCCGGACTCGCGCGCCAGGCGCAGCGCCCGCGCCATGTGCAGCGGATCGCTGACGATGATCGCCCGGCGCAGCCCGTGCTCCTGCATCAGGATGGCCGCCTGCTGCAGGTTCTGACGCGTGGTGCGGGACCGGGTTTCGATCAGGATCGCGTCCTGCGGAACGCCGTGCCGCAGCGCGTAACGCTGCGCCACTTCGGATTCGGCGAAACGCGCACCGGTGCCGAAGCCGCCGGTGAAAATGATCCGCGGCGCCAGGCCCCGCGTGTACAGCTCGATGCCGTGGCGGATGCGCTCCTCGAACACCGGCGAGGGCCGCGCATCGTAGGCGGCCGCGCCCAGCACGATCACCACGTCGGCCGGTGCGGCTTGTTCGCGATCGCCCACCCACACCACGTAAGCCGCCACCCCCGCCAGCCACAGCGCGACCAGCAGCAGCAGGCGCCAGGCCCAGCCGAACAGGCCGCGCTTGCGCCGTCGCGATTTCGAGCGGGTGCTCACGCGCGCGCCCACGGCAGCGCATCGATGTCGACATTGCCACCGGACAGGATCACGCCCACGCGAAGTCCAGCGAAGCGGCCCGGCTGCTGCAGGACGGCGGCCAGGGCAATGGCCGAGGAGGGCTCGACCAGCTGCTTGGTGGTCTGCCACAGCAGGCGCATAGCCGCGATCGTATCGGCATCGCACACCGTCAGCACCTCGACCGCGTGTGCGCGCAGCAGTTCGAAATTGGGCTGCCCCAGGCTGCCGCGCAGACCATCGCACAGCGTGTCGGGACTGAAGTCGACCAGGCGCTCGCCGGCAGCGATCGAGCGTGCCGTGTCGGCCGCGCCTTCGGGTTCGGCCAGCACCACCTTGCATCCCGGCGCCCGTGCAGCGGCGGCCAGAACGGTTCCGGCGGCCAGGCCACCGCCACCGACCGGCACAACGATCACGTCCAGCTGGCCGGTCGCGTTGAGCAGCTCAAGCGCTGCGGTGCCCTGGCCGGCGATCACCCGCGCGTCGGTGTAGGGATGCACCAGTACCGCGCCGGTGTGCTGCTGGACCCGGGCGCAGAGCTCTTCGCGGGCGGTAATGCTTGCGGCGCAGGCGTGCAGCTCCGCCCCGTAGCGGCGGATGGATTCGACCTTGGCCGCCACCGCGCCATCGGGCACCACCACGTGGCATTCGATGCCGCGGGTGCGCGCCGCCAGCGCCAGGGCCGCCCCGTGGTTGCCAGAGGAGTGGGTGACTACGCCGGCACGCGCCTGTTCGTCGGACAGCGACCACACCGCGTTGCAGGCGCCGCGAAACTTGAATGCGCCCACCCGCTGGAGGTGCTCGCACTTGAAGTGCACGGAGGCGCCGATAAGTGTGTTCAGCACCCGTGACTGCAGGACCGGGGTCACCTGCGCGTGCGGGGCGATTCGCGCCGCCGCGCCAAGCACGTCGTTGAAGGTCGGGGGGGTGTACTGCATGGGCAAAGATTAACGCACCGGCCGCGGCGACCCGCCCGGTGCAAAGAAAAGCCGGATCGTTGCAAACCGCGCTGCCACGAATTAAGGGGCGATTCAATGGCTTGGGCGGACTCTGGGGGTCGGACCCGATGCGAGAGATCACATGAAGCTGCGACTGTTGAGCGTGCTGGTCGCCGCCACCGCCCTCGGCGGTTGCGCGACGTATGACTATGCCGGCGGTACTGCCGGCGGCTACTACCAGGGCCGTGCCTCTGCCGACTACTACGGCGGTTACGGTGGTTACGGCGGGTACGGCTACGGCGGGTATCCGTCCTACGGTTACCGCCAATACGGATATGGCGGCTATTACGGCGGCTACGGGGGATACAACCCCTACAACCCCTACTACCCGTACCCGCGCTACTACGTCGTGCGGCCGCCGCATGACAACCATGAAGATCACCACGGCGATCACCCGGATCACCGTGACCATCACGACAACGACGACGAAGACGACCCGCGTGGCGAACGGCCACCGCCGTGGCGCGCGCCAGACGGGCGCTACCGGGACACCGGAAGCGTCATGGTGCCGCCGCGCAACCGGGTTCTCCCCCAGTATTCAACGAATCGTCGCGTACTGGCCGACCCAGGCCGCCCGATGACTGCGCCGCGAACCATGACGGCGCCGCAGTCAATGGTGGCGCCAAGGCCCATGAACGCACCACCGCCACCGCAGCGTGAGGCCCGTGCCGCGCAGTCTGAGCGCCCCGCCCCGCGGCCCCGCCAGGAGTCGCGTATCCGGGACCAGGAAAACTGAGGCTTGCGCCATGCGCCGCACGGTCGCACTCTAGGCTTCCAAGTTTGACCGGCTGCGTCGCTTTATGACGTGACTGGTTGGGAAGCCTCCATGTCGACGTTCGGTGGGACTCTCTGGATCCCCCCTGTTCCGGCCCTGCCGGGCGTCGGCACCCAAATCAAGGCCCGGCAATGCCGGGCCTTTTCATGCCCTCACCGGATCGCAGGCAAAAAAAGGGCCGGTAGTCCCCCGACTACCGGCCCCGGCGTCCCCGCAGTGCACATGGCTGGCCCCTGTTCCAATTCCAGCCTGCGCCCCTGGTCGCTGCCACTGTGGGTGCCCAGGGTCTGAAGCAGGGAGCGTGCCAACTTTTGCGCCGGGGCTCGCGATGGTGGCCACGGCCGGCCAATGCGAAAATCAATTCATGGATCATTCCCACAACCAGTTCGACGTGATCGTGGTCGGCGGCGGCCACGCCGGCACCGAGGCCGCACTGGCTGCGGCGCGCAGTGGTGCCCGCACCCTGCTGCTGACCCACAACATCGAAACGGTCGGCGCGATGAGCTGCAATCCGGCCATCGGCGGCATCGGCAAGGGACACCTGGTCAAGGAGATCGATGCACTGGGCGGCGCCATGGCCCATGCCGCCGACCTGGCCGGCATCCAGTGGCGCACCCTGAATGCCTCCAAGGGTCCGGCCGTGCGCGCCACGCGCTGCCAGGCCGATCGTGCCCTGTATCGCAGCGCCATCCGGCGCATGGTCGAAAGCCAGCCCAACCTGAGCCTGTTCCAGGCGGCGGTGGACGACCTGGTGATCGAGCATGGCAGGGTGCGCGGGGTAGTCACCCAGACCGGTCTGCGCTTCAACGCGCCGGCCGTCGTGCTGACCGCCGGGACCTTCCTGGCCGGCAGGATCCACGTGGGCCAGACCCAGTACGCCGCGGGCCGGGCGGGCGATCCGCCGGCGACCACGCTGGCCCAGCGCCTGCGCGAAGGTCCGTTCGTCGTCGACCGCCTGAAGACCGGCACCCCGCCGCGCATCGACGGGCGCACGCTGGACTACTCGGTGATGCTGGAGCAACCCGGCGACGACCCGCTGCCGGTGATGTCCTACCTCGGCGAGACCGCCCAGCACCCGCGCCAGGTGTCGTGCTGGATCACCCACACCAGCGAGCGCACCCACGACATCATCCGCGGCGCGCTGCATCGCTCGCCGCTGTACAGCGGGCAGATCGAAGGCATCGGACCGCGCTACTGCCCGTCCATCGAAGACAAGGTGGTGCGTTTTTCCGAGAAGCCCTCGCACCAGGTTTTCGTCGAGCCCGAAGGTCTGGAGGTCACCGAGATCTATCCCAACGGCATTTCCACCTCGCTGCCGTTCGACGTGCAGCTGGCGCTGGTGCGCAGCATCGCCGGCATGCAAGACGCGCACATCACCCGGCCCGGCTACGCCATCGAATACGACTATTTCGACCCGCGCGGACTGAAGTCGTCGCTCGAGACCAAGGCGGTTGCGGGGCTGTTCTTCGCCGGTCAGATCAACGGCACCACCGGTTACGAAGAAGCCGCGGCCCAGGGCCTGCTGGCCGGCCTCAACGCGGCGCGTTTCTCACAGCAGCGCGACGCCTGGGCGCCGCGTCGCGACCAGGCCTACCTGGGCGTGCTGGTCGACGACCTGATCACCCACGGCACCACCGAGCCGTACCGGATGTTCACCAGCCGCGCCGAGTACCGCCTGCAGCTGCGCGAGGACAACGCCGATACGCGCCTGACCGCCATCGGCCGTGAGCTGGGCCTGGTGGACGACCACCGCTGGGTCCGGTTCCAGGCCAAGCAGGAGGCGGTGGGCCGGGAGAGCGGGCGCCTGCAGGCGCTGTGGGCCACGCCGGGCAATGCGCTGGGACGCGAGTTACAGAACTCGCTGGGCATCCCACTGACCCGCGAAATCACTGTCCTGGACCTGATCAAGCGACCGGAACTGGACTATGCGCAGCTCATGCAGGTCGCGTCGATCGGTCCCGGCGTCGACGATCCGAAGGTCGCCGAGCAGGTGGAGATCAGCGTCAAGTACGCCGGCTACCTGGATCGCCAGCGCATTGCGATCGAGCGCCAGCAGCGCAACGAAGACACGACCATCGCAGCGGATTTCGACTACGCGGGCGTGCACGGTCTGTCGGCCGAAACGCTGCAGAAACTGGAGCTGGTGCGCCCGCAGACGGTGGGCCAGGCCCAGCGGATACCCGGCATGACCCCGGCCGCGATCTCGCTGCTGCTGGTGCATCTGGCCCGGGCGCGGCGCAGCCGGGTGGCCTGAGCGCGGCGAGGGTGCGGCGTGCTCCGGTGCCGTCCCCGGATCCTGCGGCCACGACGGGGAGCGTATTCTCCGGCGATGAAAATCCTTGCCCCGATTCTGGTCGTCCTGCTTGCGGCATGCCGTGGCGATACCGCGGAACCCGACCTGCGCCCGGTCCAGGCGGCCGCCGCCCATGACGCCACCTTCAACGTTTCCCCGTGGACATTGCCGGAGATGCGGGTTGCCGCGCAGCCGGACCTGGTGGCGACACCGGATGGCGGGGTGCTGCTGTCGTGGATCGAAGCCGGCGCCAATGGGGGCCACGCGCTGAAGTTCGCCCGCTTCGATGGGCGGCAGTGGCAGGCGCCGCAGCAGGTCGCACGCGGCGACGACTGGTTCGTCAACTGGGCCGATACCCCGCACATCGTGGCCACCGAAGACGGCGCGCTGTGGGCGCAGTGGCTGCGCAAGTCTTCCAGTGCCACCTATGCCTACGACGTGGTGCTGTCGCGCTCAGGCGACGGGGGTGGCAGCTGGATGGCGCCGCAGCTGGTCAACGGTGACGGCACGCCGACTGAACATGGCTTCGTGTCGCTGTGGCCGCAGACCGCCGACAGCATCGGCGTCGCGTGGCTGGATGGACGCAACACGGCGGCGGACCCCGCGCCCAGTTCCACGCTGGGCACTCATGCCGGGCACGGTGGTGGCGCCATGGCGCTGCGCACGGCGGTGTTCGACGCTGCGCTGCGCAGGACCGGCGAAGTACAGCTGGATGCGCGCACCTGCGACTGCTGCCAGACCGGCGCCGCGCTGACCGCGCAAGGACCGCTGCTGGTCTACCGCGACCGCGACGATGACGAGATCCGCGACATCGCCAGCACCCGGCTGCAGGCCGGCGCGTGGACCGCGCCGCGCCGCGTGCATGACGATCGCTGGATCATGCCGGCGTGCCCGGTGAACGGGCCTTCGGTGGCGGCGCGGGCAAGCCAGGCGTGGGTCGCGTGGTACACCGCTGCAGGCAACGTGCCGACGCTGCGCCTGGCCCACTCGACCGACGCCGGTGACTCGTTCGCGCCGCCGGTCGACGTCGACCGCGGCGACGCCGTGCAGGGACGCGCCGCCGTGGTGGTGGATGGCGCCGGCGTCTGGGTCAGCTGGCTGCGCGAGGAGTCGCGCGGCCAGAGCGTCTGGCTTGCGCGCTATACGCCGGATCTGTCGCGCAAGCTGCAGCGCCTGCAGGTGGCCACGCTGGAGGGCCGCGGCCGCGCCACCGGATTCCCACAGCTGCTGGCCACCGAACGCGGCGTGCTGCTGGCCTGGACCGACGTGGTCGACGGCAAGCCGCTGCTGCGCGGGGCCCGCATCGCCTCCGGCCCCCGGTAGATCCGAGCTTGCCCGGATGCGCCTGGTCGTACGAGGGAAGCATCCGAGCAAGCTCGGATCTACGCGGCGCCGGAAGGGAAGCATCCGGGCAAGCTCGGATCTACGCGGCGCCGGAGGGGAAGCATCCGGACAAGCTCGGATCTACTGAGCGCGTCGGGCGTTGTTTCGGCGCAATGCGCCCCGCTGCCTGGATCGGCCAGGGAGCCCGGCACTTGGGCCCCTATCGTTCCTTGCGGTAGTTCAGCGAGCCGCGTGTTTCCACCGAGCTCGATTCGATTTCTGCGAAGAAGCCCTTGCGGAGCAGGTATTTCAGGGTCAGCGCCGAGCCGCTGCCGACAATGGATACCCCGTAGCTGACGTACAGCCTCGGCGAAAGGTATTTGCCGACGCCGAATACCGACCCGCCCAGCGTGCGTGACTCCAGCACGCCGGCATCGTCCAGGCCGATGCGCGCTCCCAGTTGCGAGGCCAGCAGCCCGGCACCGGCCGACAGCGCGGCCTGGGCGGCGCCCACCTGCTGGGCCTCGTCGGTGCTGGCGGTGTTGAGCGGACGTCCGAGCACCAGGTAGGCCAGGGCCTCGGACTCGGGCAGCGACGGATCGGACCAGATGCTGGCCTTGGGCAGGCTGGCCCGGCCGGTGACGTCGATACCGGCGGTCACGCCCGCGCTGACCACTTCGCGCTCGGCGCGGATGTTGATGCGCGGGTCCGAGACGATGTTGTTGCTCCAGGTCAATTCGCCGCGGCTGATCTGCAGGTCCTGGCCATAGGCGCTGTACTCGCCCTCCACGTCGAGGCGGCCGATGGCGCGCATCTCGGCGCCGGGCGGCGAGATCACGCGGATTTTCCCGGTCAGGTTGCCCTCCAGGCCGTAGCCGCTGAGCTCCACGTCCTTGCCCACGATGACCGTGAGGTCCAGGTCTACCGCCGACCCGGTTTCCAGCGTGTCCGGATTCACCGGGTCCAGCACGACCACGTCGGGCGATGCGGATACGCCGCCTTCGAAGCCTTCCACGTCGATGGTCGCCTCGGGCACCGTCACCTGTCCGCGTACCGCAAGCACCTTGTCAGCGAGAGTCACCTGTACGTCGGGGGCGATCACCGCGCGCAGGTCGGGCGTATCGGCGGCCAGGAAGTTGCTGCCCTGGATGTCGAAGCGCAGGGGCGTGTCCTGGCCACGCCAGCCCAGCGACCCCTTGATCTGCAGGCGCCCGCGCTCGGCATCGTTGCGGCCGCTGGAGGACTTGGAGCCTACGCTGCCGCTGATCAGCGCGGTGCCGTCCGCCAAAGCCTGCAGGGTCGCGTTGCCGTTGATCAAGGTGATGCCCAGCGACGGCAGGGCGCCGGTGAATTCGGTCAGTTTCGCCTCGCCGCTCAGCAGCGGCTCCGCGCGGGTCCCGGCCAGGCCGATGTGGCCGGCCAGGACGCCTTCCGGGCGCACCAGATCCGGTGAAAACAGCTCCAGCCAGAACAGTTTTGAATTGTTGAAGTACAGGTCGCCGCGCAGCGGCGCGAACTCCTCCCAGCCGGTTTTGAACGTCGCATCGACGTACCCGTCGCCGGCAAAACCGGTGCCCAGCCGGCCTTCGATGCGCTGCGGGGTGAATCGCGCATCGAAGGTGAAGTTGTCATAGCTGATGATCTCGCGCTTGGCGTTGCTGCCCAGGCGGAGGCCGCCTTCGAGCGAGGCGAGGTGGACTTCGCCCTGCCAGGCGTTGCCGGCCGGCCGCACCGAAGCATCCAGTGAAACGGTGCCGCGAAGCCCCAGCGGGCGCCCTTCGCGCGGCGGCAGCCACGGCTGGACGAGGGTCAGCGGCAGGGCGTCGGCTTTCACCACCAGCCCGCCACGCGGCCAGTCGGCCGACGCGCACAGCTCGCCGCCGCCGGTGGCGGCCAGGCACGCCGGTTGCAAGCTGAAGGCCTGGCCCTGCACGGCAAACCCGGCCGGCGCGCGCAGCGCCCAGGCGGCGCCCTTGTCCGGCACCATGCGCAGCGCCGCGACCGAACCGGTCCAGCGATCGCCGCGCTTGAGCGCGCTGCCGGCCAGGCTCATCGATCCCAGCGGACTGTTGGCTTCGGCCTCGAGTTCGAGGTCCTCGACCGCGCCGCGCGCGTCGATGCTCAGGGTGTCGATCACCGCGCCTGCGGTGAGTCCGGCAGCGCGCACGGACATGTTTCCGCCGCCGCCGCGCCAGGGCAGGCGGCCGCGCACGGTCATCGAGTCGGCGCTGTAGTCGTTCCATCGCAGATCGCTACCGCTGAGGTCGGCCTGGATGGTGGGCGTGGCGCGGGGGCCGCTGATGTTCAGCGTTCCGGCCAATCTGCCGCCTGCGTCACCGAGCACGTCGTCCAGGCGCAGTGGCCGCAGGTCGGCTTCGATGTCCAGGCGGTCGCCGACGCTGCCCTTGGCGTTCACGCGACTTTCCCCCAGGCGCAGCGACAGCGCCCCTTCGCCGCGGTCACCATCGATCCTGAAGCGACCGCGACCGTCCAGCGGCTGGCCGCGCAGCGTTCCGCCCAGATCGGGCACGTCCACGCTTGCCGCAAAGCCGCCCTGGTCGCGCGCCTGGCCGCTGCTGGATATCTGGCCGGAGACCTTGCCGTCGAATCCACTTGCGAAGTAGCCGGGATCGAAGCCGCGAAGTTGCGCCGCCAGATCCCAACGCAGTTGAGGCGCCCAGCCGACGCTGCCGGTGACGTCCAGACGCCCGGTGGGCATGGTCGCCTTCAGGGTTTCCAGACGCATCTGTTCACTGTCGCCACGGCCGTCGAAGTCGACCACCGCGGTTTCACCAGTGCGGGTCAGGCGCGCCTTGCCGATGGCGGCCCAGTCCTGCAGCCGGCCTGCAAATCCCAGGTCGGCATTGGCGATGATGGCCGGCGCCGGTCCGGCGCCCGCGGCCTTGCCGGTGCCTTCTGATCCGGCACCCCCAAGCTGCAGCCCGCGCGCGTTGACCGCGAACTTGAAGTGCGGATCGGCAGGGTCGCTGAAGTCGGCGAAACCGCGCAGCGTGGTGCGGCCATCGAGTACGCGGACCACCAGGGGAGCGACGGTCAGCACTTCGTCGCCCACGTGCAGCCTGGACGGCTCGATGACCGCCACCACGTCGCCCTGTTGCACCTGCCCCTGCAGCAGCGCGTTGCCGTTGGTGCCGGTGGCCTGCAGGTCGAAGGCCAGCGGTGTGGACGGCGGTTCGGCAAGCCCCAGCAGGGCCAGGTCCAGCGCCTTGCTGGCGCCGCTGAAGCGCCAGTCGGGATCGCTTGCGCCACGCACTTTCAGTTCGATGCGCAGCGGCTGCGGCGCACTGCCGCCGATGCCAACGTCCATCGCGCCCAGGTCGCCACGTGCGATGAGTCCGATGCGCGCCGGGCTGCGGCCACGTTCGGCAGGGAATACCGCCGTCGCCACCAGATCGGTGCGATAGCCGTCGCGGGGTTCGTAGCCACCGCTGATCCCGAAGCGGCCGCGATCGCTGACGATGCCCAGCTGTTCGGTCTTGAAGTAGCCCGGCCCCATGTCCACGGAGCCCCTGGCGCGGTGGATGTCGATCAGCGCTTCGCCGTCCTGGCGGATCAGGAAATCGTCGATCGCCAGTGCGTCGGCCCGCAGGCTGATCGGCATCTCGATCTGCGGCAGTGAGTCCGGCCACTTCGGCAGCTCGAACGGCTCGTCGGTGCTGGCCAGGTCCAGGGTGGCGTTGCTGATCTGCAGTTCGTCCAGCAGCAGCCGTCGGTCCAGCAGGGGACGCAGGCTCGCGTCCAAGTAGACGCGCTCGGCGGTGAAGTGGATGTCGCCGAAGCGGAAGTCGACCCCGTGCAGCGTCAGTGGTCCGGCCAACGGGCCTTCGGCGCGCTTCCAGGTGAACGTGGAACCTGCGGGAAGTCGCGCCTGGACCTGACCCAGCAACAGATCGCGCCCGGCCACCGTCTGCAGCAGCCAGTAGAGCAGCACCAGTGCGATCGCGATCAAGGCGACGGTCGCGCCCCCTGACCACTGCCAGAAACGCTTGCGTCGGTAAAAGCGCCGATGCGGCGGCGCGGTAGCGCCCGGCGTTGCCGCGGAGGCCGGACGGTTCACAGATCGGCGCCGATGTTGAGGTACAGCTGGAAGCCCGAATCCGGATCGTCCAGCCCGCGCGCGATGTCCACGCGTACGGCGCCTACCGGAGATCGCCAGCGCAGGCCCACGCCCACGCCGGTGCGAAAGTCCGGGGTGTCGTCGAACGCACTGCCGCTGTCCACGAACACCGCGCCGCCCCAGTCGCTGTCCGGCAGGTAGCGCTCGTACTCCACGCTGCCGGTGATCACGTTCTTGGCGCCCAGCGCAAACCGGTTGCCCAGCCGGGGGCCGACTTCGCGGAACGCGTAGCCGCGCACGCTGCGGTCGCCGCCGGCGTAGAAGCGCAGGCTCGGCGGCAGCGCTACCAGGTCGTCGGTGTAGGTCGCGCCGAATTCACCGCGTACCAGCAGCCGGCTGTCCTGACCGATGCCGTTGTACCAGCGCACCACTGTCTGCACCTGCGAAAACGTGGCGTCCGAACCGGCGCCCTCGACGCCACCGCGCAGCGACACGTTGCCGCTGAAGCCGGCGCGCGGAAACAGCCGGTCGTCCACGCCGATGTAGTGCCCGGTGATCTGCGGATAGGTCAGGGTGGAGTACTGGAAGATCGGGGCGCCGGTCCGGTCCCGCTGGTCGTAGCCCCAGCGTTCCCGCAGCGCATGCAGCGAGGCCACCGCGGTCCAGCGGTCGCTGATCTGGCCGCTGCGGCTGGCGATCAGCTCCAGTCGGCGCGTGTCGATGTAGTCGGTCTGCTCGTCGTAGGCGCGGGCGGCAAAGCCGTACCAGCCGTCGAGCCACTTGAAGGCCGGGATCCGGTACTGGACGACATAGCTCTTGCGCTTCTGCGCAAAGTCCAGCTCGGTGAAGAACTTGTGACCGCGCGTGTTGACGTAGCGCCGCTCCAGCCCCAGGCGCACGCCAGCGCCGCTCTCGGTGCCGTAGCTGACGCCGGCGGTGTACACGTCGCGCTTGGCCAGGGTCAGGTTGACCTGGATCGGAACTTCGCCCTCCACCGCGTCCTCGGGAAGCGGCTGTATGTCGATGGCCGAAAAGTAATCCAGCCCTCCCAGCGACTCGCGCAGGCGTTCCAGTTTGCCTTGGTGGAAGTAGCTGCCCTGCTCCCAATAGACCAGCTGGTCCAGCAACCCCGGGCGGAAATAATCCTGCTCGAACGTCGTCGGACCCATGTCGTAGCGGATACCGCTGGCCCACTGCAGGTCGATGTCGGCGGCGTTCTCGGCGCGCGTGACTTCGACCCGACGCCGGGTCAGGTCCGAGTCGAAGTAACCACGCTGAAGCAGCCGGCGGGTGATTCGCAGCTTGCTGGTCTCGTAGGTCTGGTGGTCGAACACGTCGCCGCGCCGCGGCTCGAATGCCGCCAGGTCCTCCTGCAGGTAGGCATCGCCGCTGCCGGCGCCCTGGATTTCGATGTCCGACGCGCGCACCGTGACCGGCGCGCCCTTGGCGACATCGATCACCACGCTTGCCAGCTCGTCACCCGGGCCGCTGCGCTGCAGCTCCACTTTGATCTCGGGCGAGTAATAGCCGAACGGCTGCAGCGCTTCGCGCGCCTCGTCCGGCGCCTGGTCCATCAGGTATTCAAGCCGCGACTCCCCCAGGCTGGCACCGACTTCCTCGACCAGCGAAACCGCTTCGCGGACGTTCGCGATCATCGCCTCTTCGGCTTCATTGTCCTTGTCCAGGCCGCGCACCTCCACACGTTCTACGGTGACTGCATGGACGGGCCCGGCGAGGGCGATGAGGGCCGCAGTGGCGACGGCAAGGTGGGGAAATCGCATCGCCGAAGGATACCGGCGGCATGTGCATGGAAGGGTTAAGAACCCCTGACGTGCATGCAATGCCGGGGGCTGCCATTGATTGGCCTCCAGCGCAGCCGTGTCGAGGGCATGCCCAGGACCCGCGGTGACCTGGCCGCTTGCCGGCCAGGCGTAGCAGGCGGACACGATGCCGGCTCAGCTGGACAGGTGCTCGATCGCAGCCACCGCGCCGAAGCGGTCGGCCAGCCGCTTGAGCAGCGCCAGGCGGTTGCCGCGCAGTGCCGGGTCTTCGGCATTGACCATCACCGCGTCGAAAAACGCATCGACCTGGGGCCGCAGCTGCGCAAGCCGGCTGAGCACGCTGACGTAGTCGTGCGCGGACAGCGCGGCGGTGGTGTCGCCTATCGCCGCCTCCACGGCTTCGGCCAGCGCGCTTTCGGCAGGCTCCCGCAGCAGGCCGGGGTCGACCGTCTCGGGAATCGCAACGTCGGCCTTCTTCAGGATGTTGTTGATGCGCTTGTTGGCCGCGGCCAGCGCCTGGGCTTCGGGCAGCGCGGCGAACTGGCCGATGGCGCCGAGGCGGGTATCGAAGTCGTACAGGGATTGGGGTCGAAGCTCGGCGACCGCGGCGAAGTGCTGTGCGGGCACGCCCTTGTCGGCGTAGTAGCCACGCAGCCGGTCGAGGATGAAGTCGTAGAGGTCTCCTGCAAGATCCATGTCACCGGGCAGATCAGTTTCTGAAACCTTGGGCATGGGTTTGGCTTTGAACTTGGCTGAAGGGTCGATTCCCGCCACGGACTTCTCCTCGTCCAGTGCAGCCCTTTTTGCCGAGGTATCGCTGATTCCCTTCATGTCAGCCCGTGCCGAGGCCACGGCGCGTTCAAGCAACGAGCTGAGGTCAAGGTCGAATCCGCTTTCGATCACCGTTCGCGCCAGGCCCAGTGCCGTGCGACGCAGCGCAAATGGATCCTTGTTGCCGGTGGGCTTCAATCCCGCAGCGAAACCGCCAGCCAATGTATCCAGGCGCTCGGCGATCGCCAGCACCTTGCCCAGCGGTGACAGGGCGATATCGTCGCCGGAAAAACGCGGCTGGTAGCCCTCGTCGATGGCCATTGCGATCTCGCTCGACTCGCCAGACGCCAGTGCGTAGTGGCGGCCTGCGATGCCCTGCAGTTCGGGGAACTCGCCGACCATGCGCGACTGCAGGTCGTTCTTGGACAGTTGTGCCGCGCGTCGTGCCTGTGCCGGATCGACGTCGACTTCCCTGGCGATGACTTCCGCCAGCGCGACGACGCGCGCCACCTTGGCGGCGATCGAACCGAGCCTGGCCTGGTAGGTGACGCTCTCCAGGCCTTCGCCCATCGCCGCCAGACCCTGCTTGAGGTCCTCGTCGAAGAAGAATTTCGCGTCGGCGAAGCGCGGACGGATCACCCGCTCGTAGCCCTTGCGGACTTCGGCGACGTCCCGGGATTCGATGTTCGCGATGCCAATGAAATCGCCGCCCAGCGTGCCGCTCTCATCCAGCACGGGAAAGAACTTCTGGTTGGTCTCCATCGTGGTGATCAGCGCCTCCTGCGGCACCGACAGGAACGACTCGTCGAAGCTGCACGACACGGCCGACGGCCACTCCACCAGGCAGTTGACCTGTTCCAGATTCTCGCGGGTGACGCGGGCGACGCCGCCGACCGCGCTGGCGGCCTCCTGCACCTGTTGCTCGATGCGAATACGGCGCTCGTCCGGGTCCACCAGCACGTGCGCCGCCCGCAGGGCCTCGACGTAGTCCGCGGGGCTGCCAATCCACACCGGCTTGGCGTGCTCGAAGCGATGGCCGCGGCTCATGCGGTCGCTGCGCACACCCAGTATTTCCGTTTCCACCACGTCGCTGCCGAGCAGCATCACCAGCCAGTGCACGGGGCGTGCGAAGGCGTGCCCGTGATCGCCCCAGCGCATCGGCTTGGGGATCGGCATGCCGGCGATGGCTTCGCGCAGGATCTCCGGCAGCAGCTCCGCGGTGCGGGCACCGGGCGTCACCGCGCGATGCACGAAACGCTCACCCTTGGCGTCGCTGGTGCGCTCGAGCGCACTCCAGTCCACGCCGGCCTTGGCCGCGAAGCCCTGCAGGGCGCGGGTGGGCTGGCCGTCGGCGTCCATGGCGATGTTGAGGTACGGGCCCAGCACCTCGGACGACTGCTCCGGCTGCATGACCGAGACCGCCGGCAGCAGCACGGCCAGCCGGCGCGGCGTGTACAGCGGCTTGGCCTCGGCGCTCTCCACCGCGATGCCGCGCTTGCCCAGGGCGGCCAGCACGCCGTCGAACAGCGCCTGCGCCAGCACCGGCAGCGCCGTCACCGGCAGCTCTTCGGTCCCCAGTTCGATCAGCAGCGCGCGTTGTTCAGTCATTTCATTGGAGCCTGATTCTCTTCTCCCCCGGCGACCGCAGGGAGTGCAGGGCTGAGAAGGTGCCCGAAGGGCGGACGACCACAGGAAGTGCCCGTGGCATGAGGGGTTTTGGCGTCAGCGTGTAGTGCAGCTCGGGGCGAAAGCGATGGTTCACTCAAGGTAATTCCTTCCTCCACGACTGGTGGATCATCAGAAGCTCAAGCCGCCGCCTTCTTCAATCCTGGAAACCCCAGCTTCTCGCGCTGCGCGTGATACGCCTCGGCCACGGCCTGGGCGATCTTGCGCACGCGCAGGATGTAGCGCTGGCGCTCGGTGACCGAGATCGCGCGCCGCGCATCGAGCAGGTTGAAGGCGTGCGACGCCTTGCACACCTGCTCGTAGGCCGGAAGCGGCAGTCCGGCCTCGACCAGTTTCTGAGACTCGGCCTCGCAGGCGTCGAAGCGATGGAACAGCTCGGCCACGTCGGCGTGTTCGAAGTTGTAGGTGCTCTGTTCGACCTCGTTCTGGTGGTACACGTCGCCGTAGGTGACCACGCCCTGCGGTCCGCGCGTCCACACCAGGTCGTAGACGTTGTCCACGTCCTGCAGGTACATGCACAGGCGCTCCAGCCCGTAGGTGATCTCGCCCAGCACCGGACGGCACTCCAGTCCGCCGGCCTGCTGGAAGTAGGTGAACTGGGTGACTTCCATCCCGTTCAACCACACCTCCCAGCCCAGCCCCCAGGCACCGAGCGTCGGCGATTCCCAGTTGTCCTCGACGAAGCGCAGGTCGTGCACGCGCGGGTCGATGCCGAGCGCCTTGAGCGAATCGAGATAGAGCTCCTGCAGGTTGTCCGGATTGGGCTTCATCACCACCTGGTACTGGTAGTAACGCTGCAGCCGGTTGGGGTTTTCGCCATAGCGGCCGTCGGTGGGGCGACGGCAAGGCTGCACGTAGGCGGCGTTCCACGGCTCGGGGCCGAGCGAGCGCAGGAACGTGGCCGGATGGAAGGTGCCTGCTCCTACTTCCAGGTCCAGCGGCTGGACCAGTACGCAGCCCTGCGCGCCCCAGTACGCGTTGAGCGTCTGGATCATGTCCTGGAAGGTGGGTGGAGCGGGCAACGGATCGGTCATCGACGGGTCGTGCAAGGCGGAAAAGCGTTCTAGTATACGGGCCACTTCCGCCCTTCTTTTTGCGCTGCCGCCCGTGACCGTTGCCAGCCAGGCGCCTTTCCTGATCCTTGAAACCGGCCAGCCCGTGGCTTCGATGCGACGCTATGGACGCTTCCCGCACTGGATCCGCGTGGCCGCCGGGCTTGGCGCCGACGATGCGGTCGCCGCCAATGTCGAGCAGGGCGATCCGCTGCCGCGGTGCGAGGGCTTCGCCGGAGTGATGGTCACCGGCTCGGCCGCCTACGTCACCGACCGCGCCGAATGGAGCGAGCGCAGCGCGCGCTGGCTGCGTGACGCTGCGCACGCGGGCCTGCCGGTGCTGGGCATCTGCTACGGCCACCAGCTGCTGGCCCACGCGCTGGGCGGCGAGATCGCTGACAATCCCGCCGGCCGGGAGTCGGGGACCATCTGCGTCGAGCTGCAGCCGCCCGCCGGCAGTGACCCGCTGTTTGCCTCGATGCCGGCGCGTTTCGCTGCGCAGTCCTCGCACGTGCAGACCGTGCTGCGGCCCCCGGCTGAAGCCACGGTGCTGGCCAGCAGCGAACGCGACCGCTGCCAGGCCTTCCGCTGGGGCGATCGCGCCTGGGGCGTGCAGTTCCACCCCGAGTTCGCCACCCACCACATGCGCGGCTACGTCGCGGCCCGGCACGAGGCGCTGCACCGCGAAGGCCGCTGCGCCCGCAGCATCGCCCGCGAGGTGACGGCGGCGCCTCTGGCGCGCAGACTGTTGCGACGTTTCGTCACCCACGCGCGCGGGCTGCACGCCCGTTGATGGCCCGTTGAAGTCCCGCTGATGGTCCCCACTCCGATCCGGAAATCCCAGATGTCCACGTTCAACAAGGTGCCGGCCAGTGCCGGCGCAGAATGGTTGCTGGGTGCATTCGCCCTGCTGCGCAAGGCGCCGCTCGCGCTGGGCCTGCTCGGCGTGATCTGGGGCGCACTGTCCCTGGTCATCATGCAGGTCATGGCCGGCAGCGCCACGACTGGACTACTGCTGCAGCTGGTGTTCTCGATGCTCGGACCGCTTCTGTTCGCGGGCGTGGTCTGGGCCGTGCACGAAGTCGAGCATGACCGCCCGGCACTGCCGCGGCACCTGTTGCACGCTTTCCAGGGCGAGCGCATCGGAAGCCTGTTGGCCACACTGCTGCCGCAGCTGGTGGCCGTGCTGGTGCTGGCAGCGCTGCTGCTGCTCCTGGTCGGCCAGGCGCAGCTGCAGCAGATTTACGAGGCGGGCCTGGAGATCCAGCGCATCGCCGCCGCCGGAGGGCAGCCCGACCCCGCGCTGGTCAGCGACTTGCCGGTGGGGCGACTGTTCCTGTGGATGCTGCTGATGTTCGCTGCAGTGATTGCGATAGCGCTGTACACCTTCCTCGCCGTACCGGACATCCTGCTTGGGGGCAATCGAGGCCTGGCGGCGATGCGCAACAGCTTCGGCGCCTGCATCCACAACCTGCCGGCGCTGGTCGTTTTCGCGGTGCTGCTGGTGATCACGGTGCTGGGCATCACTTTCCTGGTCCAGCTGGTGGGCATCGTGGTGCAGGCGCTAGTAGGCCAGGCTGCAGGCATATGGGTGGCGAACCTGCTGATGATGGCGGTGCTGATGCCGCTGCTGGCCGGGACCGTCTACCACGCCTGGCGCCAGCTGCTCGGGCCTTCGCCGTCGGGGTCCGCGGCGGCGCCAACACACTTCGAAGCCTGAGTCCGGAACGGCTCAGTCGGCCTGCGGCTTGCGCGGGCGGATCATCCGCGACGCGACGATTCCCGCTTCGTAAAGCAGGCACATCGGGATTGCCAGCAGCAGCTGGGAGACCACATCCGGCGGCGTGATCAGCGCGGACAGCACGAAGACGCCCACGATGGCGTAGCCGCGTCCTTCCTTCAGCTGCGTCGGCGTGACCCACCCCAGCAGCACCAGGATGACCAGCGCGACCGGCAGCTCGAAGCTGAGGCCGAAGGCCAGGAAGATCACCAGGACGAAGTCGAGGTACGCGCTGATGTCGGTCATCATCGTCACTCCCTCGGGAGTGACCTTCGCCAGGAAGCCGAACACCGACGGCAGCACGACGAAGAAGGCGAACGCGCAGCCGGTATAGAACAGCACCATGGCCGAACCGAGCAGCGGCAGGGCCAGGCGCCGCTCTTTCTGGTACAGCCCCGGTGCGACGAAGGCCCACGCCTGGTACAGCAGCCACGGCATGCTGATGACGATGGCCACGAAAAACGCCAGCTTGATCGGGGCAAAGAACGGCGATGCCACCTCGACCGCGATCAGCTGCCCGCCGGGAGGCAGCTTGGCCAGCAGTGGGGCGGCAAACCAGCCGTAGATGCGGTTGGCGAACGGCAGCAGCACCAGCAGCACGACGCCCAACCCCGCGACGCCGCGCATCACCCGCGAGCGCAGTTCGATCAGATGGTGGATCAGGCCGCTCTCGGCCTCGGGCTCAGGAGTTCCTGCGGTCATCTTCAGGGTCTGGCTCGGCGGGAGCGGAGGACATGGATAACTGGCCGGCGACCGGGACCGGCCGCGGTTCCGGGGCGGGCGTCAATCCGGTCTGGGTGGCGAGAATGACGTCCTCTTCGACCGTCCCGGTGGCCAAAGCCAGTGAGGCGTCCTGGCCATCCTGCGGCGCCTGGCCTGTCGCTTTGGCTGCCGCATCCGTTCCCGCTTGGCCGCCGGAGGCCACCGCGGTGCGCATCTGCTCGAATTCCTCGCGCGCCTCGTCGGCGCTGGCGCGCATCGACTCCTCGGCGTCGCGCATCGCCCCACGCGCTTCGTTCATGCTGCGCTTGAGGTCTTCGGAGGCAAGGTCGCGCTCCAGCTCATCCTTCACCGAGGCCCACTGGTTGCGCGCCCGGCGCACCCACAGACCGGCCAAACGCGTCGCCTTGGGCAGGCGTTCGGGGCCGAGCACGATCAACGCGACGACGGCGATGATCAGCAGCTCGCTGAAACCAAGGTCGAACATCGCGCGGACCGGGGCAGCGCGTCAGTGCGTGTCGCGGTCGCGCTCGCGCTGCTTGGCTTCAGGGGTTTCGTCGGTACGGGACTGATCGTCGAGCTGGCCCGGCGGGGTGTCCTGGTCCTTGATTCCCTTCTTGAAGCCTTTGACGGCCTCACCCAGGTCCTGGCCCGCATTGCGCAGGCGCTTGGTGCCGAATACCAGCAGCACGACCACCAGCACGATGATCCAATGCCAGATGCTCAAACCGCCCATGGTGTGCTCGCAGAAGAAGGTAGGGTAGGCAGGATAGCGCAGCTGGCCTTTGCCATTGTGCCGGGCGCACCGGCGCCCTCACATGGCCAATCGGTCACGGTGTGCCGTCCAGTGCCTCGCTGCGGATTTCCCCCTCGCCGACGGCCTCGAAACCCTGGGCTCCGGGCTCGCCATTGGGCACCAGCGGTTGCGCCTGGGCAGGCTCGGGAAGCGCCGGAGCTTGCGGCGGGCTCGTCGCTGGCGCGTTCGATTTCGCGCTGCTTCCGCCGCGTGAGAAACGCGCCTGGTCGGTGGCTTCCTCCAGCAGGTCGCGAAAACCGACCACGGCTTCGGAGGGAGCCGCGACACGGCTCTCGAAAATGGCGCGCGGCGTGGCGCGGCCGCCGTACACGGCCATGTTGGCGTCGTCGTCGATCTGCAGCACCGCGCCATCCAGGGCTACGCCGGCGAACAGCCCGCGGGCGCGAGACCAGGACCAGATTTCCGCCTTCAGCTGGCCATCGGTCAGTGCCGAGGCGTTGCGGCCGACAGGACCGGCGGCGATCCCGGCGTCAGCGCCAAGGGTGAACTTGCCGTTGACGATGTTGTTGAGGTTGCGGTCACTGCGGAACACCAGCACCACGTCGGAAGACTGGACGCCGGCCTGCAGGCCGATGCTGCCGCCGGTGAGCTTCACGAAGGCCGGCTGCGACCAGGTGCCATCCGCCAGCTTGACCGACATCAACCCGTGGCCGCGACGTCCGCCGATCACCAGGCCCACCTTCAGCGTGTCCGGAATGACAACCACGGCTCGGGCTTCGTCCAGCAGCTTGTCCGGGATGGCCTGCTCGGGAATCGCCTGGATCTCGTTGAGTACGCGCGACGCGTTGGCGGCGCGGGCGTTCTCCTTCGGACCGGCCTGGGCATGGACGGCCAGGAGGCTGGCGACCAGCAGGAGTCCGATGCGCGGCAGCGGCGCGCCTGGAATGGTGCGGGGGACGGACATGGCGGGCTCCACAGGGTGAAAGAAAGGGGGTCAAAAAAAAGCGAGTGCTGGAAAAGTGCTGTAAGAAAGCTGCTGCAAGAAAGGATTGGAAGAAAGGCAGCTTCGAAACCAGGGTGCGGAGGCGCCGGGAGTGCCCCGACGCAACGATTCGGAGCCTAGACGGCCGCCGGTGAATCGACGATGAGTCCAGCCGTTGCGCAGCCGCTTCGGCGGGGCCGGGGACGTCTGTCATCATGGGCCATGGACAGCACTGTCGACTCTTCGCAAAACGCCATTGTCATCGTCAACCTCGGCACGCCGGAGGCGCCGACGGCGCGCGCGGTGCGCCGCTACCTGGCCGAGTTCCTGCACGACCATCGCGTGGTGCAGCTGACGCGGTGGCTGTGGTGCCCACTGCTGCATTTCGTGATCCTGCCGCTGCGCGGGCCCAGCGCGGCGCGCAAGTACGCCAAGGTCTGGCTGCCGGAGGGCTCGCCGCTGGCGGTGTACACGGGACGTCTTGCCGAGGCGATGCAGGCGCTGCGCCCGCAGGCCAGGGTGGTCTACGCCATGCGCTATGGCGAGCCGGCGCTGCCCAGGGTGCTGGCCCAGCTGCGCAGTGAAGGCGTTGCGCAGGCCACGGTAGTGCCGCTGTATCCGCAGTACTCGACCACCACCACCGCCTCGATCACCGACGTGGTGGAGCGTCCCGGCCACGGCATCGAGCTGAGCGTGATCGACGACTACTCCACCGATCCGGACTGGCTGCAGGCGGTCGTCGATTCGGTCAACGCGTGGCGCGCCGAGCATGGCGCCGGCGAGCACCTGATCTTTTCCTTCCACGGACTGCCGCAGCGCATCGCAGACGGTGGCGATCCGTACCCGCAACGCTGCCAAGCCAGCGCACTGGCCATTGCGAACGCGCTTGGACTCGATGCCAACCAGTGGACGCTCACCTTCCAGTCGCGGTTCGGCCGTGAGCGCTGGCTGGAGCCGTCCACGGACAAGACCCTCGATGCCATGGCCGCCAGCGGCCTGCGCAAGGTCGACGTGGTGTGTCCGGGCTTCGCCGTCGACTGCCTGGAGACGCTGGAGGAAGTGGCGATGCAGTTCGCCGAGGGCTTCGAAGAAAAGGGCGGCCACCTGCGCTATATCCCCTGCCTCAACGATTCGACCGACCACGCACGGGCGCTGCTTGCAGTGGTTCGCCGCGCTGAAGTGGACGCGTGAGCGACCCTGCCGCGGGTCTCCTCGACGACGTCGGTGCGATGCTGGAAGACGTTTCGTTCGATGCGGCGCTGGGTCCGATCACCGGGCTGCGCCGCCGCGTTGGAGGTGGTGCGCCGGTCCTCGCCCTCCACGGCTGGCTCGACAACGCGGCCAGCTTCGTGCCGCTGGCTGCGCACCTGCGCGGACTCGACCTGGTGATGCTGGACCTGCCCGGCCACGGCCGCTCCGCGCACCTGCCCGCCGGTGCCGACTACAACCTCATGGTGACGACCAACGCCGTGCTGGACGCGGCCGATGCACTGGGCTGGGAGCGTTTCGCGCTGCTTGGGCATTCGATGGGCGCCGGCATTGGCAGCATGCTGGCCGCGGCGCTGCCGCAGCGCGTGAGTCGGCTGGTGGCGATCGAGGCGCTTGGCTCGTTGACCGACACCGCCGAACGCACCGCCTCGCGACTGCGCGAGGGCGTGGCGGCGGCGCGCCAGCTGGCGACCAAGAAGCTGCGCGTGTTCCCCGACCTCGCGGCGCCGATCCGCGCGCGCATGCAGTCCAACCAGTTGAGCGAGCCCAGTGCGCGGCTGCTGGTCGAACGCGGCGTGCGCGAGGTCGCCGGCGGCTATGTGTGGAGCAGCGATCCACGCCTCACCCTGCCCAGCCTGCAGCGCCTGACCGAGGACCAGGTACGCGACCTCATCGCCGGCATCGGCTGCCCGACCCGGGTCATCTACGCCGACCCGCCGCAGTCCTATCTACCCGAGCCGCTGCGCAGCGAGCGCGCCCGGCTGCTGCCGCACGGCACCCTGGAGATCATCGAGGGCAGCCACCACCTGCACATGGAACAGCCGGCAGCGGTTGCCGAAGCCATCGGCGACTTCTTCCTCCCGTAGCGCCGGACCAGCCCGGATGCCCCGCGTAGATCCGAGCCTGCTCGGATGCATTTGCATCAGGACCACGCTCTTGTAGATCCGAGCTTGCTCGGATGCCCGTGCATTCGGAGCAGGCGCTGTGCAGATCCGAGCTTGCTCGGAGGCCCGTGCATCAGGACCAGGTGCATCCGGGCAAGCTCGGATCTACGAAAAGACAACGTGCCTTCGACTCACGCCAAGAGCAGCCTGCGCAGCATCGTTTTCAAGCGTCTGCCATGCGCGTGGAAATAATCGCGCTGCTCACGCCACGCCGGGAACCGCGCCTCGACTTCGTGCCAGAACGCTGGCGAATGATTGGCGTGGATCAGGTGGCAGAGTTCGTGCACCAGAACGTACTCGAACGCGCGCGGGTCGCCCAGCACCAGCGAAAGGTCCAGCGCCAGCGAACCATCCGGGCTGAGCGATCCCCACTGCGAGGACATCAGCTTGAGCCGCACTCGCGCGGGCGCGCGCGGCAGGCCCGGCAGGTAGCGCGGCATCCAGCCGCCGATATCCGCCCGCGCCTGCGCTTCGTAGAACTCGCGCAGTGCGCGCCGCATCAGCGCATCGCTGGCGCGGGCGGGCAGCTGGAAATGCAGGATGTCGTCGGTGAGCGTGAGTCGCGCAAATCGGCCTTCTTGCCAATGCAACGGCAGCAACGCACCGCGCAATGGAAGTTCAGCGGTCTGCAGGCGTACCAGCGGAGGCAGTGAAGCGTCCGGCTCGAAGCGCTGCAGCTGCAGTTCCAGCCAGCGCCGATGTTCGAGCAGGAAGCGCTCGCCGGAAACCAGGCTGGCGCGCAGCGGCAGGGTCAGCCGCGCGCCGCGCTCGTCCACGCTCAGCTTCATGCGCTTGGCCCTGGGGTCGCGCACGCGCTGGATGTCGACGCTGCGCTCATCGTGGAGGACGAGGGAAATGGAGTCGCGCTCGATGGCGACCGATTTCGGCGTGATGAGGCGATGTGGGGCACGGGGCATGGCAGTCAGCTTGTGCGAAACGACGCGTCAGTCAAGCAACGATCCCGCTCCGTGTAGATCCGGGCTTGCCCGGATGCCCGGATGCCCGGGCCTGCATGGCAGAGCATCCGAGCAAGCTCGGATCTACGACCGGAGGAAGTCCTCTCTTTGGACGACCGGAGGATCAGGCGTCTCTTGGCGCTCTTCGGGTTCCTCGCCCGGCATTCCTGTAGATCCGGGCTTGCCCGGATGCCTTTGGCCCGGGTCACGAGTATCCGATGAAGCCCGGTTCGGCGCTCAGGTCTCCGCCTTGCTCAGCTTCAGCGCCTTTTCCAGCACCACGAACAGGCGCCGCACCTCACCGCTCATCAGCGCGAAACGGGCGTCGAGTTCGGCGCGGACATCCTGGTTCTCGGTGTTCTCCAACTGGTCGACGGCCCCGTCGAGGAACTTGAGCTTGCGGATCACCAGGTCCTCGCCGAGCACGAACGACAGGTGGTCGTCGAGGGTCAAGGCAAGGCGCGTGACCTGCTTGCCGGCCTCCAGGTGCTTGGCGATCTCCTCACCCTGCAGTTCCTGGTGCTGGCACTTGACCACGGCGCCGCCGTCCATTGCGTCCTTGAGCTCACATTCCTCGCCCAGGGCCAGGCCGTCGGGGAGATCCTCGCCGGCGATCCAGCCGGTGAGGATGGCGCGCGGCGCCACTTCGGCATTGAGCGGCATGGCCGGGAAGCTGCCCATGGCGCCGCGGATTTCCGAGACCACGGCCTCGGCACTCTTGCGTGAAGAGCTGTCCACGGCAATGAAGCCGTGTTCCAGGTCGAGCATCGCGTCGCTGCGCACGGGCCGGACGAAGGCGCGCGGCAGCAGTTCGTGGACCAGGTCTTCCTTGATCCGCTTGCGGGTGCGGCCGCCGGGTTTGCGACCCTCCTTCTGTTCGATCTCGGCGAGCTTCTTGCCCAGCAGGTCGTTGACCACCGCCGACGGGAGCAGCTTGTCCTCGCCGCCGACGGTCACCCAGATCGCCTCGCCGACGCGATGTGAAAGCTCGGTGTCGTTGCGCCCGAATGG
>JBBSVH010000021.1:0-24204 GCA_038233685.1 Lysobacterales bacterium | reverse complement strand
GGCGATGCCGGTGATCGTCACGTTGCCGGTGTTGGTCACCAGGAACGTGTAGCCGATCGTGCTGCCGGCGACGCTGCCGCTCGGCGTGCCGGCGGTCTTGTCGATGGTCAGCGCAGGGGCCGGGATCGCAGTCGTGACGCTAGCCACGCAGCGACTTGCTGCCGGACAGCCCGCGTCGCCCCCACCGGATACGGCCGCGGTGTTGGTCACGCTGGATGCCACACCCGACTGCGGCGTCACCGGAATAGTGAAGCTGGCGATCGCATTGGCAGCCAAGCCGGCAGCGATCGTGCAGGTCACCGTCTGGGTCGCAGCGGTACATCCCAGGGGCAGGGCCCCGATCGCAAGGCCGGTCGGGATCGTATCGGTGATGGTCGCGGCGACTGTTGTCGATGCGGTGCCGGTGTTCTGCACGCTGAGCGTGTAACTGCCTGATACGCCCACCGTGAAACTCGCCGCACTCGCCGTCTTGGTCAGCGTCAGCTGCGGTGCGTTGACCGTCGTGGCGGCGCTGCTGCAACTGGTGGTCGCATCGCTCACGCAGCCGGCCCCGGGCGGTGTGCCGGGATTGCCGGTCCCGGCGGGGTTGGTCGCCGCGTAGTTGGTGATCGAACCCGCAGCGGCAGGTGCGGTCACTGTCAGGGTCACCACCGCAGTGCCGGCCGCCGCGATCGGGCCGGATATCGTGCAGGTCAACAACGCGCCCGCCGCGCTCGGCAGCGTGCCGCAGGTCGCGCCGGTCACTGCCGTGGCGACCACGCCAGCAGGCAGCTGGTCCTGTACCACGACGTTGCTACCGGTCGCAGCCTGGCCGCTGTTGCTCAGGGTCAGGGTGTAGCTATAGCTTGAACCCACCACTGCGGCAGCCGGTCCCGACTTGACCACTGCAACATTGGCCGCCGTGTTGACCGTTGTCGGGTCGCTGGGCGTGCAGCGCGCCTCGGTTGCTGCAGGCGAAGCTGGGCACGTGGCATCGCCACCACCGCTTGCGCGTGCCGAGTTGGTCACGCTGGGTGCCGCGGCAGCGGCAACGCCGACGGTCAGGGTGATGGCATTGCCTGCCGCCGCGGCTGCAATGGCGGTGGTGCTGGTGCAAATCACGTCCTGAGCAACGGCCGAGCAGGTCCAGCCCGTGCCCGTGCCCGAAACGAAGCTCAGGCCGGCGGGTAGCGTGTCGGTGACCGTGATCGTGCCGGAGGTCGGTGCGGTGCCGATGTTGCTGACCTGCAGCGTATAAACGCCGCTGGTGCCGACGGTGAAGTCACCAGCATGGCTCTTGGTGAAGTTCAGCTGCGGAGCAACGATCGTATCGGTGTCGCTGGCCGAGCACGCGCCGGTTGCCGAGTTGAAGCTGCTTCCCGCCGCGGCACAGGCGGTACCGGGATTGGTCACGCCGGCGGGTGGCGTCAGCGTGACCGTGTTGCTGACGGTCGTCTGTGCCCATGCCGGCATGCTCGCCAGCGCGAACAGTCCGGATGCCAGCAACAGCATTACCCTGCGCCGGAATCCCGGCGCATTGCAGTTGGACGTGTCAGCCAAGCGAATCCCCTAATTCGTTTCGTTGCAAGTCGGCTGCCACAGGCAGCGCACGCGCGCCGGCGCCGGTCCCCCAATGGATCTCGCCCTGCATCGTTGCCAGCCCGATTCAACTTGCATCCTGAAAAGGGTTCGGCTGTCCCGATGAAGACTCCACGCATCCCTGAGTGGCCCGGCGGTGGCGAATAGTAATTGGATCACGCTCGCTTAACAAGTGTGACGATCGGCGTGAAATGACGCCGGAGTCGGTTTTTCCTCGTGTTTCAGCATCTTCCGTCTGAGGTGTGGCCGTGGCGCAGGGGTTCCGCGTCTTCGCTGTATTTTGAAACATTGATGCGACTGGCTTTCTTGGCGTGTGTAGCCGAACGACCACGTGCCGGACCTGCGCATGCCAGCCCGTTCAGAATTCAGGAGAAGTACTGGATGGCCGGCAGCGCCAGGCAGACAGGCGCCGGGCACTTTGGCCCGCGCTTTTTCAGTTCTGCGGCAGGAACACGGGCAGATTGTCCAGGCGTCGTGCGCTGAGGGCTGCCGGCTTTCAGGCTCGCTTGTATGCAACAGTTTCGATACCGCTGATCTCTGCCGTACCCGACCAAGAAGATCCCGTCGAGACGCGCTCCATTGACGAACTGGAGCGCTTCGACAGCGGTCGGGCGAGCACCCGAACGTGTCAGCTGATTTATATACCGGACAGTTCGCTATTCAGCGGTCATTGCGGGACTTTGCGGATACTCCTCGCGCCGGCTGCCATTGGTTTCATCGCACCCGTGCCGCCCGATAACCATAAATCCTTGAGGCTCATTGAAATGAAGAAGTCCTTGTTTGCTCTTGCCCTGCTGGCCGCGGCGCCATTCGCCGCTTCCGCCGCCGAAGGCGTTTCCTACGACTACGTCGAAGGTGGCTACATCACCTCAAACCTGAAGGATTCTCCCGATGCCGACGGCTGGCTGGTGGGCGGATCGGCCGCGATTGCGCCCAACTTCCACCTGTTTGGCAGCTACAACTCGCAGGAAGTCGATGACGTGAACTTCGACATCGACAACTGGCGCCTGGGCGTGGGCTACAACCACGCGATCAGCGCGCGCACCGATCTGCTCACTCGCGTGGCCTACGAGCGCTTCGAGACCAGCGTCCAGGACTTCAACGGCTACAGCGTCGAAGTCGGCGTGCGCGGCGCGATGACTCCGATGCTGGAGGGTTATGCGCTGGCCGGCTACGAAGACGGCAGCGACTATGACGGTGACTTCTACGGTCGCCTCGGCGGCCAGGTGAAGTTCACCCCGAACTGGGGCCTGACCGGCGACGTGAAGTTTGCCGACAACGACACCCAATGGTTCATCGGTCCGCGCTTTTCGTTCTGATATCGCGCCACCGCTCGATCGCGACGCGTTGCGGTGAGTTCGCTGCACGTCGTATCAGCCCGGCCTCGTGCCGGGCTTTTTCATGGGCGCGAGTAAGCGCCGATGGGTTGAACAGGATGCCCACCTCAGGTTGAGACCCGCCCAGCCGCGGAGCTCCGAGCTTGGTCGGATGCGGTTCGCTTTGGAGATGCCTGGACCCGTCGATGTAGATCCGAACGTGCCCGGATATCTGGACCCTTGGATGTAGATCCGAGCTTGCTCGGATGCATGGACCGTTATGGCAACGCATCCGAGCAAGCTCGGATCTACGACCGAAGGAAGTCCCCTCTTGGGACGACCGAAGGAAGTCCCCTCCTGGGACTACCGGACGAAGCTCGGATCTGTACCTGCAGGCCTTCTACCGGAACAGCGTCTCCGGGTATTCGGGCTTCTGCTGGCGGGCCAGCAACTGCTGCAGGCCTTCGGCTGGGCTGAGCTCGCCGTGCAGCACGTCGCGCACGGCGCTGGAGATGGGCAGTTCGATGCCCAGGCGGTCGGCCAGGCGCATCACTTCGTCGGCAGTCTGCACCGACTCGACCACCTGGCCGATTTCGCGCACCGCATCGTCCAGCGACTGGCCGCGGCCCAGCGCCAGTCCGAGGCGCCGGTTGCGCGACAGGTCGCCGGTGCAGGTCAGTACCAGGTCGCCGAGCCCGGCGAGGCCCATCAGCGTCTCCGGGCGGGCGCCCAGCGCCGCCGACAGGCGCAGCATCTCGTTGAGACCGCGGGTGATCAGGCCGGCGCGCGCGTTCAGCCCCAGCTGCATGCCGTCGGCTACGCCGGTGGCGACCGCCAGCACGTTCTTCATTGCCCCACCCAGCTCGGCGCCAATCATGTCCTCGCCGGTGTAGGCGCGGAATGCCGGCCCATGCAGCACCTTGGCCACCACCTGGGCGAAGGCCGGCTGATGGCTGTGCACGGTCAACGCCGTCGGCAGTCCTTGGGCCACCTCCTTGGCGAACGACGGGCCGGTGACCACGGCCAGCGGTACGTTGGGACCCAGCAGGTCCTCGGCGACCTCGTGCAGGAATCGCCCGGACCCCGGTTCAAAGCCCTTGGTCGCCCACGCCACGCCTGCGGCCTCCGGCCGCAGCGGCGCCAGCGCCTGCAGGGTCTGGGTGAACGCGTGCGAGGGAACGACAACCAGCACCAGTTCGGACTGGTGCAGGGCAGCAGCCAGATCGGTAGTGGCGCGCAGGGTGTCCGGCAGCGCGATACCCGGCAGGTAGCGCCGGTTTTCATGATCGCGGTCGATAGCGGCGATGCCCTGGCTATCACGCCCCCACAGCACCACCGAGTGGCCATGACGCGCCATCAGCGCGCCCAGCGCCGTGCCCCAGGAGCCGGCGCCCAGCACGGTGATCTTCAAGCTATCCGCCATTCCGTGTCCCCTTGGCGCAATCCCGGAACCGGGCAAGATCGGCGCGCCCGCCGGGTTCGCGGCGACGCGCCATCGGACCTGGCGTGGTGCCCCTCAGGCGTTGCCGACCGGCTCGACTTCGCCCAGGTCGCCGGACTCCGCCTGCGCTGCGCGCTGGCGCAGGGTCTCGGCGTACAGGCCGTCGAAATTGATCGGCTGCAGGAAGAACGGCGGGAAGCCGCCGGCCTGGATCAGATCGCTGAGCAGCTGGCGCACGTAGGGAAACAGGATATTCGGGCACTGGGTGCCAAGCAGGCCGTCGATCGCCTGCGGCTCAAGACCGGTGATGCCGAACACGCCCGCCTGCTGCACTTCGGCCACGTAGGCGGTCTTGTCGGCCGCCTTGCAGGTCAGGGTAACGGCCAGGACCACTTCGAACGCCGCTTCGCTCAGGCGCTGGACGCGCTGGTTGAGGTTGAGCTGCAGCTCGGGCTGCACGTTTTCGCCGAATATCGCCGGCGCACCGGGGACTTCGAACGACACGTCCTTGACGTATATTTTTTCGACGGTGAACGTGGGGCCTGCGGCTTCGGCGGGCACGGCGGCGCCGTTGCTGGTTTCGTCGGACATGGGAGGACTCCGTAAGCTCAGATGAGTTGGATGGAAATGGATGGAACTGGCAGGGGCGGCTGGGCAGTGACCGGGCGCCGGGCAGTCCGTAAGTGTCTCATGGGATGGCGACGCGGCCCGGACGCTTCAAGTGCGGAGGGACGGCAACTGCTGCTTCAGCGGCCCTTGACCAGGGGCAGGTCGGCCGCCTGCCAGGCGGCGATGCCGCCTTCGAGCAGGTACACATTCTCGAAGCCCGCCTTCTTCAGGCGCTTGGCCGCCCCGCCGGACGACTGACCGCTGCGGCACACCATCACCACGGGCAGGGACTTGGCGGCACCGAGGATCTTGTTCTCCGGGTCGAACTGGCTCAGGGTCACGTTGCGACTGCCCGGGATGTGGCCCTTCTCGAAGTCGCCGGTGGCCGACAGGTCCACGACCAGCGCGTTGTCGCGGTTGATCAGCGAGGTCAGCTCGCCCGGGCGCAGCGACTTGTAGCCGCGGAACAGGCGCGCCACCTCGTTGACGATGATCGCCACCGTCAGCCCGGCCAGGGCCAGCGACAGCATCGGTGATGAGGCGACAAACGCCTGCAGTTGTTCGAAATTCACGGGAGTGGGCGGCTGGAAATTGCGGGCCGCGATTGTCGCATGGGCTGACCGGAGGGGACAGCGAGCCAGCCGCTGGCGCGGCCACGGCAGCCGGGTCGCGCGGCAGCCGGGCGATCCTCAACCTGCGCTGCCGGACCGCCCGCTCATTCGCCGTCCCAGAAATCGGGCAGGCCGGTGGCCAGCCACCAGCGACGCGCCTCCGGGTCCCAGCGCCATTCCTCGCGATAGCGCAGGCTGCGCTCGGCCATGGTGTGCCGGTTGATCACCCGCAGGTCAACGTTGCGGACCACGTTGCCGGCTTCGGTGAGTTCGCTGGTGCGGTCGGCATAGCCGGAAACTTCCACCTGCTGGTAGCGCTCCATGGCCAGTTCAGTCATCGGGTGGGCCTGCCGGTAGCTGGGGTCAACCAGTTGCCAGGCCTTCTCGAATTCGCCCCAGCGGATCGCGCTGGAGTACGCGGACTGCATCTGCTGCAGCAGACGGCCCTGCTTGCGCGTGCTCTGGGCATCGGCCGTCGGCACGCCAGCCAGCAACAGGAACAACATCATGATCATGGCCGGAAATCTGTACATGCAACGTCCCCCGCAACCCCTGAAGCCGCATCCTAACCCTTGGCGATGGCCACGTAGCGGGCGGCGAGCGTCGCGGCTGCGGAGCCTTCAGCAAGTACCACCTGGGCCTGCATGTGGATGCTGGCGCGTCCGGCCTGCCGCAGCGTCTCCAGGAAGGTCGCCCAGCCCTGCCCCGGCGCCAGTTCTGCGCGCGCGTGCAGGTCGCCATGCACCGGCGCCCGGTAGCGCACCTGGCTGTCGGCCACGAACACATCGGCGCTGATCCCGGCCAGGTCCAGTTCGATCATCACCAGGCTCCAGGCGCAGAAGGTCATGAGCGAGGTCATGCTGCCGCCAAAGGCGCTGCCCTTGTCGTTCACGTTCAGCGCCAGCGGGGCGTGCATGTCCAGCGTCTGTCCATCGCAATCGCCAAACGCAAAGCCCATCGCGACCACCGGCGGCATGCCGTCGGCCAGCTTGCGCAACTGCTGCAGGGGTCCCTGCACGGTGTGCGGTTCCCGCCTCATCGCAATCCATCCATCTGAGATGATCCACCCATGGCCTTCGCCGAACCGCCCGGATGGTACGTCATCTCCCTGCGCCCGCAGGGGCAGCACGAGGCCATGCGCCGCGCCGCCACCCGCCACGGCGCGCGGCTCTTTGCGCTTTCGCCATGGCGTATCGAGCCGGTGGACGACGCCGCGACGCGCGACGCGCTCGCCGCTGCCACTGGCGCATCCCGCGTTCTGTTCACCAGCCCGGCAGCGGTGCGCGCCGCGGCCCGGCTGCAGCCGCTGCGGCGGATGCCCGCGCAGCACTGGATCGCGGTTGGCCGCGGCACCGCAGCGGCCCGGGGCCAGGCCGGCGGGGACTGCGTGGAATGGCCGGCACGCATGGACAGCGAAGGCGTGCTGTCCCTGCCATCGCTGGCCGGGCTCACGGGTGCAGAGCTGGGTCTGGTGACCGCCCCCGAAGGCCGCGGCCTGCTGGGCTGCACGCTGGAGGGCCGCGGCGCGCGCGTGTTGCGCGCCGACGTCTACCGGCGCGCGCCGGTGCCGCTGCCCGCCCGCGCGCTGGCCCGGCTGCGCAACCTGGACGCGCCTGCAGGCCTGGCGCTGACCAGCGAGGCAGCGCTGGTGCGGGTGTTGAGCGAACTGCCGCGCGAGCTTGTCGCGCTGGTCCGCACGATGCCCGCGGTGGCGGCCAGCGAACGCCTGCGGCTGCGCGCGCTCGAGCTGGGTATGCGCCAGGTGGAGCGCGCGCCGGGACCGCTGCCGACGCAGCTGGTTGCCGTCCTGTCGCAGCGCTTCCGTTAGCATCTGCATCAGCGCTCACCGACCGCCTCCCCCGCCTGCACAGGATCCCGCTTGAACGACTCCGCTACCGCCGCCCCGACCCCGCGCCGCCTGCGCGCGCTGGTGCTCGCCGTGTCCGCGCTGCTGGTGCTGGGCCTGCTCGGCTGGCGCGCCTGGCTGGAATGGCAGGCCCACCAGGCGCGGCTGCAGGCGGTATCCCAGCAATCCCAGCAGCGGGTGCAGGCGCTGGAGCAGCGCATCGACACGCTGCGCCGTGACCAGCGCGCCCAGACCCAGCGCATCCAGGATGTCGCGTCGACCAACCGGGTGCTGCGCGACGAGGTGCTGGGGCTGAGCCAGCGCAACGCCCTGCTCGAGGAAAGCGTGGCCGAGCTTGCCAACGCCACCCTCGGCGGACCACAGGCACTGCGATTGGACGAGGTCGAACTGCTCCTCGGCCAGGGACTGCAGCGGCTGGCGGTCGCCCGCGATGCCGAGGGTGCGCGCCGTGCCTACGCGCTTGCGGCCGGTGTCCTCGAAGGCGTCGACGACCCGGGCGTGCTCAACCTGCGCCAGGCGCTGGCACAGGAGCGTGCAGCCCTCGAGGCGCTGGGCGCCGGCCCGCAGGCGGTCGTCCAGACGCGTCTGCAGGCTTTTTCCAACGCACTGCCGGCACTCCAGCGCCGGAGTCCCGAGGCCGGCGCGTTGCGCCCGGCGTGGCAGCGCGCCCTCGCTCCGCTGGTCGACGTCAGGCCTTCGCGAGGCGACACGGTGATCGCACCCGGTGAGCGGGCGGCCGGCGCGGCCGCGCTGCAGATCGAACTGAGCCTGGCCCGCGCAGCCCTTGAGCGCGGTGACCCCAGCGATTTCCGCGCGGCATTGGATCGCGTCGACGCGTGGCTTCAGCGGCTCTGGCCCGACGGTGCAGAGCGGCGCAAGCTTCGATCGGAACTGGCGTCGATGCGCTCGAGGCCGCTGCGGTCCGCCGTACCGGAATTGGGCACCACGCTCGAGCAGTTGCGCCTGTTGCGCAGCGCCGCCTCCGCCCCGCCTGGCGCCAGGCAAGCGCCTCCGGCCCTGCTCCGGCCGGACCCTGCTGAAACCGGAACGACGCGATGAAACTGTTTCGAACCTTGGTGCTGCTGTTGTTGATCTTCGCCTTGGGCGTGGTGGGTTCGCAGTGGCTGGGTCGCGATGCGACCCGCGATCTGGGCGAGGTCTTCGTACGCGTCGCCGGGTACGACTTCAGCGCCACGCTGCCTGGTGCGGTGCTGGCCCTGGCGCTGGCGATCCTGGTGTTGTGGATGCTGTGGTCCGTGTTGGCGCTGCCGTTCCGGTCGTGGGGACGGCACCGGCGCAAGCAGGCGCGGGCGCGATTGACCGACGGGCTCGAAGCGCTGCATGCAGGGCATTGGCAGCGCGCCGAGAAGCAGTTGGAGCGGGCCGCGGGCGACCGCGAAGTCGGCACCGTCGCGCGCATCGGCGTGCTGCGCGCGGCCGACGCGCGCGGTGATGACGCGGCGGCGCAGCGGCACCTGGCCGAGCTTGCCCAGCGCAGTCCGACCGCCCATGCGCTGGCCGTCGCTGACCGGGCGCTGGCCGCGCAGCGGATCGATGAAGCGCTCGCGGCGCTGGACTCCCCGGCGGCGCAGCCGCTGCCTCCGCGTGGCCTGCTTCTGCGCGCGCAGGCGTTGTCCGCAAGCGGCCGCGCCGGAGAAGCTTACGGCCTGCTGGGTTCACTCAAACAGCAGCAGGCGCTCAGCGTCGAGCGCCTGTCCACGCTGGAATCAGGACTCGCCGCGCAGGCCATGGCCGAATCAGCCGACGCCAACGCCCTGGCCGAACGCTGGGACGCCTTGGCCAAGCCGTTGCGCACCGCGCCGGCGGTGGTGGCTGCCTACGCCGAGCGCGCCGCCGGCCTGCGCTGGGACGACGCGGCGGCGCACAGCCTGGAGCACGCCGTCGATGCGCGCTGGGACGAAGACCTGGTCAGCCTCTACGGATCCCTGCCCATCGGCCGCCTGGATTCGCGGCGCAGCAGCGCCCAGCGCTGGCTGCAGGCCCATCCGGACAGCCCGGCACTGCTGGTGACGCTGGCACGGCTGGCCCGGATGCAGGGACAGTGGCCGCAGGCGCAGGACTTCCTGCAGCGCGCGCTGGCCCAGGGTGCCGGAGCCGACGCCTGGGAAGAGCTGGGCCACGGCTTCAGTGCCGCCGGCGATGAGATGCTGGCCCGCCGCAGCTACGCCAATGCGCTGGACGCGCTGCGCGGGGTCGCGGCCCGGCAACTCCCCGGCCGCGACATGCGCCAGCAGATCTACGACCAGGCCGTGGTCGAGGAACGCGACGAGCACGGCATGCCGCGTCTGCGCCAATAGGACCCGGATCGATCAGGCCCGGCGCATGCGCCGGTACGCCAGCACCGCGACCACGGCCAGCAGCCACAGCGGCCACAGGCGCGCGGCACCGAGCAGTATCTCGAGCAGCCCGCGCCAGCCGGCGTGCATCGCCACCGCCAGCCTTGCTCCGAAACCCGGTCCGCTGTCGCGCACCGCTGCATCCAGGTCGACCCGCTCAACACGCCGCAACTGCGCGGGCTGGTAGATCGAGAGGTCCAGGGTGGCAAAGGCGATGCGGTCATCGAACTTACGCTGCGCGACCAGCGCCTCGTCGCGCGCCGCCTGCGCGCCGCTGCGTGCTTCGATGGTGGCCACCTTCTGTCCCAGGCGCCCGCCCTGGTCGGCGGCATCGCCCAGCGCCTGTTGCGCCTGCTGGTGGCGCTGGAACTCCAGCTGCTGGCGCAGCAGGGCGAACTGCGCGTCGGTGGCCTCGAAGCTGCGCCGGTCCAGGAACGCCATGTGTTTCACGATAGAGCGCAGGAACGGCTGCGCGCGGTCACTGGGCACGCGCACCGTCAACGCACCCTGCACGCTGTATTCGGTGATCTCCAGCAAGCTGCCGTCGCCCTGCGCAACGCTACGGCTGCCGTGGTCGACCGACTCGATATCGTTGCGGACCACGAAGCCGCCGTTGGCGGCAACCGCATCCTCGATAGCCAGCGCCGCGACGTAGACATCGGCTACACCGAACCGGGCCTGTGCGGTGCGGATGAATTTTCGCTGCGGATCGGTGTACGTCGATGCGCTGGACATGAGCTGCGCGGCGACGGGCCGGTCCCGCTCTGGCGCAACTCCCGGTGGAGGTGGCGCAAGCGCTCGTGCGGGAGCCGATGCCGGCGCAGAAGATTCCGCAGCCATCTCGGACATGGCGGCGTCGCTGGCGGCCACACCGGCCTTGCCAGCCGCTGTCTGGTCAGCCTGGCGCGAGCACGCGATGAGTACGAACACCGACGCGACCAGCAGCGTGGTGCGTAACGACGATCTGGTGTGCATGGTTCCCCTCCATTGGCCGCGCGGCGGCATCGGACAGGGGAAACGCTTGCGACCCGGATTCGGGGTCAATGCGGCGGGTATCGAGGCTTGCACGAGGCCTGCACGGGGCGAGCAGGACCGTGCGGCCGGACACGCCTCGGCAGAGGACGCTCAGCGCTCGATGATCGCCACCACGCCCATGCCGCCGGCGGTGCAGATGGAGACCAGGCAGCGGCCGCCGCCGCGCTGCTTCAGCTCCTTGGCCGCGGTGGCGACGATGCGCGCGCCGGTTGCCGCGAACGGGTGGCCGGTCGCCAGCGATGAGCCGTTGGGATTCATCTTCGCCGGATCGATGCGCCCCAGCGGCGCGTCCAGGCCCAGGCGGTTGCGGCAGTACTCTTCGCTTTCCCAGGCGCGCAGCGTGCACAGAACCTGGGCGGCGAAGGCTTCGTGGATTTCGTAGAAATCGAAGTCCTGCAGGCTCAGCCCCTGGCGCGCAAGCATCTGCGGCACGGCGATGGTCGGCGCCATCAGCAGGCCTTCGCCGTGCACGAAATCCACGGCTGCCACCTGCGAATCACGCAGGTAGGCCAGCGGCTCGTGGCCGTGAGCGCTGGCCCACTCCTGGCTGGCCAGCAGCACGGCCGAGGCACCGTCGGTGAGCGGCGTGGAGTTGGCCGCGGTCAGGGTGCCGCGGCCGGAGGTCTTGTCGAACGCCGGCTTCAACGTGGCCAGCTTTTCGATGGACGTCTCCGGGCGCAGGTTGTTGTCGCGCGACACGCCACGGAACGGCGCGACCAGATCATCGAAGAACCCGCGCTCGTAGGCAGCCGCCAGCTTGTGGTGCGAAGCCACCGCCAGTTCGTCCTGCGAATCGCGCGAGATATTCCACTCCTTGGCCATGTCCTCGCAGTGATCGCCCATGCTCTTGCCGGTGCGCGGCTCGGCCACGCCGGGGAACTCGGGCTTGAGTTCGCTGAACCTGAAACCCTTGAGCAGGCCACGGATCTTGTCCTGCGCACTCTTGGCGCGGTTGGCCGCGAGCAGTCGCGAACGCAGTGGCTTGCCGTAGACGATCGGGACTTCGGAGGTGCTGTCCGAGCCGCCACCGATGCCCGATTCGATCTGCCCCAGCGCGATCTTGTTGCCGATGGTGATGATCGAATCCAGGCCGGTGCCGCAGGCACGCTGCAGGGTGATGCCCGGGGTCCGCGGCGACAGTCCGGAGGACAGCACGGCTTCCCGGCCCAGGTTCCAGTCGCTGGAATGCTTGATCACCGCGCCCATCGCCACTTCGCCCAGCTGCTGCCCGTGCAGGCCGAACCGCTCCACCAGAGCGCCGAGGGTGCGCACCGACATGCCCAGGTTGCCGACGTCGGCATAGGCGGTGTTCTGGCGGCAGAACGGGATTCGAACGCCCCCGAGGATGGCGACGGGACGGGCTGCTGTCATGGAAGGGACCTCGCGCGGAACGGCTGGATGAACAGCCCGCTGAAACGGCGCAGGCATAATGATCAACGAGTGTAATGCCCGCGATGCAGCGGGCCAACCGCAGGAATTCCCACAAATGAATGAGGCTGACTTCGGCGTTCACGTGATGGGCGTGCTCGCACTTGAACTCACACCGGAGACCTCGCCCGCACTCGCGGCCCTGCCGCAGGACGCCGCGGGCGCACTGTGCGACCTGCTTGCCAACGACCTGGCGCAGTGGCTGCCGGAGGCGGCCGAGCTGGACCTGGTGTTCGCGGCGGCGCATTTCGATCCCGCCGAAGTCCTGCGACCTGGTTGGCCGCTACACCGTCGTCTGGATGCGCTGCGCCGACGTGCGCCGCAACCCGGCAGCGAGGCCCGCATCATCGCCTTCGGTACCGACGCCGCGGGCGCGGTACCGGCGCCGCTGCAGGCCGATGACGCCCTGCGCGGCGGACACCTGCGGGTGCTGCCTTTCCTGCTCAGCGGCGACGCGACCAGGGTCCGCGAGGTCGGCGCGCAGCTGGAAGAGATCCTGCTGGACCGCGGCATGGCCAGTGCCGGCACCGCACTGTTGGCCCAGCGGGCCTTTGGCGCGCGCATCGAGCACGCGCGTTGCTTGACCGTGTTCGACCTGGCCGCGATCGTGGCCATGCAGTACCAGAACCAGGGGCTCCAGGCGCTGTGGCAGGTGGTCGAAACCGCGCTGCTGGCGCCGGGCACCGAACAGTGGCTGGACGCGCCGCCCGAGCCGCTGCTGCGCTACTGGCAGGGCGAGGTCCAGATAGCGCTGATGGAACCGACGGCATGGCAGCTGCGCCACGGTCTGGGAGACGCCGATGCCGGACAGCTGGCCCAGGGCTACGAGTATTTCCAGGCACGCCAACGGCAGATGGCCGCGGTGCTCGAGGCCCACGGGCTGCCGGTGACCTTTGCGTATTGCTCATCGCAGGACGATGCGCGCGAGGCGCTGTCGTAGCTCCTGCCCCGGTAGATCCGAGCTTGCTCGGATAGTTTTTGAAGAGCATCCGAGCAAGCTCGGATCTACGCAAAACATCCGGGCACGCTCGGATATTCCCGGAAATGCGCGCTACATCGTGAAGTTGATCATCGCGCAGGCGCCCCGTGCACCCGTGCCTGGCTCGAAGGCCACGGGCTGCCGGTAACGGTCGCGTACTGCTCGCCTCAGGACGATGCGCGCGAGGCGCTGTCGTAACTCCTGCTTCGTAGATCCGGGCTTGCCCGGATGCTTTGCGGAAATTCCAATGTGCATCCGGGCAAGCCCGGATCTAAGGGAACATCCCTGCACACTCGAATGCCAGGGGTGCGCGCTACATGGTGACGTTGATGACTGCACAGGCCACGCGCGCCCCGGCGTCGCCGGACGGCTGGCTGGTGTAGTCGTCGGCTTTGGCGTGGACCACGATCGCGCGCCCTGCAATGTCGTTGCTCGCACCGCCGCCAATGACCAGGCCGTCCAGGTGCGCGTTGATGCTGGCCACGCCTTCGGCGTTGGCGGTGATGTTGTCGATGTCGCCGGCGTGGTGCGGGCCACTGCCGCGCCGGCCGTGCGCCGTGCCGCCCGGAGCGAAGTGCCCGCCGGCGCTGCTGGCGTCGGCGGCGCCGCAATCGCCTTTCTCGTGGATGTGGAAGCCGTGCACGCTATTGGGGGCAAGCCCGCCAACCATGCCGGTCATGTGCACGCCGCCACCCATCGGCATCAGCGTGATCTTGCCGCTGACCAGGCTGCCCGAAGCGGCGCTCAGGTTGGCAACAGCCTGTTTTGCGGTGCCCTGGATGGCGGGTGCCGGCGCCATGCTCGATGGCATCCGCGGCGGTGCCGGCGCGGTCGTGCAGGCGGAGAGCGCTAGCAGCGCGGCGGCTGTGGGAACGGTGATGCGCATCATGCAGCTCCTGTTGGGTCGACCAGCCGACGTTAACCAAAACTCCATTCAGCAGCGATGAACTGCGCCAGCTCCCGGGCCGCAGGTTCATTGCAGCGGCTGCGGGAGCCTGCCGTCAGCGCCGCGCGCGCCCCGGTCCGAGCTTGCGGGTGATCGTATTGCGGCCGACCCCAAGGCGCTGCGCCGCCTCGGCACGGCGCCCCTGGGTGAACTGCAGGGCCACCTCGAGCAGGGTGCGGTCGAAGCGTTCGCGAGCCTCGGCCTGCAGGCCTTCGGCGCCATCGGCCAGGCGCTGTCGGACCCAGGACGCCAGCGCATGGTCCCACTCGAAGCTCGCCTGGTCCCGCTGCGTTGGAGCCAGCGCATCGCCAAGGTCATCCACCGAGATTGTCTCCCCCGGGGCCAGCGCCGCCAGCCGCCAGCACACGTTTTCCAGTTCGCGCACGTTGCCCGGCCACGGGTGTGCGCGCAGCGCCTCCAGCGCCGCCGGGGCAAAGCGCTTGGCGCTCGCGTCGAGCTTGCGTGACGCCACGGCGAGGAAGTTCCCGGCCAGCTCGGCGACGTCGGCGCGGCGCTCGCGCAGCGGCGGCAGCTGCAGGCGGACCACGTCCAGGCGGTGCAGCAGGTCGGCGCGGAAGCGGCCGTCGGCCACCAGATGTTCGAGATGCTGGTGGGTGGCGGCAATGACCCGCACGTCGACCCGGATCAGCTCGCGACCACCCACGCGGAAAAACTCTCCTTCGGCCAGCACCCGCAACAGCCGGGTCTGCAGCGGCAGCGGCATGTCGCCGATTTCGTCCAGGAACAGGGTGCCGCCGTCGGCCTGTTCGAAGCGGCCGATATGCCGGCGCTGCGCCCCGGTGAACGCGCCGGCCTCGTGGCCGAACAATTCGCTTTCCAGCAGCTCGGCAGGAATGGCCGCGGTGTTGAGCGCGATGAAGGGGTTGCGCGCGCGCGGCGATTCGCGATGCAGCGCGTGGGCCACCAGCTCCTTGCCGGTGCCGGTCTCACCGGTGATCAGCACCGACAGCGGGGCCTGCGCCAGCCGACCGATGGCGCGGAACAGCGCGCGCATCGCCGGGCTCGAACCGATCAGGGCCGGCTGCATCGATCCCGCGTGCCCGGCGCCCGCCGCAGCCACGGGCCGCGTATCGACTGCGCCGGCATCCGCGTCGGGCAGGGTGCGCTGGGCCAGGGCCACCGCGTCGTCCAGGTCGAAGGGCTTGGAGAGGAATTCATGGGCGCCGCCGCGGAACGCGCCGGCCGTGCTGGCCACGTCGGTGTAGGCCGACATCACGATCACCGGCAGCTGCGGGTGCGCCTGCTTGAGCCGGTCCAGCAGGACCAGCCCGCTGTCGCCGGGCATGCGCACGTCGGTGAACAACAGGTCCGGCGCGGCGCGCTCGTCCAGGGCCTGCAGCGCGGAGGCCGCATCTTCGAACGCGGCCACGTCATAGCCAGCGTCGCGCAGCGCGGTGGCCAGCACGAAGCGCACCGAACGATCGTCGTCGACCACCCAGATGCGCTGCGCAGCGCCTGGATCAGTGGGCATCACGCGCCTCCTCTGGCTGCGGCAGGAGCAGCGTGAACACCGTGTGCCCCGGGCGCGAACGGTAGGTCAGGCTGCCGCGATGTTCGCGCGCCACCTGTTGGGCCAGGGCCAGGCCCAGGCCGCTGCCTTCGGCACGTCCGCTGACCAGCGGCAGGAACAGGTGCTCGGCCAGCTCTTCGGCCACGCCGCTGCCGTCGTCGATGATTTCCACGCGCAGGGCCATCGCGTGCGGATGCTGGTGGATACGCACGCCGTGTTCGACCCGGGTGCGCAGGGTGACGCTGGCCGCGCCGGCCTGGATCGCGTTGCGCACCAGGTTCCACACGGCCTGGGTCAGCCGGTCCGCATCGCCCAGGCAGTCGGGGATGCTGGGGTCGTAGTCGCGCTGCAGGCGCACCGACCAGCCGCCTTCGGTCTCGGCCAGGCGCAGCACGCGCTCCAGCACCGCATGGATGTTGAGCCCGGTATGCGGCCGCTGCGGCGAAGGCGACAGCAGCTGTTCGAGCAGTAGGTTCAGGCGTTCGATTTCCGACTCCATGACGCCGACCAGCTCGCGCTCGTCCTCGTTGTCGTCGCGGTGGTGCGCGCGCCGCGCCAGCAGCTGCGCCGCGCCCTTGAGCCCGGCCAGCGGGTTGCGCAGTTCGTGGGCCAGGCCTTTGAGTGCGGCGGCGAGGGCGATCGGCAGGGCCTCGGTGGGATCCAGGCCGGGGAACTCGTCGACCGGGTGGGCTTCGAGCAGCCAGCCGCCCTCCTCCAGGGTCGAGATCCAGCCCTGGGCGAAACGCGGCGGTTCCCCGGGCAGGCCCAGGGCGATGCGTGGCAACCGCACGGGGCCACGCTGCTCGGGTTGGGGCGATGGGTCTTGAAGCTGCCGCGCCATGGCGTCGCCGTCCAGTTCAAGCGCCGCCAGGGGCTGGCCCTGCAGGCGTCGCATGCTCACGCCCAGCCAGCGGGCGAAGGCGGGGTTGAGGCCACGGATCAAACCCGTGGCGTCGGTCCACACCACCGGCGTGCTGAGCACGTCGGTGGCGGGTGGTGGTGGAACCGGCGGCGACATTGCACCAGTTTAGTGCAAGGCCGCCGCCGTCGACACGTCAGGCCTCGTAGGCCGTTTCACCGTGCGAGGTGGTGTCCAGGCCCTCGCGCTCGGCGTCTTCGCTGACGCGCAGGCCGAACACCATCTTCGCCACCAGGAACGCCAGCACCGACACGACCCCCACCCAGACGATGGTCAGGCCAACACCGATGGCCTGGGTGGTCACCTGGCCGGCGATGCTGAAGTCCTCGCCGCCGGTGCCGCCCAGGCTGGGTGCAGTGAACACGCCGGTGAGCAGCGCGCCGACGATGCCGCCGATGCCGTGCACGCCAAACACATCCAGGCTGTCGTCCGCGCCAAGCAGGCGCTTGAGCCCGGTCACGCCCCACACGCAGATCACGCCGGCGGCCACGCCGATGGCGATCGCGCCGAACGGCCCAACGCTGCCGGCCGCCGGGGTCACGCCGACCAGGCCGGCCACCGCGCCAGAGGCCACGCCCAGCGCCGACAGCTTGCCCTTGGTGATCTTCTCGGTCAGGCCCCAGGCCAGGATCGCCGCAGCCGTGGCCAGCAGGGTGTTGAGGAAGGCCAGCGCCGCGGTGGCGTTGGCTTCCAGGGCCGAGCCGGCGTTGAAGCCGAACCAGCCCACCCACAGCATTGCCGCGCCAACGAAGGTCAGGGTGACGTTGTGCGGCTTCAGCGCCTCGCGCCCGAATCCGGTGCGCTTGCCGACGAAGTACGCGCCCACCAGCCCGGCCACGCCGGCGTTGATGTGCACCACCGTACCGCCGGCGAAGTCCAGCGCGCCCAGCCCGAACAGGTAGCCGGGGCCCGACCACACGATGTGCGCGATCGGCAGGTAGCCGAAGGTGAACCACAGCACCGAGAACAGCAGCACCGCGGCGAACTTCACCCGTTCGGCAAACGCGCCGACGATCAGCGCACCGGTGATCCCGGCGAAGGTCGCCTGGAACGCCACGAACACGTATTCGGGCAGCTTGAACCCGGCCGAAAACGTGTCGGCCAGCGTGTCCACGCCGACCCCGCGCAGCATCGCCTTGTCCAGGTTGCCGATCCACGCGCCGCCGCCTGAAAACGCCAAGCTGTAGCCATAGACCACCCACAGCAGGGTCAGCAGCGAGAACACGGTGATGACCTGGATCAGTACCGACAGCACGTTCTTCGAACGCACCATGCCGCCGTAGAACAGCGCCAGGCCAGGCACCGTCATCAGCAGCACCAGCAGAGTGGAAGTGAGCATCCACGCCACGTCACCCTTGTCGACCACGGCGACGATTTCAGTCTCGGCCGCGGCCACGTCTCCTGTTTCGGAAACTGCGTCCAGCGCTACCGGTAACGCGTCTGCTGGAAGCGGGTCAACCATCATCCCGGTGGTGGCTTCCGCCGCGCCGTTTCCAGCGTCCTGCGCCGCGACGCTGGTCACCGCACCTGCGGTCAGGACACCGCACAGGGCGGCCAGACACAGCACGTGGATACGGGCCTTGAGCCCGCCGATCATAGGAATCTTCATGTGGGGCTCCGAGTTAGAGTGCGTCCGCGCCGAGTTCGCCGGTGCGGATGCGGATGACCTGTTCGACCGCGGTGACGAAGATCTTGCCGTCGCCGATCTTGCCGGTGCCCGCGGCGGCCTGGATGCCTTCGATCACGGCATCCAGACGGTCGTCGGTGACCACGGTTTCGATCTTGATCTTGGGCAGGAAATCGACGACGTACTCGGCGCCGCGGTACAGCTCGGTATGGCCCTTCTGCCGCCCGAAGCCCTTGACTTCGGTGACGGTGATGCCGGACACGCCCGCTTGCGAGAGGGACTCTCGAACCTCGTCAAGCTTGAACGGCCGGATGATGGCGGTGATCAGTTTCATGCGCATTTCCCCGATGGTCGATGGAGCCGGCCAGCAACGTGGCCGGCGCTTTGGAGGACGCAAAACCAGGCACCGCATTCGACGTGGGAGAGGGAGCGGGCTGGGTCTGGCCTGTGTTGCCTGTGTTGCCGTTACTGCCTTTGTTGCAGATGAAAACAATCGAACGCCCCAACGAGCGACGGCAGCCTGTGGGCTGCCGTCGCGGTGTTGATCAGTTCTGGTAGTAAAGCTGGTATTCGAGGGGGTGGGTGGCGGCCCTGAACTTGGTGACCTCCTGCATCTTCAGCGCGATGTAGCCGTCGATGAAGTCGTCGGTCATGACCCCGCCGGCCTTGAGGAATTCGCGATCGGCATCCAGCGCCCCCAGCGCCTGGTCCAGGCTGGAACAGACCTGCGGGATGTTCTTCTCTTCTTCCGGCGGCAGGTCGTACAGGTCCTTGTCGCTGGGCGCGCCGGGGTCGATCTGGTTCTTGATGCCGTCCAGGCCGGCCATCATCAGCGCGGTGAAGGTCAGGTAGCCGGTTTGCAGGGCGTCGGGGAAACGCATCTCGATGCGCCGCGCCTTGGGGTTGGACACCCACGGGATCCGGCACGAGGCCGAACGGTTGCGCGCCGAGTACGCCAGCATCACCGGTGCCTCGAAGCCCGGCACCAGGCGCTTGTAACTGTTGGTACCGGAATTGGCGAAGGCGTTGATGGCGCGCGCGTGCTTGAAGATGCCGCCGATGTACCACAGCGCCATCTGGCTCAGGCCGCCGTAGCTGTCTCCGGAGAACAGATTGTTGCCGCCCTTGGCCAGGCTCTGGTGGACGTGCATGCCGCTGCCGTTGTCGCCGACCAGGGGCTTGGGCATGAAGGTGGCCGTCTTGCCGTTGCGGAAGGCCACGTTCTTGATGATGTACTTCATGGTCAGCAGCTCGTCGGCCTTCTTCACCAGCGAGTTGAACTTGGTGCCGATCTCGCACTGGCCGGCGGTGGCCACCTCGTGGTGGTGCACCTCGACCTCGATGCCGACCTGCTCCAGGGTCTTGCACATCTCGGCGCGGATGTCGTGCAGGGTGTCGGCCGGCGCCACCGGGAAGTAGCCGCCCTTGACCCCAGGACGGTAGCCGCTGTTGCCGCCCTCGTACTTGGTGCCGGTGTTCCAGGCCGCTTCCTCGGACTCGATCTTGAAGAAGGTGTGGCCCATGTCGTTGGCGTAGCGCACCGAGTCGAAGATGAAGAATTCAGGCTCGGGGCCAAAGAACGCCTGTTCGGCGATGCCGCTGGACTTGAGGAAGGCCTCGGCACGGCGCGCGATGCCGCGCGGGCACCGGGAGTACGCCTGCATGGTGGCCGGGTCCAGGATGTCGCAGGTCAGGACCACGGTCGGGTCGGCGGTGAACGGATCCAGGTAGGCGGTGCTGGCGTCGGGCAGCAGCACCATGTCCGATTCGTTGATGCCCTTCCAGCCGCTGATCGAGCTGCCGTCGAACATGCGCCCGTCCTCGAACAGCGAGGCATCGACGATGTTGGCCGGGAAGGTGATGTGATGCTGGATGCCGCGCACGTCGGCGAAGCGCAGGTCGACGAACTCGACCTTGTTGTCGGCAATGAGCTTTTCTACTTTGTCCGAGGACATGGTTGGGCCTTTGGTGGTGAAGATGCGTGTGAGGCCTAACGCAAGTCGCGTGCCATCGTCCCGGGCTTCACAAGCCGTTGATTTGTATGGGTTCCAAGTGGACTCCGTGGCGGATGATGCACCACTTTGGGGATTTCAGGGTTTACTACGCACTGCGACGGTGCTCGCGCGAATCCATTATTCTGAGCCCCGTTTTCGCGCCTGAACTGCCATGACCGACCTGCTCTCCGCACTCTTGCTCGGCGTCATCGAAGGCATTGCCGAATTCCTGCCGATCTCCAGCACCGGGCACCTGCTGATCGCCCAGCACTTCCTCAACGACCCGCGTTCGGATTTCTTCAACATCGTGATCCAGGCCGGCGCGATCCTGGCGATCACCCTGGTGTTCCGCCAGCGCCTGTGGGAGCTGGCGGCCGGATGGCGCGAGCCGGCACACCGCGCCTACCTCGGAAAGATCGCCATCGCTTTCCTGGTGACCGCGCTGGTCGGGCTGCCGGTGCGCCTGGCCGGCTGGGAGCTGCCCGAAACAGTGACTCCGGTGGCCTGGGCGCTGATCATCGGCGGGGTGTGGATGCTGGTGGCCGAGCACTACGCCGGACGCCGCGGTGACGACCAGCCGCTGGTGACCTGGAAGGTCGCGGTGCTGGTGGGCCTGGCGCAGGTGGTGGCCGGCGTGTTTCCCGGCACCTCGCGTTCGGCCGCGGCAATCTTCATGGCCATGCTGGCCGGCACCAGCCGGCGCTCTTCGGCCACCGAGTTCGTGTTCCTGGTGGGCATTCCGACCATGTTCGCCGCCAGCGGCTATGCGTTCCTCGAACTGATGCTGGAGGGCGGCATGGGTGGCGAGGACTGGGCCGACGTCGGCGTCGCCTTCGCCGCGGCCACGGTCACCGGCTTCCTGGTGGTGAAGTGGCTGCTGGGCTACATCAAGTCGCACCGCTACACGGTGTTCGCGGTATACCGCCTGATCCTGGGCGCTGCGCTGCTGCTACTCATGCCTGCCGGGGCCTGACGACGTCAGCGTTCGGCGGCGGGAAGGGACCGTTAGCCATTGGGAGCGACGTGAGTCGCGAAACTGATGGCCTCCAAGACCGCGAACACTAGTGCAGCGCAGCGGAGATGCGCGGCCGGCCTCCATCGAGTGGGACCCCCATACGGTGTTTCAGGCCTACCGCCCGATTCAGCAGCGAGGCTTCGGTTTCACCCCTTCCCTTGCGCAGAAGGGGAGGGCAACAGGGTCAGCCTTGACACCTCCTGTGTCAGCCCTTGCGCTTGCGCCAGGCCTCGCACGCGCGCAAGTGCGCACGCCGTGATGCGGCGGGAGATGCGTTCGGATTACCCGCTATGCAAAGAATACGTCCCGTGCAGCGCCGCCTCGCCCAGCACGTGGCCATGCATGGCGTGGTGCGCGTCGGCGGCGGTGAAACGCTGCGGCAATTCCAGCTTCGCCACGTCCAGCGCGAATACGCGGAAGAAATAGCGGTGCATGCGCAGGTCGTTGAACGGCGGATATGGGCCGTCATAGCCGTAGTAATCGCCACCCATGTCCGCATCGCCGGCGAACCAGCCGGTGTAGTCGTTGAGGCCCTGGCGCGCACCAGGCAGGCCGGGCGGATCCTGCTTGCCCTTGGCGGTGACGCCGTCGCTGCAGCTGCCCGCGGACACTTCACGTGTGTCCGGCGGGATATCGGCCGCCACCCAGTGCACGAAGTCGCCGCGCGGCTGGTCGACCGGGATCTCCTGGTCCTTGCGGTTCACCGTCTCCGGCACCGTGGGCACGTCGGGGTCCACGCACATCAGCACGAACGATCGCGTGCCCTCCGGGATTTCATCCCATGCCAGCTGCGGACTGCGGTTGGCCGCAAGACCCTCGGGCTGGCCCATCGCAAATTCCGCCGGGATCGGCTCGGCGTTTTCAAAGCTGTCGCTGCGGATGCGCATGGTCGTGTCTCCTGTGGATGAGGTGCGGCAACGCTCGCCGGGAAGGCTCTACTCGGGGGTGTAGCCCAGGCGTACGGCTACCGGGGCGAGCATGGCGAACGGCTCGGCAAGGGCTTCGGCGTAGTGGCGCCAGTGCCCGGCCGGGAAATATTGCGGCCCGACCGAGGCCGGTTGCGGAAGCTCCGACTGCAGCGCCTCGTTGACCAGGGCGGTGGCGATACCGGGATCGTTGCCGATGGTGTCGGTGTGCACCACCCGGGTGGGGAACCACTGCATCTCGTGCAGGGTGGCGACCTGGTTCAGGGTGCCAGCCAGCCAGCGCGCGGCCTCCAGCGGCGAAGGGAACACGAACGGCAGGCTTGATCCGAACGCCAGCCATTCCAGCAGGGTGTCGCGCGGGTCACGCACCACCAGCAGCAGCATGGCCTCGCGCAGGTGCGGGCGCAGTGCGATCAGCAGCGCGTTGTCCCACCATGGCAACCAGTCGAAGATGTTGCCCTCGGGAACTCCACGCGAGGGCAGCGCGGCGCGCCACTGCTCGACCACCTGCTTGCCGTCGATGCTGCCTGAGCCCAGCGCCTCGATCACGGCGAACGCCTGGAATCCATCCTGCGGCGGATTCGGACCCAGCCGGTCGCCGCGAAACAGCGTCACCTCGGACTGCAGCACCGAAGCCACGCGCTCGACACCCGATCCGGGCGCGCCCCACAGGAACATCACCAGATGGGCCGGATCGGGGCGTTCGGCCAGCTCGGGCCAGTCCGAGCGCGGAGGGCTGAGCGGCGGCAACGGCACCCGCGTGGGTGCAATCGCCTCCTGCATCTGCGTCCAGGCCTGCACCGCGTCATCCGAACGTCCGGACTGGTCATGGCTGATCCCCAGCATGCCCAAGAGGAACCTGCGCTCGGCAAGGTCGCCAGCGGTGAGCAGCCAGGCCTCGATCTGGGCCACGGCCTGCGCCGGATCCTGCTCCATCAGCACATCCAGCCGCTGCAGACGGCTGCCGGCGTGGGACGGCTGCAGCGCCAGGATCCGCTGGGTGGTGGCGTCGGCTGCGGCGGTGTCCTCGTTGGCCTGCTGCAGCTTGAGCATCGCTTCCAGCGGAAGCACCGACTCGGGCATGGCCCGGATCCAGCGCGCGATCAGCTCACCCAGGCGGTCCGGATCCTGTTCCAGCCACAGCCGCGCGCGCCACAGTTCCGGGGCATCGGTGGTGGTCGCCAGCGCTGCATCCAGGGTGGCGCGGGCGTCGTCGATCTGCCCCAGCGTCTGCCAGGCGCGCAGCAGTGACTGCAGCGTGCGCAGGTCGCCGGGCATCGCGGCCAATGCGCGGCGCAGCAGCGGCAGCGCGGCCTCCGCCTGTTCGGCCTCCAGGCGCAACATGCCCGACAGCCGCAGCAGGGTGGGCGTGGCGGTGGCCGGGTCTTCCAGCAGCGGGGCCAGCTCCTCGGCGGCGTCGGCGGGGCGGCCCTGGCGGTGGGCGAGTTCGGAAATCAGCGGGCGCAGGTGACCGGCCTGGGGGATCTGCGCAGCAACACTTCGAAACGCCTGCTCGGCAAACGCCCAGTGCCCGTTGCCCATGTACACGAAGCCAGAGGCGAAACGCAGCTGCACGTCCTCCGGGTCGCGCTTCAGGCCCGCCGCGATGAGCTTGAGGGCCAGGTCCGGGCGCCCGCGCTGCAGGGCGACCATGCTGTCGATCACCGCCAGCTGCGGATGCTCCGGCTCGACCCGTGCGGCCAGCCGGTTGAGGCGCTCGGCCTCGTCCAGCTCGCCGCGGCCCAGCGCCAGCTGCGCCTGCATCAGGTAGGCCCCGAACTGGTTGGGGTCCATCCCGGTGGCGGTGGCCAGCGCCGCCTGGGCCTGCTCGACCTGTCGCGATCCAACCAGCAGGCTGGCGCGCACCATCTGCAGCGACGCGTCCTGCGGTGCCAGCTCGATGGCGCGGTCCAGGCTCTGCATCGCGCCCTGCGCATTGCCGCCCTGCTGCAGGGCGACCGCCAGCCAGCGGTGCGCCTGGGCGTCTCCGGGCTGATGTGCCGTCCATTCGCGCGCGGTGGCAAT
>JBBSVH010000020.1:0-24840 GCA_038233685.1 Lysobacterales bacterium | reverse complement strand
TGGATCATGGTCGCGTTGCGCCCCAGCACGGTGATCAACTTTTCATTGGGAATCGTGATCAGCGAATCGCAATGGTGCGACAGCTCCTCGATCCCCTTGAGCGCCACCTGCATGCGCCGGCGGCCTTCGAACGGGAACGGTTTGGTGACCACCGCCACGGTCAGGATGCCCATTTCCTTGGCCAGTTGGGCCACGACCGGCGCTGCGCCGGTGCCGGTGCCGCCACCCATGCCGGCGGTGATAAACACCATGTCGGCACCATCCAGCGCGGCGATGATGCGCTCGCGATCTTCCAGCGCCGCCTGGCGCCCGACTTCCGGATTGGCGCCCGCGCCGAGGCCCTTGGTGACGTTGCCGCCCAGCTGCAGCTGGGTCTTGGCGCCGCAGCTGCTGATCGCCTGCGAATCGGTATTGGCGGTGATGAATTCCACCCCTTCCACGCTGCTTGCGACCATGTGCGCGACCGCGTTGCCGCCGCCGCCGCCCACGCCGATGACCTTGATCACCGCGTTCGGAGCCATCCTTTCAACCAGTTCGAAATGTGCCATGTCCGTGTCCTCTTATATGTCTAGTTATGTGTTGCAAGAGCGGGAACCGGGATCAGGGGACGGGAAATGAAGCTTCCGGATTCCTCTGAACGTGCTCCCGAATCGGGTTGACGCCGTGCCTCCGGCGTCCTTGTTCTCATTGCCTTGCATGCCTGCCGCCGCCGTCCTCTCCGCCTTGCTTGCCTTGGTGCTTTGCCTCGGTGTTTTGCCTTGGTGCTCTGCCCTGGTGCCCTGCCCGGCTCCCTGCGCCGTTCCCATTCCTCTTTCCCGCCTGCTCGTTTCTGGTTTCGTTGCTGTTGCCGGTTCCTGCGCCTAGAACTCCCCGCGGTACCAGTTCTTCAATTTGTTGAACAGGTTTCCCGCCTTGCCAGTGGGCAGCGATGGCCTGCGTGGATGCTCGATCTGGCTGCCCATCAGCAGCAGGCCCACGCCGGTGGCGTGGACCGGATTGCCGACCACTTCGCCCAGGCCGGTGACGTGCTGCGGGATGCCGATGCGCACCGGCATCTGCAGCATTTCCTCGGCCAGCTCGACCACGCCTTCCATCTTCGAAGCGCCACCGGTCAGCACCATGCCGGCGCGCACCAGCTCTTCGAAACCGGAGCGGCGCAGTTCGGCCTGGACCATCTCGAAAATTTCCTCGTAGCGCCCCTGCACTGCCTGCGCCAGCGAGTGCCTCGGCATCCGTCGCGGCGGCCTGTCTCCAACGCTGGGTACCTGGATGCTCTCTTCGGCGGTGGCCAGCTGCGCCAGCGCGCAGGCGTAGCGCACCTTGATCTGCTCGGCCTCCGGGGTGGGCGTGCGCAGCATGTGGGCGATGTCGTTGGTGACGTGGTCGCCAGCGATAGGCAGCGAGGCGGTATGGCAGATCGCACCCTGCACGAACACCGCCAGGTCGGTGGTGCCGGCGCCCATGTCCACCAGCACCACGCCGAGCTCGCGCTCGTCGCTGGTGAGAACCGCGACGCTGGACGCCAGCGAGGACAGGATCAGGTCATCGATCTGCAGACCGCAGCGCTGCACGCACTTGCTGATGTTGGCCGCGGCCGACTGCGCGCACACCACCAGGTGCGCGTGCACTTCCAGGCGCACACCGGTCATGCCGACCGGGTTGCGGATGCCCTCCTGCGAATCGTCCAGCACGTACTCGCGCGGGATCGCGTGGAGGATCTTCTGGTCAGCCGGGATGGCCACGGCCTTGGCCGCTTCGAGCACGCGGTCCAGGTCGCCCCAGGTCACCTCGCCGTCGCGGATCGGCACGATGCCGGGCGAGTTCTTGCACTGCACGTGGTTGCCGGAGATCGAGGCATAGACCGAGCGTATTTCGCAGCCGGCCATCAGCTCGGCTTCCTCAACCGCGCGCTGGATCGACTGCACGGTGGATTCGATGTCGACCACCACACCACGCTTGAGCCCGCGCGATTCGTGCGAGCCGATGCCGATCACTTCGATCGGGTTGCCCGGCGAATATTCGCCAACCAGCGCGGTGACCTTGGAAGTGCCGATGTCGAGCCCGACGATCAGCGATTTGTCGCCCTTGCGGTTCATGTGTTGGCCTGTGGGGAATAGCGGGAAATCGGGGAATCGGGAACAGAGGTGGTGCGGGGAAACGGGAAACGGGAACGGGACACAAGCGCTGGTGACACGCCGTAGAGGCCAGGCGCATCGGGCCCACGGGTTGCAAGCGGGGTCACGATGGTCTCTGCGACGACGACACCCCCGGACTGGCTATCTCCCGCTTCCCGGGTCCCGGTGCCCTGCTCTTCCTGCCAACTCAATGAGAAGCCATTGGTGTAGCGAAGGTCGGCACGTCGCAGCGGCCGCGTATTGCTGGCCAGGAGCTGCGGAAGCATGCGTGCAAAGCGGCCCAGGCGCGGACGCGTGTCGGCGCGACCGACGACCACCTGGGTGCCGTTGTCCAGCACCATCGACCAGCTGCCGCGGCGGTCCATCGCCAGTCCGCTGACTTCAAGACCCAACGGTGCGAACAGTGAGCGCGACTCGTTGTAGAGCGCGACCACTTCGGGGACCTGCGTGTCCGGACCGGACAGCCGCGGAAGGCGGTCAAGCGCGAGGCCTTTGGGGATCGGAAACAGCCGGCCCTGCACCGACAGCAGACGGTCGTTGCCCCAGCGTGCGAACGGCCGATGTTCGACCACCAGGATTTCAATGATGTCCGGCCAACGCTTGCGCACCTCGGCACGCTCCACCCACGGGAGCCTCTCGATAGCCTGCTGTGCCTCGTCCAGGCGCACGGCGAAGAACCCGCGGGCGGCAAACGGGAGCACCACCGTGCGCAGCATTGCGGGATCGACGCGTTCGAACTCCCCGTGCACGCGCAATCTGGTCAGTGGCCAACGCTCGGCCCCGATCCAGCCGTTGACCGCGGCGACCACCGGCAGCGCGACCAGCGCCAGCGCCAGCATCCAGGCCACGATGCGCAACAGGCTGCTCATTGCTGTGCCTCCGGCAGCGTTTGCTCGAGGATGCGCCAGCACAGCTGGCCGAAGTCCGCCCCGGCCTGCCCCGCCGCCTTTGGCACCAGCGAGTGGCTGGTCATGCCAGGGGATGTGTTGACCTCGATCAGCTGCAGGCCACGCTCGCGGTCGCGCATCACGTCGACCCGGCCCCAGCCGCTGCAGCCGGCAGCACGAAACGCGGCCAGGGCCAGCGCGCAGACGTCATCCTCGACCTCGCCTTCGAGACCCGGGCACAGGTACTGCGTGTCGTTGGCCACGTATTTAGCGTGGTAGTCGTACCACTCGCCCGCCGGAACGATGCGGATCGATGGCAGCGCCAGGTCACCGAGGATACCGACCGTCAGCTCATCGCCGCGCACCATCTGCTCCATCAGCAGCTCGCCGTCGGAGCTGGCGGCGAACGCGATCGCCGGTGGCAGGTCGGCGGCCGACAGCACGCGGAACACGCCAACGCTGGAGCCTTCGCACGACGGCTTGACGAATACCGGATAGCCGAGCCGGGCCGCGGCGGCGTCGAGGTCGGCACCGCGCGCTAGGCGCTCGAACCGTGGCGTCGGCAGGCCGGCGGCGATCCACACCTGCTTGGTGCGGATCTTGTCCATCGTCAGCGCGCTGCCAAGCACGCCGGAGCCGGTGAACGGGATGCCCAGTGCCTGCAGAAGCCCCTGCAGCACACCGTTTTCACCGTCGCCGCCGTGCAGGATGTTGAACACGCGGTCGAAGCGCTGCTGTGTCAGTGCGTCGATCAGCGCCGGCACGCCGTCGACCGCGCTTGCATCGATTCCGGCGGCGCGCAGCGCATCGAGCACGTTGGCGCCCGAATCCAGCGATACCGCGCGCTCGCTGGAGGTGCCACCCATGAGCACGGCGACGCGGCCGAAGTCCTCGGGGCGGCGGGTCAGCAGCGGTGGCAGCCGGTCGGTGCTCATGCGGCGCCGATGTCCTCGAATCCGTGGCTGGCGATGTGCTGGGCAATGTGTCCGATGTCACCTGCACCCATGACCAGCAGCAGATCGCCGTCCTGCAGCAGGTCGGGCAACACGCGTGGCAGTTCGGAAACTTCGCTGACCACGACCGGCTCGTTGCGGCCACGCGCGCGGATCGCGCGGGCCAGGGCTTTCGAATCGGCGCCGGCGATCGGCGCTTCGCCGGCGGGATAGACTTCGCTCAGGACCAGCGCGTCGACTTCGGACAGCACCGCCGCGAACGCGTCGAACTGATCGCGTGTGCGGCTGTAGCGGTGTGGCTGGAACGCCACCACCAGTCGTTTTTCAGGCCAGCCGCCGCGCGCCGCCGCGAACACTGCGGCGAGTTCGCGCGGATGGTGGCCGTAGTCGTCGATCACCTGCACGCGCGCACCTGCGGCGGTGGTGACTTCGCCAAGTTCATTGAAGCGCCGGCCGATACCGGTGAACTTCTGCAATGCATCGGCGATCGACTGCGGCGCCACGCCGAGCTGCCAGCCAACGGCGGCGGCGGCCAGCGCGTTCTGCACGTTGTGCATGCCCGGCAGGGCCAGGGTGACCTCGACCTGCGCATCTTCAGGCAGGCGCAGGGTGAAGTGCATGCGCCCGCCAAGCTGGGTAACGTTTTCGGCGCGCACGTCGGCGTTCCCGGCAAACCCGTAGCTCATCACGTGGCGTGGCGTTTCCAGCGCGAGGGCGGCGACTTCCGGATCGTCGATGCACAGCACCGCCAGCCCGTAGAACGGCAGGCGCTGCAGGAACTCGGCAAAGGCGGCCTGGACCTTGCTGAAATCGTTGTCGTAGTTCTCCAGGTGATCGGCGTCGATATTGGTGATGACCGACATCAGCGGGTTCAGGCGCAGGAAGCTGCCGTCGCTCTCGTCGGCTTCGGCCACCAGCCATTGTCCGTCGCCAAGCTTGGCGTTGGCGCCTGCGGCCAGGAGCTGCCCGCCGATGACGAAGGTCGGATCCAGGCCGCCTTCGCTCAGCACTGCGGCGGTGAGACTGGTGGTCGTGGTCTTGCCGTGGGTGCCGGCCACCGCGATGCCGCGACGGAAGCGCATCAGCTCGGCAAGCATCGCCGCGCGCTGCACGATTGGGATGCGCTGCGATCGCGCCTCCATCAGCTCCGGGTTGTCTTCGCGGATCGCGCTCGACATCACTACGCAGTCGGTGCCAAGCACGTTGGACGCGTTGTGTCCGCGCATGACGCGCACGCCGAGCGAGGCGAGTCGCCGCGTTGCGGCGTTGTCGGCGTTGTCAGAACCCGACACTTCGTAGCCCAGCGTGCACAGCACCTCTGCAATGCCGCTCATGCCCGAGCCGCCGATCCCGACGAAGTGGACGCGGCGGAATTCTTCGGCCAGGTCGCCGGTGTGCCGCAGCCGGCGTTCGCGAGCGGCGGCGATCATGCGGTGGCTCCGCTGCAGAGGAAACCCGGAGATAGCGTGCGAGGCTTGAGGTAGATCCGAGCTTGCCCGGATGCCTGGCGGCTCCAAGGCATCCGAGCAAGCTCGGATCTACGCGCGCGGGGAGCTGCCGCGGAAATGCGTTCTGCGCGGCTTCCCAATCCACTGCTTGCTGCTGGTCGCATCATGCCGCCTCCTCCAGGATGATGTCGGCAATGCGTTCGGCCGCGTCGGGCATGGCCAGCGCGCGCGCGGCCTTGGCCATGGACAGCCGCCGCGAGGGTGCCGCAGCGAGCTCGCGCAAGGCGTCCTGCAATCGCGAAGCCAGATGCTCGTCCTGCTTCAGCAGCAGCGCAGCGCCCCGCTCCACCAGGTATTCGGCGTTGCGGGTCTGGTGGTCGTCGACGGCAGCGGCGAACGGCACCAGTACGCTGCCGATACCGGCGGCGCACAGTTCAGCGAGCGTCGAGGCGCCGGCACGGCACACGACCAGATCGGCCCACGCATAGGCACCGGCCATGTCGGCGATGAACGCCTCGACGCTGGCCTCGACGCCTGCGCTGGCATAGGCCTCCAGCGCTTCGGAAAGCATCTTCTCGCCGCACTGGTGGCGAACTTCGAATGCGTACTCAGACAGGTTCGCCAGAGCCTGCGGCAGCGCATGGTTGAGCACGCGCGCGCCCTGGCTTCCACCCAGCACCAGCAGGCGCAGGGGCGCATGGCGATCGGCAAGCCTCTGCGCAGGAATCGGCAGCGCCGCGATCTCGCTGCGTACCGGGTTGCCCACCACTTCTTCGCCACGGGCAAAGCTGCCTGGAAAGCCACTGAGCACGCGGCTGGCAAATTTTTCCAGCACGCGATTGGTCAAGCCCGGCGCGCGGTTCTGTTCGTGGACGAGCAAGGGGCGTCCCTGCAGGCGCGCAGCCATGCCACCGGGTCCGGCCGCGAATCCGCCGAAACTGACCACGGCACGGGGATCACGCTGGCGCAGGATCGAGCCCGCATTTCGAATCGCCGCGAGCACGTTCAGCGGGGCCCGGAGCAGCGCCATTGCGCCCTTGCCTCTCAGGCCTGATACGGCAATGGTGTCCAGCGGAATATCGTGCTGCGGCACCAGCCGGCTTTCCATGGCGCCAGTGGCACCCAGCCACGTCACCGGGATGCCGCGTGCGCGCAGCACCTTGGCCACCGCCAGCGCGGGGAAAATATGCCCACCGGTACCACCGGCAAGGATCATCACCGGGGCCGAAGCCATGGAGGCGGCTGCGCGAACGGTCATGCGATCCTCTCGTACGAGGGCTCGATGCGCGACTTGAGACGGCTGGTCCCGCGCACCAGCGAAGCGGGCAGCGGAAGGGTCGGCGTGGAATCGTGCGCGGCGGCTGGCTCTGGCGCTTCGCCGCGAAGCGCGACATGGCGTTCTGCGCGGTTGAATTCGTAGGAGACGCGCAGCAGAAGCCCCATCGCGACGCAGGTCATGATCACGCTGGAGCCGCCCGAGGAAATGAGCGGCAGGGTCAGGCCCTTGGTGGGCAGCAGCCCCAGGTTGACGCCGATCGAAACGAAGCTCTGCATGCTGATCCACAGGGCGATCCCGAAGGCGACGTAGCCGGAGAAGTGGCGCCCCATTTCGACGCAGCGCAGGCCCACCCAGAACGCGCGACCCACCAGCAGCGCGTACAGCCCGATCACCGCGCATATCCCCACGAAGCCCAGCTCCTCGCCGATCACCGCAAGGATGAAATCGGTATGTGCCTCGGGCAGGAAATTGAGCTTCTGCACGCTGGCGCCAAGCCCCACCCCGAACCATTCGCCGCGACCGATGGCCATCAGCGCGTTGGTCAACTGGTAGCCGCTGCCGAACGGGTCCGCCCACGGATCGGCAAATGAGGTCAGGCGGCGCATTCGGTACGGTTCGGCAATGGCGATCATCGCCAGCAACGGAAGCCCGACCAGCACCGGCCCGAACATGCGTGGCATATTCACGCCACCGAGCACGAGCATCCCCGCGGTGATCGCCAGCAGCAGCGACGACGATCCGAAATCCGGCTGCAGCAACAGCAGCGCAACCAGCCCCACCGCGACGCCCAGCGGCTTGAGCATCGCCGGCCAGGTGGCGTTGACCTCGTCGCGGAAGCGCACGAGATAGCTGGCCAGCCACACGATGAAGAGCACCTTGACCACTTCCACCACCTGGAAGTTGGAGACCCCCAGGTTGATCCAGCGGTGCGCGCCTTTGACGCTCACGCCTACGCCGGGCACGAACACGGCCAGCAACAGCAGGAAGCAGAGCAGCAGCAGCAGGTGGTTATAGCGCTCGATGTTCTTCAACTCGGTACGCATCACCCACGAAGCCAGGCCGATGCCGATGGCCAGGAACACCACGTGGCGCGTGAGGTAGTGCGTGGGCGAAGCGGCCATCGAGATCGATGCCGACGCCACCATGACCACGCCCAGCGCGGCCAGCGCCAGCACCGCGCCCATCAGCCAGGCGTCGTAGCGTCCGCCGATGGCGTCCAGGCGCGTTGCCTGGCGCGGTCCGTTTCCTGGGTAGGCGTCGTACATCAGCGCACCTTCAACGTGGCCAGGCCAACCAGCACCAGGACCACCGAAATAATCCAGAAGCGCACGATGACCCGCGGCTCGGGCCAACCCTTCAGTTCAAAATGATGGTGAATCGGCGCCATGCGGAACACGCGCTTTCCTGTGAGCTTGAACGAGGCCACCTGGATCATCACCGACAGCGTTTCGATGACGAAGATGCCGCCCATGATCACCAAGACCAACTCCTGGCGCACGATCACCGCGACCGTGCCCAGCACCGCGCCCAACGCCAAGGCACCGATGTCGCCCATGAACACCGTGGCCGGATAGGTGTTGAACCAGAGGAAACCCAGGCCCGCGCCGGCGATCGCCGCACAGATCACGATCAGCTCGCCGGCCCCGGGAACGCGCGGGATCTGCAGGTACTCGGCGAACACCGCGTTACCCGAGGCGTAGGCGAACACGCCCAGCGCGCACGCCACCAGCACGGTAGGCATGATCGCCAGTCCGTCCAGTCCATCGGTCAGGTTGACCGCGTTCGAAAACCCCACGATCCAGAAGTAGGCGATCGCCACGAAGCTGAAGCCGGCCAGCGGAAGCGCGATGCTCTTGAACATCGGGATATAGAACGTGGTGGACGCCGGCACCGACGGATCGGCCGTGTAATACAAAAACAGCCCCGCGGCCAGGCCGACGATCGACTGCAGCAGGTATTTCCAGCGCGACTTCAACCCGTTGGAATCGCGGCGGACGATCTTGATCCAGTCGTCGTACCAGCCGATCGCGCCGAAGGCCAGCATCACCACAAGCACCAGCCACACGTAGCGGTTGCGCAGGTCGCCCCACAAAAGCACCGACAGCAGCACCGTCATCAGGATCAGCGCTCCACCCATGGTCGGCGTACCGGCCTTGGCGAAGTGGGTCTGCGGCCCATCCGAACGGATCGGCTGTCCACCCTTGAACTGGCCCAGGCGGCGGATCACCGCAGGACCCATCCATAGCGACAGGAACAGCGCGGTCAGCGCTGCCAGGATGCCGCGGAAGGTGAGGTAGCCAAACAGCCCGAACAGGCTCTCCAGCTGCTGCAACCAGCGTGTGAGTTCAAGCAGCATGCGTTCTGTCCTCCCCAGGACGTGACGCCGCGGTGTTCAGCAGTGTGTTGACGATCCGTTCCATCGCGCTGCCGCGCGACCCCTTGACGAGCACGCGCAGCGATCGGGCGTCCTGGAGATCGGCGCTGCGCGCCTGCAGATCCTGGTGCAGCGCTGCGGCAAGCGCCGCATGCGTTTCGAACGCGCGCGCACCCTTGCCGAAGGCGCTGGCTGCGCTGGCGCTCAGGACGCCCAGCGTGTACAGGCGCTCGATGCCTGCAGCGGCGGCCTGTCGCCCGGCCTCGGCGTGCAGCGCATCGGCCTCGGCGCCCAGTTCGCGCATGTCGCCAAGCACCAGCCATGATTGGCCGCCTGCAGCACGCAGCGTGGCGATCGCCGCCCCCAGCGACGCAGGGTTGGCGTTGTAGCTGTCGTCGATCAGGATCACGCCGCTGCGCAATGCGTGGGCAATTTGCCGGCCCGGGACCGGCGCGGCATCGGCCAGGCCGTCAGCGATGGTGGCGAGACTGGCGCCGCTGGCCACGGCAAGCGCCGCCGCGGCAAGCGCGTTGAGCACGTTGTGTCGGCCCGGCAGCGGCAGCACCACCGGCACCTCGCCCAGCGGCGTGACCAGAATGAAGGTGGAACCCGCATCGCCGGCCTGCACGTCGCGCGCCGTCACCTCGGCGCTGGACTCAAGCGCAAAGCGCAGCACCTGATGGCCTGCACTGCGCGTGGCGAAGTATTCGGCGAATGCATCGTCGGCATTGATCACCGCCACGCCGTCGCTGCGCAGGGCCGAGAGGATCGCGCCCTTGGTTTCGGCAATGCCCAGCAGGCTGCCCATCCTCTCCAGGTGCGCGGCGCCGACATTGTTGACCAGAGCGACATCGGGCACCGCAATCTGCGCTAGGTAGGCGATGTCGCCGGGCTTGCCAGCGCCCATTTCATATATTGCGAAGTCGGCATCGTCAGGCGCGTCGATCACCGACAGTGGCAGGCCGATCTCGTTGTTGCGGTTGCCAGGATTCGCGTAGCTGTGGCCGGCGCGCGACAGGATCGACTGCAGCAGCGCCTTGACCGAGGTCTTGCCGTTGCTGCCGGTGATGGCGATGACCCGCGCGCTGCGCTCACTCTGCAGGCGCGTGGCAATACCTGCCAACGCCAGCTGCGGATCCTCGACCACGATTTGCGGCAGGTCCACATCCACCGCATGGTCGACCATCAGTGCGCTGGCGCTGCGCATGGCTGCGTCGTAGGCGAAATCATGGCCGTCGAAGCGTTCGCCGCGAATCGCCACGTACAGGCCACCGGCAAGCAGGCAGCGGGTGTCGTTGGTGATGCTGTCTACCACGTCATCGTCGCCGCGGAGTTCTCCGCCTGCCCAGTGCGCCAACAGCGAAAGCGGCAAGCGCTTCATGGGCGCTCCTGGGTGGCGGCTGCTTCGGACTGCGTGGCGCGCGCGTCCAGGCACCGACGGGCGACGGCGGTGTCGTCGAATGGATGCCGGAACCCGTTGATCTCCTGGTACGGCTCATGGCCCTTGCCTGCCACCAGCACGATGTCGTCGGCAGTGGCCTCCTGGATGGCGCGTGCAATGGCCTGCGCGCGATCGCGCAGCACCAGCGCCGCGCCGGCCCGCTCCAGGCCGGACACGATGTCGGCCACGATCGCGTTACCGTCTTCGCTGCGGGGATTGTCGTCGGTGATGACCAGCAGGTCGGCCAGCCGTTCCGCACTGGCGCCCATCTGCGCACGCTTGCCGGTGTCGCGCTCGCCGCCACAGCCGAACACGCAGATGACGCGCCCCTGGGCGTGGCTACGCACGCTGGCCAGCGCCTGCTCCAGCGCATCGGGAGTGTGTGCATAGTCCACGACCACCAGCGGCTTGCCGGCATCACCGCCGAGCCGATTCATGCGCCCGTGCACGGGCTGCAGGCGCGACAGGGTGCGCGCGATCTCCACAGGGGCATCGCCCAGTGCATACAGCGCGCCGGCGACGGCCAGCAGATTGTCCACGCTGAATCGTCCAAGCAGGCGGGACTGCACCGGGAAAGAAGCGCCACCCACGGTCAGTTGGAACGCCAGGCCTGCCGCGTCGAGCTGCAGCGCGGTGGCCTGCAGGGTAGCGGCCTCGTTCTCACGTGAGCTCAGCCCGATGGTTCTCAGACCCTGCGGCAGCGTGCCGGCCATCGAAAGCCCGAACTCATCGTCGAGGTTGATCACGGCAGCATTGAGGCCGGGCCATGCCAGCAGTTTCGCCTTGGCGGCGCCGTAGGAGTCCATGTCACCGTGGTAATCGAGGTGGTCGCGACTGAGGTTGGTGAACACGCCGACATCGAAATGCACGCCATCCACGCGACCCTGGTCCAGCGCATGCGAGCTCACTTCCATCGCCACCGCACGCGCGCCAGAGTCACGCATTTGTCCGAGCAGCGCGTGCAGCTGCAGCACCAGCGGCGTGGTGAAGCCGGTGGCCAAAACCTGTCCGTACATGCCTGCACCCAAGGTGCCGATGCTGCCGCAGCGGGTCCCACGCAGGTGCCAGGCCTGGGAGAGGAGCTGCACGACCGAGGTCTTGCCGTTGGTTCCGGTCACGCCGACCACGGTCAGCTGCTGCGATGGCCGTGCATGGAAACGGTCGGCCATTTCCCCCAGGCGTGAGCGCAGCCCGGGCACCGGGATCGCGTCGGCTGGCGCGGCCATTGTTTCGGGCGCGGGTGGCTCGAACAGGATCGCGCTGGCACCGCGCTCGCGCGCCTGGTCTGCGAAGGTGAGTCCATGCGCGCCAAATCCGCCGATCGCGACGAATCCGTCGCCAGGCTGCACCGCTCGGCTGTCCTGGACCAACCCGCGCACCACCACGCCACGCGGAACCTCGACATCGGGCAGCAGGTCGGCCAGGCTCATCGAACGCCTCACTGCAGCGGCTCCGGTAATGGTGCCGGTAGCGTGGCCGCCGAGCGCGGCCGAACCGGCGCGCTCGCGTCGGCGTAATCGGACCGCGCTGCGGGCCTCACGCCCTGCACCCTGGAAGACGCCTCCGATTCGGATTTGGCCTGGGCGGCGAGCCAGGTCTCGATGTCGTCCGGCGGCACGTCCATCAGGCGCAGCGCGCCCTCCATGACGTTGTGGAACACGGGAGCCGACACCAGGCCGCCGTAGTAGCCCAGCCGACCCGGGACCGGATCGGTGATCACCACGGCCATCGCGAAGCGCGGATTATCCACCGGCACCACACCGGCGAAGAAGGCGGTATAGCGACGCGAGTAGCCGCCGCCTTCGGAAATACGCGCGGTGCCGGTCTTGCCGGCGACGTGGTAGCCCAGGATGGCCGCCTGGGTGGCGGTGCCGCCGGTTTCGGTCACCGTCTGCATCATCTTCATCACCTGCCCGGCAACGACCGGGTCCAGCACCTGGCGGCCTTCATTTCGCTGGCCCTTGACGAAGGTCGGCGGGAGCAGCCTGCCGTGGTTGGCCAGGGCCGCGTACGCCTGCGCAACCTGCAGCGGCGTGGCCGATATCCCGTAGCCGTAGGACATGGTCTGCTTGGTGGTGCGGCTCCAGAACTGCGGCGCCGGCAAGCTTCCGCTCACCTCGCCGGGAAATCCGCTGCCCGGCTTCTGGCCGTAGCCGAAGCGCCGCAGAAACGTGTAGAAGTCCTGGTCGGACAGCGTTGCCACCAGCTTCGCCGCACCGACATTGGAGCTCTTGGTGATCACGCCCGTGGTGGTCAGCACGCCGTAGTTGTGCGTGTCGCTGGTGCGCCAGCGGCCATTGGCGATCCAGCCCGGCCTTGTGTCGATGACGCTGGTCGGTGTCGCGGTTCCGGCCTCCAGCGCCGCAGCGGCGGTCAGGGGCTTCATCGTGGAACCGGGCTCGATCACGTCGGTGACGGCGCGGTTGCGGCGCGCGTCCAGCTTGCCCGACGAGGGTGCGTTGGAGTTGTAGGTCGGCAGGTTGACCATGGCCAGGACCTCGCCGGTGGCCACGTCCAGCACCACGGCCGAACCGCTGCTGGCGCCGCTCAGCTGCAGCTGCTGCTTGAGCTCGCGAAAGGCCAGGTACTGGATGCGGCGATCAATGCTGAGCGTGAGCGGCTTGCCCGGCTGCGCCTGCTTGACCAGGTCCACGTTCTCCACGATGCGGCCGTGGTTGTCGCGGATCACGCGCTTCGCTCCGGGTGTGCCGCGCAACCAGTCGTCGAATGCCAGCTCCAGCCCTTCCTGTCCGCGATCGTCGATGTTGGTGAAGCCCAGGACGTGCGCCATGGCCTCGCCCTGCGGATAGAAACGTCGGTATTCGCGACGCGAGTACACCCCGGGAATCTTGTGCGCCAGGATCCGCTTGGCCTCGTCCGGGTTGATGCGCCGCTTGAGGAAATAGAACTCCTTCTCCGCCCGCTGGCTGACACGACGGATCAGCTCGGCTTCCGGCTCGTCCAGCACGCGCGCCAGCTTCGGCAGGTCAGCGGGATTCTTCATCAGCTGCTGCGGATCGCACCAGATGGATTCGACCGGCGAGGAGACCGCCACCGGCTCGCCATTGCGGTCGGTGATCATGCCGCGCGAGGTGGGAATCTCGATATCGCGGATGAAGCGTTCGTTGCCCTGCTTCTGGTAGAAATCGCTGTTGACCAGCTGCACGTACGCGGCGCGACCGACCAGGCTGACCGAGCACAGGGCCAGCGCGCAGACCACCAGGGTCACCCGCCCGCGCAGATTGAAGCGCGCCCGGTTGCGGTTGCGCGGCGGTGCATTCTTCACCGCACCCTTCATGGCCGCACCACAATCACGTCACCGGCTTCGGGTGACTTCATGCCCAGGCGCGTGCGCGCCACCGCATCAATTCGCGTGCTGTCGGCGACGGTAGCCTGCTCCAGCTGCAGGCGGCCGAACTCGATGTTCAGTTCGTCACGCACCAGCTGCAGCCGCGACAGCTCGACGAACAGCAGCCGGTGCTGGTGGCGCGCGTGCACGCTGCCAATAGCCGTGCCTACGTTGGCCAGGATCAGCACCGCCAGCAGCGCGCGCATCACGCGTCTACCGCCCGTTGGCCGTCGCCTGGAGAGGCTGCGAGCCTTTCGGCCACCCGCAGCGTCGCGCTGCGCGCCCGCGGGTTGGATGAGCTTTCCTCTGCCGTTGCGCGCTGCGCGCCACCGATCGCGGCAAGGTTGGGAACGAACACCTGCAGGGCCGGCAGGCGGCGGTTGGCCGGCGGCGCCTTGGAATGGGCCGCGATGAATCGCTTGACCATCCGGTCTTCCAGTGAGTGGAAGCTGATCACCGCCAATCGACCGCCGTCCCTGAGGCAGTCCAGGGTCGCCGCAAGTCCCGCTTCCAGGTCCGCCAACTCGCGGTTGATGTGGATACGGATCGCCTGGAAGCTGCGCGTGGCCGGATGGATTTCCTTCTTCCCCGGCGCGCTCTTGCGTCCAACCACCGCGCCCAGCAAGTCGGCAAGGTCACCGGTGCGGGTGAAGGGCTTGTCCTGCCGACGCGCGATAATGGCGCGGGCGATGCGGCGGCTCATGCGCTCTTCGCCGTAGGTCCACAGCACCTCGGCGATCTCCGCTTCATCGGCGCGGGCCAGCCACTGGGCCGCACTTTCCCCGCTGTCCGGGTCCATGCGCATGTCCAGCGGTCCGTCCTTGCCGAAGCTGAAACCGCGCTCGGCCACGTCCAGCTGCGGGGACGAGACGCCGAGGTCGAGCAGGATCCCGTCGATACCGTTCGCCGCTGCATCCCAATGCGCCATGTCGGTGAAGCTGCCGCGATGGATCGCGACGCGCGCATCGCCCGCGAACGCAACTTCGGCGTGGGCAATGGCTTCGGGATCCTTGTCCATCAGCAGCAGGCGCCCTCCCGGGCCAAGTCGTTGCAGCACGCCGCGCGCGTGCCCGCCGCGCCCGAAGGTGCCGTCCAGGTAGGTTCCGTCCCCGCGTACCTGCAGCCCTTCCATGACCTGCTCGAACATCACCGGCAAGTGCTGCGCTGGAAGGTGGCCGGCCTGCGCTTCGCCGCGCACCCGGGCACCGCCGGTCACAGCTTCAGATCGAGCATGTGCTCGCTCAGGTCATCGTCGGACAGGGTCTGACGGATCTGGGCGTGATGCGCCTGCTCGCTCCACAATTCGAACTTGTCGCCCATGCCCAGCAGCACGGCCTTCTTTTCAATGCCCACCGCGCTGCGATGGCTGGCCGGGATGCTGATGCGCCCGTTGCCGTCCAGCTCCACCGGAGTGGCCGCGCCAACCAGCTTCAACTGCAGGTTGCGATGCGCCCGCTGGGTGCTGGGCAGGCCGTTGACCGAGTCCCGCACCCGCTGCCATTCGGCCTCGGGATACAGGTACAGGCAGCCCAGCTCGAATGGGTTGTAGGCGATCACCAGGCGATTGGCGCACTCACGGGCGACGAGCTCGCGGTAGGCGGTGGGAACCGCCAGCCTGCCCTTGTCGTCCACTGTGATTGCGGTCTCGCCCTGGAACACTGCCCTGCACCCACGAAAGCCGCCAAGAGACGGAAAATTCAACCACGAAAAACCACGTAAAACCCGGTTTTCCCTCTGCTGCCCACCTTAGCACCCAACTAAACGTTGTCAACAGGCACGGATGCTGAAAATCACTTTGCAGTTCAATGGCTTGCGGCATACTTCAGAAACTTGTTCAAGCTTTATCCACAAGCTGCTGTTTAGTCTCAAAATTTGAGATTGAGTCAAATTCGAGTCCGGTGCAGCCCTTGTGAAGGTCATTCGCGCCGGACGGACATTTCGGAGCTGTAGCGCTCCACTCTTGCGCTGACGACAATGCCCGCATGTGCCTCACCGTCCTCGCCTGGAAGCTTCACCCGCGCTGGCGCGTGGTGCTGGCGGGCAATCGCGACGAGTTCCACGCCCGGCCGACCCTGCCGCTGTCGCGGTGGCGACCGGACCCACGGCAAGGAGAGATCCTTGCGGGGCGCGACCTGAGGTCAGGCGGGACCTGGCTGGGGCTGGATGCGCGCGGACGCTGCTCGGTGGTGACCAACTTCAGGGCGCCGGGCGTGGAACTGCCGGGCGGCACGTCCCGCGGCAGCCTGCCGGTCGACTTCCTGGACTCTGCCAACTGCGCGCATGACCACGCCGAGACTGTCCGCGCGCAGGCCTCTCGCTATGCGCCGTTCAACCTGCTGCTGGTCGATTCGGACCAATGCAGCTACGTCGGCAATCAGCCCGAGCCTCTCGTGGCAAACCTGCAGCCGGGCGTCCACGGCATGTCCAACGGCGTGCTCGCGCTGCCCTGGCCCAAGACTCGACGGCTCACAACCGCGCTCCAATCGTGGCTCCAAGGCGGCAGCGATGATCCGGCCCCTTTGTGGCGCGCGCTCGCGGACGAAACCGCCCCTATCGACAGTGAACTGCCTGATACAGGCGTTGGCATCGAGCTGGAGCGACTGCTCGCGCCCGCCTTCATCCGCGGCCCGACCTACGGCACCCGCGCCAGCACCCTGGTCGCGATCGACCACGAAGGCCGCGGCTGGATCAGCGAACGCAGGTTCGGACCCGATGGGGTGTTCGAGGGCGAAACCACGCTGGATGTGCAGGCGTGAGATGGCCCATGGCACCAGCGCAGCGTGCCGGTAGTCCTGGACCGCAAAAAAACTGGCTGGCAGGGCATGCTCCTACAGGGGGCACGTCTCCCCGGAGACATCTGCTTTGACGATCACGCTTTGAACGTCGCGACATAGCCCACTCCGGTAAAGGGGCGCAGCGACAGCGGCGGGGTTTCGGGTGTAGCAGCCCGGGGCCCGAGATTTTGCCCAGCAAAATCTTTGGGGCTGCATTTGAAGTGGAGCCAAGAGCTCGCAGGCACGGCCCACTTCTGCAAAAGCACCACTCCCGGCGCCGTCCAGTTTGCAGATCGCAGATTAGATGGTGCGACACAGCCCCCTTTGGTAAAGGGGGCGCCGCGACAGCGGCGGGGTTTCGGGTGTCCGAGCCCGGGGCCCGAAATTTTGCTGAGCAAAATCTTTGGGGCTTTTTATGTCGCCATCGCGACAGAAAAAGCGGCGGAGCCGGCCGATAAGCCGGGTTCTGTCGTGGACAGTCATTCCTCTAGGCGCAACGTCACCGTTACGCTCGAGCAACCTACCCGGACCCGACGCGGGCCGCGTCATGAGGTCCCTATTTGGTCTTGCTCCCGGTGGGGTTTGCCGTGCCGGCCTGTTACCAGGCTCGCGGTGCGCTCTTACCGCACCATTTCACCCTTGCCACGCGCGTCTTGCGACGCCGTTCGGCGGTATCTTTCTGTTGCACTTTCCGTCGGCTCGCGCCGCCCAGGGGTTACCTGGCACCGTGCCCTGTGGAGCCCGGACTTTCCTCGGCATCCTTGCCCACCGAAGTGGACGTGGATGACGCGACTGCCTGGCCGACTCCGCCGCGCGCATTGTCGCACGCGGCGTGCGCTGCCTTGCTAGATCGTCCCCTGCCCGTACAGCGCCTTGCGCGATGCACCGCTGATATCGGCCGCCAGCTTTGCGGCAGTTGAAGGTGGCAGGTGCTCACTGAGCTTGGCGTACAGCCGCTGGCCTTCGATCAGCTGAGCCTGAGCGTCGTCGTCGGCGCCCTGGACCATCACCACGAACTCGCCCTTGCGCTGGTTGGAATCTGCACTCACCTGGGCGTGGAGCTCGCCCACGCTGCCGTCGAGCACCGTTTCGAACAGCTTGGTCAACTCCCGGGCCAGCACCGCAGCGCGACCGGAGCCAAAGACCGCGCACATGTCGGCCAGCGATTCCTCGATCCGGTGCGAGGACTCGTAGAACACCACCGTGCGCGTCTCGCTGGCCAGGCGCGCAAGGCGTTCGCGACGTGCCGAGGACTTGGCTGGCAGGAAGCCTTCGAACACGAACCGGTTGCTGGGCAGGCCAGCCACGCTCAGCGCAGCGATCGCGGCGCAGGCGCCGGGAATAGGGCTCACTTTCAGGCCGGCGCCACGCGCTGCGCGGACCACCCGGTAGCCCGGGTCGCTGACCAGCGGCGTGCCCGCGTCACTGACCAGCGCCAGCGACTCGCCGCCGAGGAGGCGTTCCACCACGCGGGCCGAAATCGCCTCCTCGTTGTGCTCATGCAGCGCCACCAGCGGGCGTTCGATCCCGAAGTGCGACAGCAGCTGCCGGGTGTGTCGCGTGTCCTCGGCACAGATGGCGGCCACGCCACGCAACGTCTCCAGCGCGCGCGGCGAGAGATCGGCGAGATTGCCGATGGGGGTTGCCACGATGAAGAGGGTTCCAGTGGTCATTGCGAGCAGTCCTGCAGGCTGTGGGCTGAACGCGGTCCTGCGCCACCGAAGGTACAATCCTAGCCGTTTCCCACGCACGGCCGTCGAGCATTCCAATGGACAAGCGCTACACGAGGATCTTCACCCTGCTGCTGTTGGCATCCCTGTCTGCAGGCTGCGCCACCAGCACCTATGTGAGCGCGCCATCGGCGCCGCTCCAGCAGGTCAACCCGACGATCGCCGCTGCAGGAATGCTGGCCCGCAACCATGCCGGACTGGTCGGCACGGCCCGCGAAGCGAATACGCGCGAGATCGAACGCCTGCTGGCCGGCCTTGATGACGCGATGCTTTCGCGCGAAGCCGCCGCGCTGGCACCAGGCGATCCGCTGTACGCCTTCGCCGGCCGCGCGCTGCTCAATCGTGGCCTGCCCCTGCCGCGCGCGTTTGATGTCAGTGAGCAATGGGGTTTCGATCGACGTCCTCCGGCCGATGCCGACGGCTATCGGCCGCCGGTCAAGATGGCGGTGCTGCTGCCCCTCTCCGGCCCGGGCGCGGTGGCTTCGGCGCCTGTGCGCGATGGCCTCCTGGCGGGCTATTACGGCGAGACGCGCAGGCGACCGGAGATTGAATTCCACGACACCGCCGGCACGCCGGCGGGCGCTCTCTCGGCCTACGCGCGCGCTGCAGCTTCCGGCGCCGATTTCGTGGTCGGGCCGCTGGGTCGCGACGAGGTCGGCGCACTGTTCGGCAGCGCGCAGCTGGCGGTGCCGACGCTGGCCTTGAACCGCGGCTTCGGAACGGTGCCGCCGCCGGGGCATGCGGGATTCTCGCTGGCTCCCGAAGAGGACGGCATCATCGCCGCCGAATACCTGCTCAACCTGGAGCGCCGCAACGCGCTGGTGATCAGCGGCAGCGACGACAACGGGCGCCGCGCCGCCGCGGCCTTCCGTGAACGCTTCACCGAGCGGGGCGGCAGCGTGGTCGAGACGCTCAGCGTCGGCGACGAACCCGGTGACCTGTCTTCGAACCTGGCAGCGGTGTCGCAACGCGGCGTCGATGCGGTGTTCCTCGCGATCAAGGGCGGCACCGCGCGCGCGCTGACGCCGCAACTGGCCATCAGCGGGCTGGGCGGAAAGGTCCGCATTGGTACCACGCAGCTCACCTCAGGCACCGGCAAGCCAGGAGAAGACACGGCTTTGGACGGCATCGTGTTTCCGTCCGAAGCCTGGACCGCGCGCGGCGTGCGCGGACTGCCGGCGGCAAGTGCCGCGGCGGCGCGCCTGCCGACGGCGCGTGGACCGGCGGCACGACTGTTCGCGTTCGGCTATGACGCCTGGATGCTGAGCGCCTACCTGGAAAGGCTGTTGACCGGCACCAATGCCGAAGTCCAGGGCGCCACCGGAATGTTGAAGCTCGACGGTTTCGGCAACGTGCTGCGCACTCCGGCCTGGTCGACATTCAGCGGCGGCCGTTCGGTACCGATTGCCGGCGGTGGCTGAAGCCAGGACCAGCGAACGCCGCGCGCGCGGTGACCTGGTCGAGGCAGCGGCGCGCATAGCGCTGCTGCGTGCCGGGCTGCGGGAAATCGCGGCGAACGTGAACTACCGGGGTGGCGAACTGGACCTGGTGATGATCGACAGCGGCGGGCGCGAGGGCGACGTGCTGGTGTTCGTGGAGGTGCGCTATCGCCGGTCCGCGGCCTTTGGCGGCGGTGCGGCTTCGGTGGATGCGTCCAAGCGCCGCAAGCTGGTGCATGCCGCCCAGCGCTTCCTGGCCTCGCATCGCCAGTTCGCCCAGGCCACCTGCCGCTTCGATGTGGTCGAAGCAGATGGTGATCCGCAGTCGCCGCGCATCAACTGGATCCGAGACGCATTCCGCGCCGACGGTAGTTGATCAGGCACGGGTTTCCAGTGGGAGCTATGTCGGTCGCAAAGCTCGTTGAAACCACTCCTGAGCTTCGGTTTCGGGCCTGGCTTCCCTGGGGCTGCGACGCACCCCGGCTTCGCGACCTACGTGGCTCCCACAGGGCAGTTGCGAATTCCTGGCTTGGCCTTCCGGTTTTGCGACTGAGGTTGCTCCCGGAGAGTCGTTGCACGCTCCTTGTGTGCGGGAGGCGTCAGCAAAAATGGTTGAAGCCGGTTCGCTGCGGCTCCCATTTTTTTCCGCTGGCGTCCAGCGCGCGAACGTCGCTGCCGTCGACGATCCGTCCGATGCGTGTGGCCCGGGTGTGCGCCGTATCCATCGCCCGCAGTATTTCGTCACGCATCTGCGGTGGCGCAGTGAAGCACAGCTCGTAATCATCGCCACCGATCGCCTGCCAGTTCCAGCGCGTCTGGGGCGACACTGCGGCCAGAACATCGGAGAACGGCAGTGCGTCGAGCGCGATTTCCGCACCCACGTTGCTGCGTTCGCAGATGTGGCCCAGGTCCGCCAGCAGGCCATCCGAGACGTCCACGCACGCGCGAGCCTTAGACCGAAGCTGCAGTCCGGCGGCGACACGTGGCGTGGGCCGGTCGAGACGCTCACGCGCCGCGGCGACCGGCTCCCGGCCTCCGACAACGGCCTCGAGCGCGGCCGACGCGTCGCCCAAGGTGCCGGTCACCCACACGTCGTCACCGACGCGCGCGGCGTCGCGGCGCAGAGCGCTGCCACTCTCAATCAGCCCCACGGCGGTGACCGTGATCGACAGCGGCCCGCGCGTGGTGTCGCCTCCGACCAGGCACACCTGATGCTGCCCGGCGAGGTCGAGGAAGCCATCGAGGAACGAATCGAGCCAGGCCGGGCTGCTTTCCGGCAGCGACAGAGAGAGCGTGCACCACGCCGGCCGCGCGCCCATCGATGCGAGGTCGGACAGGTTCACGGCCAACGATTTCCAGCCGATCGCTTCCACGGCTGTGTCGTGCGGAAAATGCACGCCTGCGTTCAAGGTGTCGGTGGTGACGACCAGTTGCTGTCCGGCCGGTATGTCGATGACCGCGGCATCGTCACCGATGCCCAGCACCACGTCCGATCGCAGCGCCACGCGCGAGCGGATGCGGGTTATCAGGTCGAATTCACTATCCATTGCCGGGCGGATCGCTGCGCGGCCAATCGATCAGCGTGCGGCGCTGAATTCCGCCGCGCGCCATTCCGCGGCGGCGCGATCGAGCACGCCGTTGACGAAGGTGTGCCCGTGTTCGGAGCCGAATCGCTTGGCGATCTCGATGGCCTCGTTCAACACGACGCGGTAAGGCACGTCGATGCGATGCAGCATTTCATACGCAGCCAGGCGCAGCACCGCGCGTTCGATCGGGTCGACTTCCTCGACCGTTCGATCCAGGTAGCCGGCGAGCGCCTCGTCCAACGTGGCGCGGTGCTTGACCACGCCGCGGACCAGGTCTTCGAAGTACTCGAGGTCGGCGATTTCGTGGGCCTGCTCGTGCGCGAACTGCGCGATCACCTGGCCGACTTCGCCGCCGGACATCTGCCAGGCATACAGGGCCTGCAGAGCGCGCCGGCGCGCGCGCGCGCGGGTCACCGGATCGATGCCGTCCTTGCGCGCTTCTTTTCGGGAATCCCGGCGCGGTGGCCGGTTCATGTCAGCTGCTCCATGAGTTGCGCCATCTCGACTGCCGCCAGGGCGCATTCCTCGCCCTTGTTGCCGTGGCTGCCGCCGGCGCGGACGTCCGCGTCCTCTACCCGCTCCACCGCCAGCACGCCATTCAATACGGGCACTCCGTGGTCGATGGCCACGCGCATGAGGCCTTCCGCGCAGCGGTCGGCCACGTGCTCGTAGTGGCGGGTGTCACCGCGTATGACGCAGCCCAGGGCGATGATCGCGACATGCCGGCCGGCGGCGGCCACGCGCGCGGCCGCCTGCGGAATTTCCCACGCGCCCGGCACCCGCACCACGTCGATCGCATCATCACCGACACCGTTGCCTGCCAGGCTCTGGCGCGCGCCCGACACCAGGGCATCGGTGATGCGCGGGTTCCAGCGACTGGCGATGATCGCGAAACGCGCGCCGTCAGCAGCGCGCAATCCGCCTTCGTAATGGGGCATGGGAGTGAGGAACCTGTAGGGCCGGGGAGTTTAGCAGGCGGGGGTAGCGGGGCCGGAAAGAACTTAACCCCCGTCGCAGATGGGTCTTCAGCTTTCAGTTGTGCGCAATGCCGCGAGTGGGCGCGGCGCGCTCCTTTCCTTTCGCTTTGCGCAGCACGGGGAGGGGGCAGCAACAAGATGCCGCGTTCGGCTCTACAGCCCCACGTACTCCACCACGTCCAGACCAAAGCCGGCCAAGCCCACCTGCCGGCGCGGCGTGCCCAGGACCCGCAGCTTGCTTAATCCCAGATCGGCGAGGATCTGCCCGCCTGCGCCGTTGCGCCGCCACTCGGCCAGCGCGCCGTCGGGTGGCGTGTCGTGGTCGCGGACGGGTTCGCTGCGCAGGCGCGTCAGCAACGCTTCGGCAGTGGTGGGCTCGCCCAGCAGCACCAGGGCGCCGCGGCCTTCGTGGGCGATCCGCGCCAGCACTTCACCCACCGCCGGTCCGAAATCCTCACGCCGCCAGTGCAGCGCATCGGCCAGCGGGTTCTGCATGTGCACGCGAACGAGGGTTGGCACCAGGGCGTCCGCCTCCCCGCGCAGCAGCGCGAAGTGCAGCACGTGGCTGACCCGGTCGCGATAGGTGTGCAGCTTGAACTGTCCGTGTTCGGTTTCGATATCGCGCGCATCGACGCGCTCCACCGTGTGCTCGGTACTCAGGCGATAGCGGATCAGCTCCTCGATCGATCCGATCTTCAGGCCATGGGCCTGCGCGAAACGCTCCAGCTCCGGACGCCGCGCCATGCTGCCATCGTCGTTGAGGATCTCCACCAGCACCCCGGCCGGTTCCAGGCCGGCCATCAGCGCCAGGTCGGCCGCCGCTTCGGTATGGCCGGCGCGATTGAGCACGCCGCCTGGTTGCGCCATCAGCGGAAAAATGTGGCCTGGCTGCGACAGGTCGTGCGGCTTGACGTCGGGTCGCACGGCGGTGCGGATGGTGTGGGCACGGTCGTAGGCGGAAATGCCGGTGGTGACGCCCTCGGCGGCCTCGATGCTCACGGTGAAGTTGGTGTGGTGTTGCGAGGTGTTGGCCAGGACCATGGGTGGCAGGCCGAGCTGGCGGCAGCGCTCGCGGGTCAGCGACAGGCACACCAGTCCGCGCGCGTGGGTGACCATGAAGTTGATGTCGGCCGGCCGCACCAGTTCGGCGGCCATGATGATGTCGCCTTCGTTCTCGCGGTCTTCGTCGTCGACGATGACGACCATGCGTCCGCTGCGGATTTCTTCGAGCAGCTCGGGGATGGGTGCGAAGCTCATGCGCCTGTTCCAGTAAGGTTGGCGGACACCAGGCGTTCGACGTAGCGCGCAACGAGGTCGATCTCCAGATTGACCGCGTCACCGACGGCAGTGTGTGCGAACGCGGTATGCGACACCGTGTGGGGGATGAGCGCGACCTCGAAGCCTTCCGCATTGGCCTCGTTGACCGTGAGGCTGACGCCATCGACGCAGATCGATCCCTTCTTCGCGATGTATTTCAGCAGCGCTTGCGGTGCGGCGAAGCGCCAGCGCTGCGCGCGACCATCGTCTTCGATGGCAAGCACCTTGCCCACGCCGTCCACGTGGCCACTGACCATGTGACCGCCGAGCCTGTCGGTGGGTCGCATCGCGCGTTCGAGGTTCAACGCCGCGTCTGGTTCCAGCGCTCCCAGCGTGGTCAGCGAAAGCGTTTCGTTGGATGCGTCGGCTTCGAACCAGGCGGCATCGAAGCCCACGACGGTAAGGCACACGCCGTTGACGGCAATGCTCTCGCCCATGCGCACCTCGGTGAACGGCAGCGAGCCGGAGCCGATCTTCAGTCGCACGTCGCCGCCACGCGATTCGGCCGTGATGAGGCTGCCCATGCCTTCGATGATCCCGGTAAACATCAGCCGGAGCTCGCCATTGAGGCAAGCGGCAACGTCTGCGGATTGGATGTGTGGCTTTGCATGAAACGTTTCCCGCTATTGCGCATGCGAAAAACGCCCCAGGGCATGAGGCATGCACGCAGCACCAGGCCGCGCGCAACCGTCTTCTTTCATCCGGACTGTGACCGTCGGCTCCGGAGTAGGACCGGATCTGCTGACCCTCCGGAGCCCGTGATCGATCGGGATCGCAAGAGGCGCTCGCGGGCTTGTCCTTCGCGGCTGCAACCGCGTTGGACCTACCGCCGGTGGGGAATCGCACCCCGCCCTGAAGACGCGTGTGGTTTTGCCGGCAAGCCGGCGATGCCATTCTAGCAGCCGGGTCCCGCGGATGACTGCGGCGCATTCTCAAACGCTGCGTTGCCCCGGAGGGCGTGGTGCGGAGGCGCGCCCGCCTAAACCCACTTCCTGGGTTGCTTCCTGAAACCGGACGTCCTTCGGTCGTCCCAAGAGGGGACTTCCTCCGGTCGTCCCAAGAGGGGACTTCCTCCGGTCGTCCCAAGAGGGGACTTCCTCCGGTCGTCCCAAGAGGGGACTTCCTCCGGTCGTCCCAAGAGGGGACTTCCT
>JBBSVH010000019.1:0-25228 GCA_038233685.1 Lysobacterales bacterium | reverse complement strand
CATGATCACCAGCCGCAGCGCCTGCTCGCCGAGCATCCCGCCGAACGTCAGGTCGGCCACCAGACCAAGCCCGAATGCGAACCCCAGCCCGGCACTATCCGGCGCTTCGATCACCCAGTAGGCCAGCACCAGCGCAAGCCAATAGGGCCGCAGCGGCTGCAGGCCTCCCGGCAGCGGCAGCAGTCCCAGCAGCAGCGCGACCACGATGCTGACCGGCAGGGTCCACCCGGTGCGCACGCGGCTCACGGCCTGGACTCCCGCGGGGTGGACCCGTCCCCGGCTGGCGTTGGCGCGACCGGCACCGGTGCGTCCGCTGCGGAAACCGGCGCCGCCAAATCCGTCGCGGTGCCGGCCGCGTCGTCTGCAGTGAACGGCAACCGGCTCCGCGCCGGCGCCGAACGCAGCAGCAGCACGTCGCGGCCGCGATCCAGGCGCGCCGCCGGCTTCACGTCGCCCACCAGGAACGCGCGGCTGTCGTCGGTGCGCAGCTCGGTCACCGTGCCCACCGGAAAACCGGCTGGAAAGCGTCCGCCCAGGCCGGACGTCACCAGCAGGTCGTTCTGCCTGACGTCGGTATTCAGGGGCACGTCGGACAGGGACAGGTGGTCACCGCGTCCAAATACGATCAGGCGGACCCCATTGCGCGCCACCACCACCGGCACGGCGTGGTCGGGATCGGTGAGCAGCAGCACCGTGGCGTGGCCGGGCGTCACCCCGACAATCTGCCCCAGCAGGCCACCGGCGTCGATCACTGCCTGGCCCATGCGCACGTTGTCGCGGGTGCCCAGGTCCAGCACCAGGCGCTTACGGGTGGGGTCGAGGTCGATGTTGAGGATCGGCGCCAGCTGCACGTCCAGGTTGCGGCCCTCGGCCATGCGCATCAGTCCGCGCAGCCTTGCGTTGTCCGCGGCAGCGGTTTGCAGCCGGGTCAGGCGCGCGTTGGCGATCAGCAGCTCGTTGCGCAGGTTGCGGTTGTCCTGGGCCAGGCGCGCGCGCGAAGCGGCATCGTCCTGCACGCGACTGCCCAGCTGCCCAGGCAGCCCGGCCAGCCACCACAGCGGCTGCGTCGCTGCATCGGCCTGGCTGCGGATCCGGGACAACCAGCCGCCGCGGTCGTCGAGCACGAGCAGGGTAATTGCCAATCCCAGATAGGCAAGCAGACGCAGCGTGCCAGAGACTTCGCCGGGTCGGGCAGCAACGGGAGGGCCGGCGTAGGCAGGCACGTCTAGGCCCGGGAACGGGGAACAGGTGACGGGGAGCGACGCAAAAAGTCCGGGTCAACGGCGCGGCGGACCCCGTGCGAAGGAAACGAGCGTACGGGAAGCCCGGCAATGCAAACGCCGCCGCCACACTGACAGTCCCCGCTCCCCGGTCCCCGTTCCCGCTTCACCGCGTCACTCCGGTGCGAAGAACTCGTTGCCGTGCATGTCCACCAGCTCCAACGCACGGCCACCGCCGCGGGCCACGCAGGTGAGCGGGTCGTCGGCCACCTGCACGTGCAGGCCGGTTTCCTCGCTGATGAGGCGGTCGATGTCGCGCAGCAGCGCGCCGCCACCGGTGAGCACGATGCCGCGCTCGGCCACGTCCGCGCACAGCTCGGGCGGCGTCTGCTCCAAGGCCAGCTTGACCGCGCTGACGATGCCCGAAAGCGGTTCATGCAGAGCTTCGAGCACTTCGTTGGAGTTGATCTTGATCATCTTGGGCACGCCCTCGGCCAGGTTGCGGCCGGAGATCTCCATCTCCACCATTTCCGGCTGCGGGTAGGCGCAGCCGATCTGCAGCTTGATGCGCTCGGCGGTAGCCTCGCCGATCAGCATGCCGTGGTTGCGGCGCACGTAATTGATGATGGCGTCGTCGAATCGGTCACCGCCGATGCGTACCGACTGCGAGTAGACGATACCGCTGAGCGAGATCACCGCCACCTCGGTAGTGCCGCCACCGATATCAATGACCATCGAGCCGCGCGCCTCGCTGACCGGCAGCCCGGCCCCGATCGCCGCGGCCATCGGCTCCTCGACCAGGTACACGTCGCGGGCCCCGGCCTCTTCGGCCGATTCCTTGATCGCGCGCCGCTCAACCTGGGTGGAGCCGGCCGGCACGCACACCAGCACGCGCGGGCTGGGCCGCAGGAAGCGCGACTTGTGCACCTTCTTGATGAAGTGCTTGAGCATGGCCTCGGTGTAGGTGAAGTCGGCGATGACGCCGTCCTTCATCGGGCGGATGGTGGTGATGTTTCCGGGCGTGCGGCCCAGCATCTGTTTGGCTTCCATGCCGACCGCCGCGACGGTGCGGTTCCCGCCGAAGGCGCGGTCCTGGCGCACCGCCACCACCGAGGGCTCGTTCAGCACGATGCCCTGGCCGCGCACGTAGATCAGGGTGTTGGCCGTGCCCAGGTCGATGGACAGGTCGTTGGAAAACATGCCGCGCAGCTTCTTGAAGAACATCGGGGGAATAGTCCTGCGGTGCCGGCGCGGCAGGTGACCGCGCGGTGAAATTTGGGGGGTCAGCTAGACTAACAACCGGCCTAGGGTGCAGCAAGGAATATCCTCGGAAAGCCTCATGGGGAGTGCATTTCGAGCTTCCGCGCACGTTTTCGCTGCAGACCTGGCGCTGGCCTGCGGCCGGCCGTGACGTTACCCTTTGCGCCGCCGGGGCGCGATGCCCGGCCCGGCCCAGGGGCCTCCGGTCCACGCACTTTCCCACCTGCATAGAGATTTCCGATGTCCGCACTGATCTGTGGTTCGCTCGCCTACGACACCATCATGGTGTTCCCGGACCAGTTCAAGAACCACATCCTGCCGGACAAGGTGCACATCCTGAACGTGTCGTTCCTGGTGCCGCGGATGCGCCGCGAGTTCGGCGGCTGCGCCGGCAACATCGCCTACAACCTCAAGTTGCTGGGCGGCGACCCGATCCCGATGGCGACCGTTGGCCAGGACTTCGGTCCCTACCGCCAGTGGTTCGAGGAGCAGGACATCCGCATGGACCAGGTCAAGGTGATCGAGGAGCTGTTCACCCCACAGGCGTTCATCACCACCGACCTGGACAACAACCAGATCACCGCCTTCCATCCCGGGGCGATGATGCGCAGCTACGAAAACCACGTGCGCGACGTGGAGGGCGTCAGCTTCGGCATCGTCAGCCCGGACGGGCGCGACGGGATGCTGCAGAACGCCACCGAATTCGCCGAAGCACGCATCCCCTTCATCTTCGATCCGGGCCAGGCGATGCCGCTGTTCAACGGCGCGGAGCTGCGCCACTTCATCGAGCAGGCGGACTATGTCACCGTCAACGATTACGAATCCAACCTGCTGCAGGAGCGCACGGGCTGGGGCGAAAAAGAAATCATGCAGCGGGTCAAGGCGTACATCACCACCCGCGGCCCGCTGGGTTCGCTGATCCACACAGCGGAAAAAACCTACGACATCCCACCCGCGCACGAGCGTCGCGTCACCGACCCCACCGGCTGCGGCGATGCGTTCCGCGCCGGCCTGATCTTCGGCATCGAGAAGGGCCTGGACTGGCTGACCATCGGCCGCATGGGCAACCTGATGGGTGCGCTGAAGGTCGAGCACCCCGGCACCCAGAACCAGCGCTTCAGCTACGACGAGTTCAACGAGCAGTTCAAGCAGCAGTTCGGCTACGCGCTGTAGGGCGGAGCGGGTCTTTCCGCACGCCGTCGTAAGAACTGCTTGCAGGGACAACGTTGCGCGTTCTGCAGCCGTCCCGCATCAGCGTCGCAGCAAATTGAATCGCGTCACGGGCGGGGTGATTCGAGATCAGCACCGGCACCGAATCCAAGGCCGCTTGCCGTGAGCAAGCCTCAGTCCCAACCCGGCATCTGGTTCCCATCCAGCCCACCGGTTTCAAACACCACCGTGCGGGTGCCGCCGGCCTTGACCGGAAACTCGATCTCCACCGTGTCGGTTTCCCGCAGCAGCTTCCACAGCGCTTTCTGGTCAGTGATGAACATGGCAATCGCTTCATCGGTGTCCGGGCGCCACGCGGCCATCGACCGCGGAGCCGCTTCGCCGGCCTTGACCTGAACCTTGCAGCCCCCGGCGCAGCGGAAGTCGCCGGCCTGCAGCACCAGGTAGGCACTGCGCTCCCACTCCGGATGATCACGGAACACCAGCTGCACCTGTTTGGCGCCGCTGCCGTCCACGTCCACCGGCTGCTTGCCGTAGATCAGCGCCGAGCGCTGGATGCCACTGGCAGTGGCCACCTGCGAGTAGCTCCACAGCGCCTCCATCCGGCGCTGCTCGCGCGCGTCCTCGGCCTTGGCCTTGACCTCCTCGTAGCCCGCTGCCATCAGCCCGACGGCCTTGCTGTCGGGATACTGGGCCATCAGCGCTGCGCCATGCACGCGCGCCATCTCCCAGTTGGTTTCGGCGAGCGCGTCGTTGTACTCCTTGGCCAGCGTCGCCGCGGCGTTCTCTTCGGCCGCCGCCCGGACCACGGCCGCCTGACGCTGCTCCTCTTCGCGATCACCGCACGCGGCCAGCACCAGCAGCGCCGCCAACACCAAAACCCTGGTCTTCATCGTGGCTCTCCTTTCTCAATCAACTCGTGCACCGCTGCGGCCACTTCGCGTGGTTTTTCCATGATCGACATGTGACCACAGTCGTCCAGCAGCACTTTCAGCGCCTGCGGCATGCGTTCACCGTAGAGGTCCAGCGCACTGGCGTCGATCACGGCATCCTGGCGGCACCACAGCAGCAGGGCGGGCTGGTCGATGTCCACGGCCGCCGCCCCCGGCGCAAAGCGCTCCTGGCTGCGACCTATCCGCTCCAGCACGGCCTGCTCGAACGGCGCCTGCCTGATCCGCCAGCGGATCATGGCGCTCGAGGCCGGCCACGGAATGAAAGGCTTGGCCGAATCGTCATGGAAGACGGTGTCGATGTAGCGCCGCAACGAGGCGTCGTCGCTGACCGCAAATGGATTGTTCCCGGCCAGCACCGCCTCGCCAAAGTCGTTGTCCTGGAAACGCACGCCTGCGGCGTCGAACAGCCCCACGCGGTCCACGAGCTGCGGGTGGCCCGCCGCGGTGAGTGCGGCAACGCCGCCACCCATCGAGTGGCCCAGCAGCACCACCTCGCCTTCCGGCTGTCTTGCCACCTGCGCCAGGAACTCCGCCACCCGTTCGGCCTGGGCAACGTAGCCGTAGTCCGCGCCATTCTTACGCTCGCTGTCGCCCCACCCGGGAAGGTCGGGGATCAGCAGCCGATAGCGACCGCGCAGCTGCCCTGCCAAGGGGTACCAGTTCTCCTTGCTGCCGGTGAACCCGTGGACCATCACCAGCGTCGGCGCACCTGGCGTGTCCGCTTCGCGCACGGCATAGGTCCAGCGATGCCCCGCCACGTCCGCCCGCTGCAGCGAGAGCCCGGCGACGACGCGCTGCCGGGTGAACTCCGCATGCACCAGCGCCAGCGGATCGCGCCAAAGCCAGACCGCCATCGCAACCACGAACAGCAGCGCCAGCACGGCGATGCCATTCAACATGCGGCGAGCCTGCACGACGCCCTACTTCGCCGCTGCAGCCTTGGCCAGCGCGTCTTCCACCGAAGCGGTGGTGATCGGGTGATAGCCGGCGCGCGCGCGCTCGAATGACGCCTTGGCCAGGACCAGGCCCTCCGGCGTCCTGGCCAGCGCTTCGTAGATCGGCATGATCAGCTTGCGTCGGCCGACCCGCTCGATGAACTTCGCCGCCTCCGGCACGGCCGGCTCGTAACCGCTGCGGATCGCCAGCGGGTACCAGCGCATCGCGATCTCGCCGTTCTGGGTTCCGGTGAAGCCGTAAGCCTCGTCCAGTTGCGCCAACTGCCCGGGCTCGAGCGTCTTCCCGAGGCCATCGAGGAAATGCACCCACTGCTGGGTACTCCATTCGGACGTGATCTGTGCGTTGGGCAGTGCAGCACTGCCCGCCCAGGCGATACGCGCGGTGTCGACGATGGCGAAACCGCGCGACTGCGCGCGTGAGGCAAAATCAGGAATGCCCGGCTCGTTCAACCAGGTCTGCAGCTCGGCCTCGGTGACCGTGCCATCGCCAGCATCGAGCAGGTTCTTGCGCAGGTAGGACACGAATTCGTCAGTGTTGGTGCTCTTGAACGCCTGGTCGTCGAACCAGCCGCGCAGGAACGCGTCGAATTTCTCGCGTCCGAAGCGCTGCTCGAGGAACTGCAGGAACCAGGCGCCCTTGTTGTAGGGCACCCCTGTGAGCGCCTCGTCCGGATCACGCCCGGTGAGTGCCCCCATCGCCAGCAGCTGGTCGGAAGCCTCCATGTCTTTCAGTTCGACCTTGAGGTCGGCCTGGTCGATCTGACGTTCCATCTCCGCCGCTTCCTGGCCGTAAAGCGCTTCGGTGATGCGCGACTGGACGTACGTGGTGAAGCCTTCGTTCAACCAGATGTCCTTCCAGCTGGCATTGGTGACCAGGTTGCCCGACCAGCTGTGCGCCAGTTCGTGGGCGATCAGCGACACCAGCGACTTGTCGCCGACGATCACGGTCGGGGTCACGAAGGTCAGGCGCGGATTCTCCATGCCGCCGAACGGAAACGACGGCGGCAGCACCAGCATGTCGTAGCGCTCCCAGCGGTAGGGGCCGTACAGCGCTTCGGTCACCGCGATCATCTTCTCGGTGTCGGCAAACTCGGCCACGGCCTTGTCGACCATGGAGGGCTCGGCCCACACGCCGCTGCGCGCGGAGATCGGCTTGAACACCAGGTCGCCAGCGGCAATGGCCAGCAGGTAGGAGGGAATCGGCTGCGGCATCTTGAAGCTGTACTCACCGTCGCGCGGCGCGGCGGGGTCATTGTCGGCGCTCATCAGCACCATCACGTCCGGTCGCGACTTGATCTTCGCGCTATAGGTAAAGCGCACGCTTGGCGTGTCCTGCAGCGGCACCCAGCTGCGCGCGTGAATGGCCTGCGACTGGCTGAACATGAAGGGCAGTTCCCCACCCTCGGTCATCGACGGCTCCAGCCACTGCAGGCCCGACGCCTCGGGCGAGGTCGCGTAGGTGATGCGCACGCGCTGATTGCGGGCGGGTGTCTGGATGCTGAGCGCGCTGCCGAAGATGGGATCGCTCGTGGCCATCGCATACTTCAGCGGCTGCCAGGCTCCGCTGGCTTCGCCTTCGACCTTGCGGATGTCCAGCGCGCGCGTGTCCAGGACCAGTTCGGTCGCTTTGTCGTCCTTCCAATTCAGCTCGTAGGTCGCGGTGCCGGACAGCTGCTTGCGCTCGAAATCCAGCCTCAGGTCCAGCGCCAGGTCCTTGATCGCCACCTTCTCAGGCTGCGCGTAGGAGTGTTCGTCGTCGCTGCGGCTTGGGGTCACGACTGCGGCCTCGCTGCTGGCGTTGGTGGGGGTCGGGGTGGCGGCTTCGCGGGAGCACCCGGTCGCCAGCGCCAGCGCGCAGGACACAAGCAGGAAAGCTGAACGCATCGTCGATGATTCCGGATCGGGGGACTGGCGAAGTTTAACCGCAGGCGCGCGAACGGCGCGGTAGCGTTTCGCACCGCACGCTAGCCCCAGTTCAGACCTTGTAGCCGGTATGCACGGCCACGATGCCGGCCGAAAGATTGGTGTAGCTGCAGCGCGCCATGCCGGCCGCTTCCATCATCGCCCTCAACGCCTCCTGCGGCGGATGCTTGCGGATGCTTTCGGCCAGGTACTGGTAGCTGGACGAATCCTTGGCGAACAGTTCACCCAGGCGCGGCAGCACCTTGAACGAATGGAAGTCGTAGATCGGCTTGAACCACTGCGGCTTGACCTCGGAAAACTCGAGAACGCGAGCTTGGCCGCCAACCTTGAGCACCCGGTACATCTCGCGCAGTCCGGCATCCTTGTCGGTCACGTTGCGCAGGCCAAAGGCAATCGTCACCAGGTCGAAACTGTCGTCCGGAAACGGCAGCGCCTCGGCATTGCACTGCACGTAGTCCAGGCCGGCGACCAGGCCGCGATTGGTCATGCGGTCGCGCCCGACCGACAGCATCCCGGCGTTGATATCGCCAAGGACCACCTCACCCGCCGGGCCGACACGCTCCTTGAGCAGCGCGGCGATATCGCCGGTCCCACCAGCCAGATCCAGCACCCGGTCGCCCGGCTTCACCTGGGCGGTCGCCACGAAATAGCGCTTCCACACCCGATGGATGCCCAGGCTCATCAGGTCGTTCATCAGGTCGTAGTTGCCAGCGACCGAGGAAAACACCTCGCCCACCAGCTTCTGCTTGTCCTTAGCCGCCACGTCCTTGAATCCGAAGTGGGTGGTGCCGCTTTGGTATGGAGATTCGCTCATGCCCGGATTATCGCACTGGCGTCGTGGCGGGAGGTCAACGTCCGGCGGGGCGCATCCGTCGCTCGACGCTCGCTGCGGTGGGACCGACGCTGGCCGCCATCGCGACGCGCATTGGCAGGCCGGACATCCGGTACCAAGTTCGCCACCCAGGGGCCTGAACGCTGCCCACGAGAAGGTCGACCAGACGCCTCGATCCCAGCAGACTGTGGCGTCCTCCGTTTCGCACTCCATCGCCATGATCGATACCCCCGACTACGCGGCCATGCTCCAGACCGCAATTGCAGAAGCACGCCAGGGGCTGGCCGAGGGTGGGATCCCGATCGGCGCGGCGCTGTTCCATGCCGACGGTCGGATGCTGGGCTGCGGCCACAACCGCCGGATCCAGGAAGACGATCCTTCCGTGCATGGCGAGACCGACGCCTTCCGCAAGGCCGGGCGGCAGCGCTCCTACCGCGACACGATCATGGTGACCACGCTGGCCCCGTGCTGGTACTGCAGCGGCCTGGTGCGGCAGTTCAACATCGGCACCGTGGTCGTGGGCGAGTCGGTCAACTTCAGCGGCGGGATCGAGTGGCTGCGCGAAAGCGGCGTACGCGTGATCGACCTGGCCAACGAGGAATGCATCGCCTTGCTGGGCGCCTACATCGACCAACATCCCGAAGCGTGGAACGAGGACATCGGCGAGGAGTGAAGTGGCGACGCGAGGCGCATGCACGTCAACCTACTGTTCGTTGCCTAGACTGGCCGTACTCTCAAAGTGAAGGCATGACATGAAACTCACGAAGAAGCAGGCCGAACTGTTGACCGCACGCGAACGCCAGATGGTCGAATCCAAGGGGCCATGGGACGTCAAGTCACTGGTGTCGCTGATCAAGCGTATCCGCGAGGTCCGTGACAAGTATCGCCAACTCGAGCACCGCCAGGCCAAAGCGACGTCGCGCCGGGCCAGCGATTCGATGGTCGCTGGGAACACGCGCACCACTCAAAAGGCTGAACTTTTCGATCGCGCACTGCATGGATTCGAGTCGGACCTGCACGCGGTCAACTGCGAAAGCACGGCGGCAGCGCGCGAGCTGAAGGTCAATGCGCGCTCGACGGCACGCGTGCCGGGCACGAAGCTGAACTCAGCGAAGAAAAAGAGCTAGTCCGCTTGTGGGGCCGGCGCGGCGAGCGCGAACTCATCGCGGCGAGATGGTGAACTTGCCGAACGCGATACCCAGGTCCCAGCCCTGGCCCTTTCCGGCCAGGGCCAGCGACACATCACCCTTGGTCATGGCCTGGGCCTTGCTGGATTTCGCCGCCCCGGCGTGGGCCTCGGCCGCGGCATAGCTGCCGAACACGTCGTCAATGCTGCGTACGCCGGAAAATTCACCGATGCCATTCACGATCTTGGATTTGCCAACCGTGATCCCGCCGCCCTTGGCGCTGAGGCGCACGGCGCGGCTCTGTCCGTTGTCGCAGGTGACCGTGCCGGTGCCGGAGGCGGTCTTGTAGAAGATCGACCAGCCGGCCATGTTGAAACGCATCGTGCAGTCCACGTTGCCGGCGGCGCTGGCGGCCGGGGCTGCGATGGCACTGACAGCTAGAAGCATCAGGCAAAGGGGAAGCCGGGACATGGGACCACTCCTGGGGGGTGAGGGCCGAGCTTACCAGCGCCCGCCGTTGGAGGGTCGCAGCAGCCATGTGAGATGAATCGCGCGCGGGCCGCCTTGCTCGAGCAGGTCGGCGGCGCCTTGGCACAGGTGGGAGCGACGTGAATCGCGAAACTCTGGCAGCTTCAGTGCCCAGGGTGCGAGCACTCCCGCAGATGCGCGACTGACGTCGCTCCCACACGAGCGTCGATCTTCCCAAGACACCACGTGCGCGTGGCGCAGGGTACATTCCACACCCAACGGGAGCAGACGATGAGTGAGCCCAAAGCCAGTATCCGCTGGAGCCGCGGCAGCCGCGCTTTCACCTACGACAGCTACAGCCGCGACCACCAGTGGAGTTTCGACGGTGGCCAGAGCGTGATGGCGTCAGCCGCGCCGGCCTACCTGGGCAGCCCTGGAGGTGTCGATCCTGAAGAAGCGCTGGTCGCGGCACTGTCCGCCTGCCACATGCTGACCCTGCTGGCGATTGCCGCGAAGAAAGCCTGGGTGGTGGAATCCTACGAAGACGATGCGGTCGGCACGCTGGCCAGGAATGCTGACGGAAAGCTGGCGCTTACCCAGGTCGTACTGCGACCGCGCATCGTGTTCAGCGGCACTGCCGTGCCCGATGCGGACGCGCTTCGGCGGCTGCACCACCAGTCGCACGAACATTGCTTCATCGCAAACTCGGTCAGGACCGAGATCAGCATCGAACCACGCTGACGGGATCCGCCCCGGCTAGGGGTTTCGGCGATACCGGGGCTGATGCCAGAGCGATCGCGGGCACGGCCCCCTCCTACAGGTTGCTCAGAGGATGTAGCGGCTCAGGTCCGGGTCCTTGACCAGTTCACCGAGGTGACTGTCGACATAGGCGCGGTCGATGCTCACCGAGTCACCGTCACGATCCGGGGCCTCGTAGCTGAGCGAATCGAGCAGGCGCTCGAGCACGGTGTGCAGCCGCCGCGCACCGATATTTTCCTGGCGTTCGTTGACCAGCGCGGCGATCTCGGCCAGGCGCTCGACGGCGTCGGCAGTGAACTGCAGGTCGATGCCTTCGGTCCTCATCAGGTCAACGTACTGGGTGGTCAATGCGGCCTTGGGTTCGGTCAGGATGCGGACGAAATCCTCCTTCAGCAGCGCCGACAGCTCCACCCGGATCGGGAAGCGACCCTGCAGCTCCGGGATCAGGTCGCTGGGCTTGGCCAGGTGGAAGGCGCCGGATGCGATGAACAGGATGTGGTCGGTCTTGACCGTGCCGTACTTGGTGCTGACGTTGGAGCCTTCGACCAGCGGCAGCAGGTCGCGCTGCACGCCTTCGCGCGACACGTCACTGCCCGATGCGTGTCCTTCGCCACGCTTGGCGACCTTGTCGATCTCGTCGATGAACACGATCCCGTTCTGTTCGCAGGCGGTGATCGCGGCGGCGCGGATGTCTTCCTCGTTGACCAGCTTGCCGGCCTCTTCCTCGATCAGCTGGGGACGCGCCGCCTTGATGGTGAGCGTGCGCTTGTGCGACTTGCCGCCACCCATGCTGGAGAACATCTGGCGCAGCTGCTGGCCCATTTCCTCCATGCCCGGTGGCGTCATGATGTCCATGCCGACGTTGGCGGTCAGCTCCAGCTCGATCTCACGATCATCGAGTGCGCCATCACGCAGCTGCCTGCGCAGCTTCAGCCGGGTGTCGCTGTCCGCTGAGGATGGCTCCAGTCGCGCAGCGTCGGCATCAAAGCCGATACCGGCGCTGCGCCGTGGCAGGAGGGCGTCGAGGATCCGGTCCTCGGCGCGCTCTTCGGCCTGGGTGCGCACGCGATCCTTGGCCTGTTCGCGATACAGCTTGACCGCGGTATCGGCCAGGTCGCGGATGATCTGCTCCACGTCCTTGCCCACGTAGCCCACTTCGGTGAACCGTGTCGCTTCGACCTTGACGAACGGCGCGTTGGCCAGGGTCGCAAGCCGGCGTGCGATCTCGGTCTTGCCGACCCCCGTGGGCCCGATCATCAGGATGTTCTTGGGCATGACTTCGTTGCGCATCTCGTCGCCAAGCTGCATCCGCCGCCAGCGGTTGCGCAGCGCGATCGCGACCGCGCGCTTGGCCGCGTGCTGGCCGACGATGTGGCGATCGAGCTCCTGCACGATCTCACGCGGGGTCATGGAGATGTTGCTGTTATCGTGAATATGGGACATATCTTGTTGTCTTCGGTAGGAGCGAAGTAAGTCGCGATGCCTTGGAGCCTTCCGTTCTCACGCGAAGGCCGTGCGGAAATGATTTGGAGTGAATGGATCCGGAGATAGCGACTCACGCCGCTCCTGCACCAGCCTCACAACTCCTCCACCACCACGTTGCGGTTGGTGTAGATGCAGATGTCGCCGGCGATGTTCAGTGCCTCGACGGCGATGGACCGGGCATCAAGCTGGGTGTGCGCCATCAGCGCACGCGCCGCCGAGAGCGCGAACGCGCCCCCGGACCCGATGGCGATCAGGCCGTCCTCCGGCTCGATCACGTCGCCGGTGCCGCTGATGATCAGGGATGTCTCGCGATCGGCCACCGCCAGCAGCGCCTCGAGCTTGCCCAGCCGGCGCTCGGTGCGCCAGTCCTTGGCCATCTCGACCGCGGCGCGCTGCAGCTGGCCATGCTTCTCGAGCTTGGCTTCGAACAGTTCGAACAGGGTGAAGGCATCGGCTGCCGCACCGGCGAAGCCGGCCAGCACCTGTCCGTCTCGGCCCAGACGTCGCACCTTGCGCGCGTTGCCCTTCATGACCGTGTTGCCAAGCGTGACCTGGCCGTCGCCTGCAACCGCGACACGGCCGTCGCGGCGCACCGACAGGATCGTGGTGGCATGGAAAACGCTGGGGTTCTGGCTGGGGTCCATGCGGCCTCCGGTTGTGTCAAGAAAAGGTGGGGACGGCGACGGACGGTTCAAGCGTGACCTTGTGCACCCCGAAAGACTCGCCCGGTAGATCCGAGCTTGCTCGGGTGCTCTTGGCTTCATCCACCTGCCATGGCACCGGCTAAGGCATCCGAGCAAGCTCGGATCTACGCAGCACGGCATCCGGGCAAGCTCGGATCTACGCGGCATCTGACGAGGCGTCCGGGCACGCTCGGATCTACACGGCGTTACGGTTTGCGTTTGGCTCGGGGATGGGCGGCGTCGTACACCTTGGCCAGGTGCTGGAAATCCAGGTGGGTGTAGATCTGCGTGGTCGCGATGTCGGCATGGCCCAATAGCTCCTGCACGCCACGCAGGTCGCCGGAGGATTCCAGGATATGGCTGGCGAAACTGTGGCGGAGCATGTGCGGGTGCACGTGCTTGAACATGCCTTGGCGCTGCGCCAGCAGCTTCAGTCGCAGCTGCACCGCGCGCGGTGAAATGGGCGCGCCGTGTCGCCCCGGGAATATCGGCGTCCCCGCCGCTGCGCACTGCTCCTGGCGCCACGCCGCCAGCGCCGTGCGCGCATGCGAGCCGACCGGCACGATGCGCTGCTTGCTGCCCTTGCCCAACACCGTGACGTACCCGCCGGCAAGGTCGATGTCGCTCCAGCGCAGCGCGCACAGTTCGCTCAGGCGCAGGCCTGATGAGTAGAACAGTTCGAGCAGGGCACGGTCGCGCAGGCCCAGCGGGACGTCGGTCGGCACCTGCACCAGACGCGATGCTTCATCGGCATCGAGAACCTGCGGCAGCCTCCGGGCGGACTTTGGCGCGCGCAGCGCGGCGGCGGGAGTGGCGGTGATTCGCCCGTGCCTGAGCAGCCACTGGTAGAAACTCCGGCATGCCGAAAGGCGACGCTGCAGGCTCTTGGGCGACAGGCCGCGCCGGTGCTCGGCGGCAACGAAGGCGCGCAGCTGTTCGGTGTCCAGTGTGGACACGTCGTCCAGATCGTGCGCGGCCGCCCACGCCCCGAGCGCGGCAAGATCACGGCGATACGCATCCAGCGTGTGCGGTGAGACGCGGCGCTCGACCTGCAGGTGGGAGAGGAATTCCTCGATCATGAGGGAGCCCGTTGCCTCTTATGACCCGGTCAGGCGCTGCTCGAGCTGGCTTCGAGCCTTAGTTGAACATGCAGCGGCGTGGCAGCCTGTCATGTTTTCGGCCGCCGCCTGCACGGTGCCAAGGGAAAATCAGTCATCGAACCGCTGCAGCGCGACCACCAGCGTCTCACCCATCATGCGCAGGAACAGCGTACCCATGCCGGGATAGAAGCGGTTGCCGTCGCGACTGCCCACCGCCACCAGGCCCACGCCGGGCAGCGGCATCAGCGCCGAGGACTGCACCTCATCGGCGCTGGTCGCATACAGCACGGCGTTTTTCTCCGGCTGCAGGCGCCCGCAGAGGGGCTCGCCATCCTTCAGGCAGTCGCGGAACGCGGTCAGGTGCTTGCTGTCCTCGGACATCTGCTGCAGCCAGTCGGCGTCGTCCAGGCCAGCCACGGGATCGAACACTACGATCCGCACGAGGTCGCCGTTGAAATCCTCCGACAGCGAGGCCGCCATTGCGCGCAGGGTGTCGGCCGCGCTGTCCTGCTTCATGAGGGTCAGGCCCAACTGGTGCGTGCGCACTGCCAGGCGTTCGTTGTCCAGGGCGTTCGCGGCGAGGTCCCCAAGCCGCTTCGACAGTTCGCGGTTCTTGTCGCGCAACACTTCCAGCTGGTAGCTGGCCAGAGACGCTGTCGGCCCTTCTTCGCGCGGCACCACCAGGGCCAGGGCCAGGTCCGGGAACTGCTTGAGGAAGGTCGGGTGCCGGCGCAGCCAGGCGGCTACTTCGTGGGCGCCGGGTTTGTCCTGTATCTCGCTCATTGCTGCCATTCCCCTTCGAATACGAATGCCGTCGGTCCGGACATGATGACCTCCGCCGCGTCGTGCGGCCAGTCGATGCGCAGCTCGCCGCCGGGCAGGGCGACCGCCACCGTGCGTTCAAGCCGGCCACGGCGCATCAGCACCGCGGCTGCAGCGCACGCGCCGCTGCCGCAGGCAAGGGTTTCGCCCACGCCGCGCTCGTACACCCGCAGCAGGATGCGCTCGCGGCTGGCTACTTCGACGAAACCGACGTTCGCCGATTCCGGGAACACGTCATGGCTCTGGATCAACGGCCCAAGCACCGCCACCGGAGCTTCGCGCACGTCGGCCACTTGGATGACGGCGTGCGGGTTGCCCAGCGATACGGCGCCCACCGCGATGACCGTATCGCCAACCGTCAGTTCGTAACGATCGCTGGCTTCGCTGATGCCGGCCATGGGCACGCGACCCGGCTCGAAGTCGGGCACGCCCATCGCCACCGCATAGCGGCCCTCTCCCAGCGCGGTGACCTCGTGCCTGGCCAGTGGGCTGTCCAGCAGAAACTGCGTCGATCGTGCGGCACCATCGCGTACCAGCCACGCCGCCACGCAGCGCGCGCCGTTGCCGCACTGCTGGGAAGCGGACCCGTCGGAATTCCAGATGCGGTAGCCGGCTACGGCGCCGGCACTGCGCGGCGGCTCGATGGTCAGGATCTGGTCACAGCCGACGCCAAGGTGGCGGTCGGCGAGCGCCGCAGCCTGCCGGGCATCTGGCACTGCACCGCCAGCGCGCAGGTCCAGAACCACGAAATCATTGCCCGCCCCGTGCATCTTGGTGAAGCGCAAGGGCATCACGTCAGCGGGCCATGGCCCATCCCCCATCATTCGGGTGGGGTAGGGTCGGCTTCTTCGGGTTTTTCACTGCCTTCGACCGCGTCCGCGTCGGCGGCCATACCGGGGACGGGCGGAACGGCTTCGACTGGCTCCAGCGGCATCTCCATCGCTGGCGCATTTTCTTCGGGCATGAACAGCGGGCCCTTGGCGCCGCAGGCGCACAGGGTGGCAATGGCAACGGCAAACAGGGCGGCGCGCAGATAGGTTTTCATGCCGCGAAGTATAGCCAGCCGCGACCGGGGCGGTAGCGCTGGCCGTTCATTCCGGACGGGTCGGTTCCGGGCGCCGCCACAGCCACGCCAGCACCACGGCCATGCAGGCAATGGGCATGGCGGCCATCCACCAGTGGTAGGTCCCAGCCCATTGCGTGGTCACCAGGAGGAGCGTCGCGCACACCATCATTGCCACGCTCGCCGCGCGCTTCGCCCGACGCGACACCGCCCCTTGGCGCTGCCAGTTTTCGATCATCGGAACGAAGCGTGGATGCCGCAGCAGGTAGCGATGCAGGCGATCAGACCCACGCGAAGCCGCATACGCGGAGATCAGCACAAACACCGTGCTTGGCAGCCCCGGCACGAAGATGCCGACGATGCCCATGCCCAGGCTGGCATAGGCCAGCAGCCACCAGGCCCAATGCAGACCGGAGAGGGGTATTCACGCTGCCATGTTAGGCCTGGGGCGCAGCTGCGGGAAAGGCGGACACCGGGCGCAAGCAGCAAGGAATTCCGTAGATCCGAGCTTGCTCGGATGTTTTTCGCACGGCGGCACGGTATCCGGGCAGGCCAGGAGGTACCGGGGCATCCGAGCGAGCTCGGATCTACGAAAAAGCCCGGAGCATCCGAGCGAGCTCGGATCTACGAAAAAGCCCGGAGCATCCGAGCGAGCTCGGATCTACGAAAAAGCCCGGAGCATTCGAGCGAGCTCGGATCTACTTCGCCGCGGTCTGCGCCACGCCCAGCTGGTCCAGCACGAAAGCGTAGTACTCGGCGGCTTCGCGATAGCGACGGAAGCGCCCCGACTTGCCACCGTGCCCGGCCTCCATGTTGGTGCGGAACACGATCGGGTGCTGGCCGGTGTTTTCATCGCGCAGCCTGGCGACGTACTTGGCCGGCTCCCAGTACTGCACCTGTGAATCCCACAGACCGGTGCCGACAAAGGTGGCCGGATAGGCCTGCGCGCGGATGTTGTCGTACGGCGAGTAGCTGAGCATGTAGTCGTAGAACTCCTTCTGCTCCGGATTGCCCCACTCGTCGTACTCGTTGGTGGTCAGCGGGATGGTCGGGTCGAGCATGGTCGTCACCACGTCCACGAACGGCACCTGCGAGACGATCACCCGGTACTTGTCCGGCGCCATGTTGGCGATCGCGCCCATCAGCAGCCCGCCGGCGCTGCCGCCGTAGGCCGCCACCCGGTCGGGCGCGGCGTAGCCCTGCTCGACCAGCGCATCGGTGACGTCGATGAAGTCGGTGAAGGTGTTCTTCTTGTTGAACAGCTTGCCGTTGTCGTACCAGTCGCGGCCCATCTCCTGGCCGCCGCGGATATGGGCGATGGCATAGACCATGCCTCGGTCAAGCAGGCTCACCGCGGTGGAGTTGAAGCCCGGGTCCAAGGACGAACCGTAACTCCCGTAGGCATACTGCAGCAGCGCGGCGCTGCCGTCTTTCTTCAATCCGTTCCTGTACACCACCGACACCGGGACCCGGGTGCCGTCGCGCGCCGTGGCCCAGAAGCGCTCGGTCGTGTACTTCGCCGGATCGTAGCCGATCACCGGCTGCTGCTTGAGCAGTTTTCGCTCGCCGGTTTCGACGTTGAGTTCGTACGTTGTCGCCGGCGTGGTCATCGAGGTATAGCTGTAGCGCAGCCACGGGGTGTCGTGCTCGGAGTTCACGTCGATGCCCATGGAGTAGGCGGGCTCTTCGGCCCTGACGTATTCCTCCTGGCCGCCGTCGCGCAGCAGGCGCAGGCGTTCGAGGCCGTCGGATCGTTCGCTGATGGCGGTGAAGCCGTCGAACAGTTCGAAGTCCTCGATATAGACATCGTCACTGTGTGCCACCCAGTCCTTCCACTCCGAGCGCGACGTGGACGCGCTCGCCGCGGTGACGATCTTGAAGTTCTTCGCCGGCTTTCCGTCAGCGCCAGCGGCATTGGTGCGGATCACCCAGCGTCCATCCAGATGATCGGCGGAATACTCGACATCGCGCTCGCGCGGGGCCAGTACCGTGAACTTCGTGGGGTCCGAAGCCGGCGCGCAGCGCTGTTCGGAAGACACGGTGCTCTCCACGCCGATGCAGATGAAGCGGTCATCGCGGGTGCGCTCGATGCCCATGTAGAAGCTGTCGTCTTGCTCTTCGTACAGCAGCACGTCCTCGCTGGACGGCTTGCCCAGGACATGCGATTTGACCCGTACGGTGAGCAGGGTTTCCGGGTCGTTCTCGACGTACAGCAGGGTCTTGTTGTCGTCGGCCCAGACCACGTTGCCGGACGCTGCAGTGATCGTGTCAGGCAGCACCTGCCCGGTCTGCAGGTCCTTGAAGCGGATCACGTACTGGCGGCGGCCGATTTCGTCGTCGGCCCAGGCCAGCATCCGGTTGTCCTGGCTGATCTCGGCGGTGCCCACGCTGAAGTAGCCCTTGCCTTCGGCCATCTGATTGACGTCGAGTAGGATTTCCTCCGCTGCATCCATGCTGCCCTTGCGGCGAGCATGGATCGGGTAGTCCTTGCCGGCTTCGAAGCGGGTGTAATACCAGTAGCCACGCTGGCGGTACGGCACGCTGGCGTCGTCCTGCTTGATGCGCCCGACGATCTCGTTGTACAGCGTCTCCTGCAGGGCTTTGGTCGGCGCCAGCACGGCATCGGCGTAGGCGTTCTCCGCACCGAGGTAGGCCAGCATCGCCTTGTCCTCGCGCTTGTCGTCGCGCATCCAGTAGTACTCGTCGTTGCGCACCGCGCCGAATGGCGCCTTCACTTCATGCGCGCGCTTTTCCGCATCGGGAGGCGTGGCCGCTTCGGCGGCACCAGAGGTCGGGGCAACAGTCATCAGGAGGGTCGCTGCAATCAGGAGGGAGAGGGTCTTCATCGGGAGGTTTTCCGGCAGGTGCGGCTGGGGAATCGGACTGGAGTTGCAGCAACGGCCCCGAAACCATCGGGGCCGTTGCTGGCCGAAGAAGGTGGATCGATCAGTCGGACAATTGCTGCCACAGGAACGTGTAGGCAAGCGCGGTCATGTGCGCAGCCTGTGCGTTGTTGGCCGCGCCGCCGTGGCCGCCCTCGATGTTCTCGTAGTAGCGCACGTCTTTGTCGGCCTCCAGCATCCTGGCCGCCATCTTGCGCGCATGCGCCGGATGCACCCGGTCGTCGCGGGTCGAGGTCATGAACAGCGTGGGCGGATAGTCCTTGGCCGGATCGAACAGGTGGTAGGGCGAGAAGGTCTTGATGAACTCCCAGTCAGCGGTATCCGGATCGCCGTACTCGGCCATCCATGAGGCGCCGGCCAGCAGGTGGCTGTAGCGCTTCATGTCCAGAAGCGGTACCTGCACCACCACCGCGCCGAACAGTTCCGGGTACTGGGTCAGCATGTTGCCGGTGAGCAGGCCGCCGTTGCTGCCGCCCTGGATGCCCAGGTGCTGTGGCGAAGTGACCTTGCGCGCGATCAGGTCCTGGGCAACCGCCGCGAAGTCCTCATAGGCCTTGTGCCGGTTCGCCTTGAGCGCAGCCTGGTGCCAGCGCGGACCGTATTCACCACCGCCGCGGATGTTGGCCACCGCGTACACGCCGCCCTTCTCCAGCCAGCCCATGCCCACGCCGCCCGAATAACCGGGGGTCATCGAGATCTCGAAGCCGCCATAGCCGTAGAGCAGGGTCGGCGTGGTGCCGTCGTACTCCAGACCCTTGGGCCGGACCATGAAGTACGGGATTTTCGTTCCGTCCTTTGATGTCGCAAAGTGCTGCTCGATCGCGTGCGTGGCGGCGTCGAAGAACGCCGGCATGGTCTTGAGCACTTCAATCGAACCTGTCGCGCTGCCGGCATCGGCCATCATCAGCGTGGTCGGGGTCAGGTAGTCGGTCACCGTCAGCCACAGCGCGTCGCTCTGGTCGGCGTCCACTGCGCTCACGCTGGTGGTGCCAAATTCCAGGTCACCGACCGGCAGCGGGCGCGAGGTCCACTTGCCGTCCTGGTGGGTCAGCACCGAAAGGCGGTTCTTGACGTCCTCCATCACGTTGAGCACGACGTGGTTGCGGGTCAGCGTCGCGCCGGCCAGCGAGGTGCTCTGCATCGGCTCGAACAGCACGTCGAAATCGCGCTTGCCGGCCATGAAGGCGTCGAAGTTGGTCACCAGGAACGAGCCGGCCTGGTAGGTCTTGCCACCCACAGTCCACGGCTCGCGCAATTCCAGCGCAAGCCATTCGCGCTGCACCGATTTCTGCGCCGAATTCGGTGCATCCACCTTGACCAGCGTCCCATCGCCCTGGCGCAGGTACAGCTCGTCGTTGTAGAAGGCCAGCGTGCGGGTGACGAAATCGCGTTCGAAGCCGGGGGTGTCATCGTGGCCGGCGGCGATGTACATGTCGGCGGGCTGGCCCTCGTACACCGTGGTTGCCGAGGCCAGCGGCGTGCCGCGCTTCCATTGCTTGACGATGCGCGGGTAACCCGAGGGCGTCATGCTGCCGTCGCCGAAATCGGTGTAGACATAGACCGTGTCGGCATCGATCCAGCCGAGGCCGCCCTTGGCTTCGGGCCGGAAGAAGCCGCCCTTGATCCACTGGCGCGACTCGATGTCGAATTCGCGGGTGACGTCGGCATCGGCGCCGCCGCGTGACAGCGCAATAAGGCAGCGGGTGTATTCAGGGCGCAGACAATCTGCGCCGTGCCAGACCCAGTTCTCGCCCTCGGCGCGGTTCAATGCGTCGAGGTCGATAACGGTGTCCCACTTCGGCTGCGGCTTGCGGTACTCCTCCAGCGTGGTCCGCCGCCACAGGCCGCGTTCGTTGTTCTTGTCCTTCCAGAAGTTGTAGTAATAGTCGCCGATCTTCTGCACGCCGGGGATCTTGGCGTCGGAATCGAGCATGGTGCGGATGCTGCCTTCCAGCGCCTTGAACTGCGGGGTGGAAGCGATCTCCGCCTCGCTCTTCGCGTTCCTGTCGCGGACCCAGTCCAGCGGCTTTTCGCCGCCAACGTCTTCCAGCCATGCGTACTTGTCTTCAGCCATCGCGGGCTCCTGGGCAAAGGCGGCGCCGGAGGCGGCGAGTCCGGCAGCCAACAGGACGCCCTGGCAGGCATGGGAAAGCTTGTGCATCGACAACTCCGGTCAGGACGATTTCGGGCCGGCAACGCTAGCACAGCCCGCCCCTGCGCCACCCTGCCGAAGGTCAGGCGGCGTGAGGCATGCGTCGCGACGAGGTGGCGGTATCACGACGTCGCCATGGCGCCGGCGCGCGGCGGCGGATCGGTCGGCGGGGCTCCACCGGGGCCGCCGGCCGGCCTGCGAAAAACGTCAGGCGGAAGCGATACAACGACCACCACGCCACTGCTGGGAGGCCCAGCAGCCACAGCGGCACCCAACCCAGCTGGGCGCTGTAGGCGCGTGCGCCGGGCAGCAGCATCACCAGGGCCAGGGCCAGCAGCATTGCGGCTTGAACGATGTGTTCCAGCCGTGGGTCAGGTGCAGGCGCGGCGATCGGCGAAGCAGATGGACTGGGCATGGCGGCGGGTTCCTCGGCGGGTGGCGTGCAGCGTCTGCGTTGTCCATCTCATGGACTGCGACGGCGCGCTTAACGGCTCCTTGCCGCGCCGGGGCCTAGTCTGCCGGCTGCCTAATGGAGTCTCCCCTATGCAAGCTCCCCGTCGTCCAGTGCCGCTGCTCGTCGGCCTGCTCATGCTGCTCCTCCTTGCCGCCTGCTCGAGTACGCCGATGAACACAAACGCCACGCCCGTAGACCTGCCCCGCTTCATGGGCGCCTGGCAAGTGATCGCCCATGTTCCTTACTTTGGCGAGCGCGGCCACGTGGCCAGCCGCGACGAGTACACCCTGCGCGACAATGGCAGCATCGGCGTGCGCTACGTCTACCAGGAAGGCTTTGGCGAACCGGTCAAGACCATGGACTCCAGGGCGACGGTCAAGGATGGCACCGGCAACCGCCGCTGGACCACATGGTTCTTCAGCGTGATCCCCACCAAGTTCCGCATCCTTGAAGTGGCGCCGGATTATTCCTGGGCGCTGATCGACTACCCGGGGCGCGACCTCGCCTGGGTCTTCGCACGCACCGCCGACATGGACGATGCGCAATACGCGGGGCTGGTGGAAAAAATGCGCGGACACGGCGTAGACACGAAAAAGCTGGTGCGCGTGCCGCAACTGGCCGGGCAGGTGGGCAAGCCGGGCTTCGCGGCGCCAAAGAAACCCTGAGGCAAGCCACCGTCACGCGCGAAATCCGGAGCCTGGAACAGCAGGCTCGACGCCCTCAGTAGCCGGCGGCGTCCAGCACCTTTTCGGCTTCCTCGCGACCGATCTCGATCAGCTCGGCGGCGCGCCAGAACTCGTAGAACAGACAGGCATCGCGCGGGATGCGCACGACAAGTTCCGGCGGGTCCAGGGCCATGTGCATGCGCGAGATCTGCGCCTGCATGGTGTCCAGCGATCGCGACATCATCTCCACGACGCCGAATTCACCGTCGTCCTCGTCAGCGTCATTCCGACGCCGCTCGATCCAGTCGCCCAGGCGCCCCGCCAGCGACGACGAACCTCGGCCAGGCTGGCTTGGATCGGCCGGTTGTCCGGGTGGCTGACGTGGCCAGTCGTGCATGTCCACGGCGACCAGCCGGTGCGCGTCGGACATGCGCGTGGCCGCAATCGGCAGCGGTGCCAGCAGCCCACCATCGACCAGCGCGCGGCCGTGCAGCATGAACGGGGTGAACACCCCGGGGATCGCGAACGAGGCGCGCAGCGCATCCCAGAGCGGCCCCGAGCGCAGCCACACCTCGCGCTGGCGTTCCAGGTCCACGGCCACGGCGGTAAAGTCGATGGGCAGGTTTTCGATGTCGGGGTTGCCGACGACTTCGCGCATCGCCGCCACCAGCGCGTCACCGCGCATCAGCCCGCCCTCCCCGACCACAGGGTCGAGCAGGCGCAGGAAATGCCTGCGCTTGAGCCGTTCCAGCTGCTCGCGGAATTCGGTCAGCTTGCCGGCGGCGTAGATGCCGCCGACCAGCGCGCCGCTGGAGGCACCGGACACGGCCACGATGTTCAGGCCGCGCGCACACAGCGCTTCGATCACCCCGACCTGCGCCAGCCCGCGTGCGCCGCCTGCACCGAGCGCGAGCGCGACTTTTTCTCCACGGGCAATTCGCGGTGCGGTGCCGTCCATCAGCGCTCGTAGTTGCTGAGGGCGAGTTCCAGCAGCGACTTGGCGCGTTCGCGCAGCACCGGTGGCTCGATGATCTCGGCGTCTGCGCCGTAGTGCAGGATGTCCATCAGCAGCTCCCGCGACATGCTGTAGGGCACCTTCAACTCGTAGCGCCCGTCGGGCAGGAAACGGCCTTCCTGCTTGGAATGCCACTGCTCGTCGGCCACCCAGCGGGCGGTCTTGGCACTGAAGACAATGGTCGCCCAACCCTTGGGCTCGCCGGAAAAGATGCCGTAGCTCGAAGCCAGGTGCTGGTTGAGTTCGGATTCGGGGCGATCCTGCGCCGGCGCCTCGCCTGCCTTGGCGTGGGTAATGCGGTCCACCGCGAAGCTGCGCAGACCTTCGCGCTCGTGGTCCCAGGCATCCAGGTACCAGTTGTCGCGGTAGTGGGTGATGCGCTGCGGCGACACCGTGCGCCGCGTGCGTTCGTCGGTGGAGCGTGCCCGGTACTCGAACGTCAGCTGGCGGCGCTCCAGGACCGTGGACGCCACGACGCGGAAGCTGACCTCATCCAGGCGCCGCCCCCGATGCGGGATCACCCGCACCCGCTCGACCGGCCACTGGGCCAGGCCGGTGTGGTCGGTCAGCAGTCCCTCGATACGCTTCTGCAGCGGCGCCAGCGCTCCGGACAGCACGCCGCCGGCGGTGCGCACCAGCAGCTGCTGGGCGGCCAGCAGCGCGTAGAGTTCTTCAGAGCTGAGCCAGAGGCCGGGAAGTTCGAAGCGCTCGCTTTCCCCGGTCTGGTAGCGGAAGCCGGCGTCGCCGTCGCCTTCGATCGGCGCCATCAGCGCATCGCGCAGATAGGCCAGGTCGCGATAGACCGTGGCCCGCGAACAGCCCAGTTCCTCCTGCAGCCGTTTCACCGTCACCGGGTAGCGCGCGGCCTTGAGGGTCCGATGCAGGGCGGTGATGCGTTCGATCTTGTCCATGCGCCGATTATGGCCGAGCGGGAGCCGTCAGGTGCTCGCACTCCTCCCGGAGCCGCCGTTGGAGGACCCTCCACCACAGCCGCGACGGCCGTCAGCCGGCAAGGCTTCAAGGCTCGCCGGTGCTGTCAGGTCCATTCGACGGTTGGCGCGGCCTCGAACATGAGGGTTGCCCAAGCAGCATCGATGAGGCGTGGTCACACTGGCGGCGCCAATAGTGCGCAGTCCCGGGCGCGCATGCACAATGCGCGCATGCACCAGCCTCTCCGGAAGTTTGACCGCCCTGCCCGGGGCACTCGCCCGCACTGCCATTGGCTGGCGGCCTGATGGGCATGGAAATCTGGCTGGTGCTGGTGGTGCTGGCCGGAGCAGTGGCCCTGTTCGTCACCGAGAAGCTGCCTGTGGACGTGGTCGCGATCCTGGTGCTCTCCAGTTTGTTGATCCTTGGTCTGGTGACGCCGCGTGAGGCGCTGTCGGGCTTCAGCAGCCAGGCCACGATCACCGTCGCGGCAATGTTCGTGCTCAGCGCGGGGCTGCAGCGCAGCGGCGCGCTGCTGGCCGTAGGCGGGGCGCTGGCGAAGATCCGCTCGAGCTGGCTGTTCGCGCTGGTGATGATGCTGCTGATCGCTTTCATCTCCGCGTTCGTCAACAACACCGCCGCCCTGGCGGTATTCCTGCCCCTGGTGATCGCGGCCTCCATCGCCAACCGGCGCGCGCCGTCCAAGTTCCTTATCCCGCTGTCCTACGCGGCGCAGTTCGGCGGGGTGTGCACCCTGGTCGGCACCTCCACCAACCTGCTCGTGGATACGCTGGCGCGGCAGGCGGGACGAGACGGATTCACCCTCTTTGAATTCGCACCGCTTGGAATCATCTTTGTCGCCGTCGGCGTCGTGTACATGATGATCGCCAGGCGCTTCCTGCTGCCCGACCTGGGCGTGCCGGAGTCCGGCGACAGCGGGCACGGCGGCGGCTACCTGGTGGAACTGCTGGTGCCGGAAAAGTCGCCGGCCATCGGCCAGCGCGCCTCCGAGCTGATACCCGATGAACTGGATGACGCAATGGTGCTGGAGGTCCTGCGTGATGGGCTGTTCGTCCCATCGCCTGCGTCCGAGTCGATCGTGGCGGGCGATCGCGTGCTGATTCGCGGCGACTGGGAACAGATCAACAAGGCGCGCAAGCAGTTGAAGCTGGAGTTCGAGGCGCTGGGCGCCGGTCTCGCGGACGAGGATCCGGACGATCGACTGCATGCCGAAGTCATGGTGGCGCCGGGCTCGTACATGGTCGGCCACACCATTGCTGGAATGCGCTTT
>JBBSVH010000018.1:0-26061 GCA_038233685.1 Lysobacterales bacterium | reverse complement strand
GAAGCCGCAGCCGCAGCTGCAGCAGCAGCCGCAGCTGAAGCAGAGGCCGCAGCCGAAGCAGAAGCCGCAGCAGAAGCCGCAGCCGAAGCAGAAGCCGAAGCCGCAGCCGCAGCCGCAGCCGCAGCCGCAGCCGCAGCCGCAGCCGAGGCAGAAGCAGAAGCAGAAGGCGCAGCCGCAGCGGAAGCCGCAGCCGCAGCCGCAGCCGCAGCAGAAGCCGAAGCAGAAGCAGAAGCAGAAGCAGAAGCAGAAGCAGAAGCCGAAGCCGCAGCCGAAGCAGAAGCCGCAGCCGCAGCCGAAGCAGAAGCAGAAGCCGCAGCAGAAGCCGCAGCCGAAGCAGAAGCCGCAGCCGCAGCCGATGCGCCTGCGCCGGTCGCAGCCTTTAACGAGCCAATGGAAGAGCCGATTGCGGAGGCAATGGATGCCGAATCAGATCGATCCGAACAGCTTGACGATGCCGTGAACGACGCCGCTCCGGCGACCGCGGAACAAGACATGGAATTGCCGATGACAGCCTCCGACGACGCACTGGACGATCTCCTGGATTTCACCGAGCTCGATCGCGACCTCGTGGATATCTTCGTCGAGGAAGGCAACGACCTGCTCGACCATTCCGATGGCCTGCTGGCACAGCTCCGCGACACGCCGGACGATCGCGCGCTGGTCACCGGGCTTCAGCGTGACCTGCACACCATCAAGGGTGGCTCGCGCATGGCGGGCATCAACGCCATCGGCGACCTTGGCCACGCCATCGAATCGCTGCTCGAGCAGGTCGCGGCGCAGCGCATCGAACTGGATCGCGAGAGCGTGCAGTTGCTCGAGCGCGGTTTCGACGGCTTGCACGGCATGGTTACCCTGGTCGGCGCGCATCGCCGCGTGCAGATGCCGACCGAGCTCATCGAGGAGTTCGAGCGGCACGCACATCCCGGGCGTGCCCCGGCAATGGCTGCTTCCGGGGACGCCCCGGTGGCTCGTGCGCCGCTTGCGCCGCTAGCCCCGCTCTCGGCAGCAATCGATTTCGGCGCGCTGGGAGAGGACGACATCCAGCCTTACCTGGCGCAGGAGCAGGTCAGGGTTCGTGCCGACCTGCTCGATCGCCTGGTCAACAATGCCGGTGAAGTTGCCATCTACCGTTCGCGACTGGAGCAGCAGCTGGGGGCCTTCCGCGGTGCGATGTCCGAACTGGACCGCACCAACACCCGACTGCACGACCAGCTGCGGCGCCTGGATCTGGAGACCGAAGCGCAGATCGTCGCCCGCTACCAGCGGGAGCAGGACAAGCGCGACCCGACCTTCGATCCACTTGAGCTGGACCGCTTCTCCACGCTGCAGCAGCTCAGCCGGGCGCTTGGCGAGTCCGCAGCCGACTTGACCGGCCTGCAGGGTGTGCTAGACGACCTTGCGCGGCAGTACGACGGCCTGCTGCAGCAGCAGTCACGGGTCAGCTCCGAATTGCAGGATGGTCTGATGCGCGCGCGCATGGTGCCGTTCGATGGCATCGTGCCTCGCCTGCGCCGCGTGCTGCGCCAGGCCGCTACGGACACGGGCAAGCAGGTCAAGTTGGAGCTCGACGGCGCCCACGGCGAACTCGACCGCAACGTGCTGGAGCGCATGACCGCGCCGTTGGAGCATCTGCTTCGCAACGCCGTTGCCCATGGCCTGGAATCGCCCAAGGTCCGCCGCAAGGCCGGCAAGGCTGAAGAGGGAACGGTAAAAATCGCGCTGCGCCGGGAGGGCGCGGAAATGGTGCTGGAAGTGTCCGATGACGGGGCCGGCATCGACCACGCCGCGATCCGTCGCCGTGCCGAGCAACGCAAGATGGTGAAGCCGGGAGCAAGCGTGAGCGACGCAGACCTCGAGCGCATGATCCTGGAGTCAGGCTTCAGCACCACCGACGAGATCAGCCAGCTTGCAGGGCGCGGCGTGGGCATGGACGTGGTCTACAGCGAAGTACGCCAGCTTGGCGGCTCGCTCGATATCCAGTCCCAGTCCAAGCGCGGCACCAGCTTTACCCTGCGACTTCCGCAGACCCTGGCGGTCACGCAGGCCGTCTTCGTCGAGATCGGCGACACCCAGTTCGCTGTGCCGGTTGCGGCAGTGGCGGGAGTGGGCCGGATTGCACGCGAACGCTTCGAGACCGAGGGCGCGGTGTACGTGTATGCAGGCGAGGATTACGTGCTGCACGATCTCGGTGCGCTCACCGGCCATGCACCGGCGCGCGCCGAGGGCATGCCGCAGGTGCCGCTGTTGCTGGTTCGAGCCGGTGACCTGCGTGCCGCCGTGGCGGTGGACCAGGTCCTGGGCAACCGCGAGATCGTGGTCAAGCCGGTGGGTCCGCAGATTGCCTCGGTACCCGGCATCTACGGGGCCACGATCACCGGCGATGGCCGGATCGTGGTCATCCTGGACGTCGCGCCGCTGGTGCGTCGCCATATCCTGCAGCCGCAGTTGTTTGAAACAGATGCCCCGGCACCGGAAGAGCGGCACGTGCCGCTGGTGATGGTGGTCGACGATTCGTTGACCATGCGCAAGGTGACCGGGCGCGTGCTGGAGCGGCACAATTTAGAGGTGTCGGTGGCACGCGATGGAGTGGAGGCACTCGAGCGCCTGGAAGAGCGGGTGCCAGACCTGATGCTGCTGGATATCGAGATGCCGCGCATGGACGGCTACGAACTGGCGACGGCAATGAAGGCCGATCCGCGCTTCAAGGACATCCCGATCGTGATGATCACCTCGCGTACCGGTGACAAGCATCGGCAGCGTGCGATGGAGATCGGTGTCCAGCGTTACATGGGCAAGCCGTACCAGGAGCTGGACCTGATGCGCAACGTGTACGACCTGCTGGGGATCGCCCGTGTCCGTGAATGAGCTTGCCGAACCGCATAGCGACGCTGCCCGGCGTGTAGCGCTGCTGGCCAGGCCGGGGCAGGCGCGCGACCGGTTGCGCCAGGCGCTGGAAGCTGCAGGCGCCAGCATCGTGCTAGAGGAGGATCCGAACGGCCTCGAGTCATCCGCGCTGGAAGCGGCAGGTGCGCAGGCGGTGTTGGTGGCCCTGGAGTCCGCGACGGAAGAGAGCCTGTCGCGATTCGATTCGGTGCTCAATGATCCTGACGTGACGGTGATCTACGACGAAGCCGAACTGGCCGCCAAGCGCGAAGGCTGGGAAGCGCAGCGCTGGGCGCGCCACCTTCGAGCGAAGTTGAATGGCCACGCCGATGTGCTGCCGCCCGGTGGCGAGATCGAGGCTGACTTGCTCGAGCCGGGACGTCCGACGACACCTGCCCAGATCCATGCTGGCGCTGGCATTGAGATGCATCTGGAAGAAGCGCACAGGCATTCATCCGATTTGCCATCCGGAGGCCTGCAGGCAGGCCCTGCCGAATCGGGAAGCTACCTCGATCTAGAGCCTGAAGCCTGGACGCCCAGGCCAGACCTTGTGGCGGACGGCACCGCGAGCGGGGAATTCGCTGAGCAAGCCCACGACCAAGTCCACGCATCCGCGGCTGCCGAAGCCGTCGCGGGGCAGGGAGCCGAGCTCGAATCGGCTCGGGGCGCGCATGTACTTTCCCTCGATGCGATCGAGCAGGCAGAGGAACCTTCCGGCGCGCGTGGCGCGCTCCTCCTGTTCGCCGGCATCGGTGGTCCCGATGCCGTACGCAAGGTGCTGGCCGAGCTGCCACCTGCCTTTCCTCATCCAGTGCTGGTGCGCCTGCGACTGGATGGAGGCCGCTACGACAACCTCGTCAAGCAGATGTCGCGGGTCTCCGTACTGCCGGTGGGGCTCGCCATTGCGGGTAAGCAGGCGTTGCCGATGCGGGTTTACGTGCTGCCCGCAAACGTCGCCATGACCGTGGTCGACGGGCAGATCCACTTCAGCGAGGGCGAGACCGACATGGGCCTCTTCATCGCCAATCTGCCGCCTGCCGCCTGCGCGATCCTCATGCTCAGCGGTAGCGATGCGGACCAGGTGGACGCTGTGAGCGCTCTGGGTGGGCAAGGTGCCTTCGTGGCGGGGCAGTCTGTAAAAGGCTGCTACGAAGCATCAGCATCCAAGGCGCTCGCAGAACGTGGCAATACCACCGGCACGCCGGCTGAGCTGGCAGCACGCGCAGTCGCCCATCTGGGCGCATGAGCCCTTTCAGCAACAGGAACAGGAACGACGATGGCCCACTCTAACGACGAGATCCGCGGTGTACTGGTGCAGGCAGGAGAGGATCGGGTCCTGTTGCCCAATGCCACCGTCGCCGAGGTCCTGGCTCGAGCTCCAGTGGAGCCGATCGAGAACGCTCCGGCATGGCTGGCGGGCAATATCCGCTGGCACGGCTGGCAGGTTCCCCTCGTGTCGTTCGCGCAATTGAGCGGGAGCGTGCAGGAAACCGTGGCCGAGAACAGCCGGGTCGTTGTGCTCAAGGCCTTGGGAGGCAGCGAGGAAATGCCTTACTTCGCCCTGTTGACGCAGTCGTTCCCGCGCCTGATTGCGGTCCCGCGCGACGGTCTGCTGGCCGACGCCACCGAAGAAGCGCTGCCACCGGGCGTGCAGGTGCGCGTTCTGTTGGGAGATGAGGCCGCGCTGCTGCCCGACCTGGAAAGCATCGAAAGGATGCTCACCGAAGCCCTGGCGGCCACCGCTGCCTGACCGCGGGATCGGCCTGCAGATTGCTGCGGGCGGTGTTGGTCCACGAGCGCCGTCGACGCGCGACGTGCCCATGTGCAGGCCGCAGGCTTCTCGCGTCAATCCGATGGGCCGCCCGACAGGTCTCCAAAACGCGCCTGCAGCGCCGCTATGGCGGCGAGCCCCGCCGTTTCCGTGCGCAGGACACGCGGGCCCAGGCGTAGACCCTGGAAGCCCGCCGCGCGCAGCTGCTCCCGGTCCCGTGGTGACCATCCACCCTCCGGCCCGATCGCAATCGTGGCCCGGCCGTCGGCCGGGTGCGTCATCAAGCCGATGCCGGACTCGCCATTGGGGTCAAGCGTGAGAAGCAGTGACGCGCGATCCAGGACCGGCAGCGCAACGGCGAGGGGCGCAACGGTGCTGATCCCGGGCACCCGCGCCCGCCCCGATTGCTCGCAGGCCGCACTGATGACGCTGCTCCAGTGGGCCATGCGCTTGCTGGCCCGATCCGCATCCAGCTTCACTTCCGTGCGCTCCGCCATCACCGGCACGAATGCGGCAACGCCAAGCTCGGTCGCCTTCTGGAGGATCAGGTCCATCTTTTCCCCGCGCGCCACCCCTTGGACAAGGGTGATGCGCAGTGGCGATTCGTTACTGAGCTGCGTGGCTGAAGAGATCTCCACGACGGACTCGCGCTTGCCCGTGGACACCAGAGTGCCGGCGTAGTCGCAGCCGTCGCCGTTGAACAGAATGCAGCCCTCGCCCTCGCGCAGCCGCAGCACGCGAGTGAGATGGATGGCGGCGCCGTCCGGCAACACCACGCGGGCACCGATGGATAATGGCGCCGAGACATGACAGCGGGTCAGGCGCACGCGGTGGCCTCATCGATCGCCTCGCGCGTGACTTTTGCAAGCAGCTCGAGTTGCTGCGGGTCGATGCAATAGGGGGGCATCCAGTACACGACGTCTCCCAGTGGTCGCAGGACCACGCCGCGGGACAGCGCAGCCCGGTAGGCCTGCAGGCCGACCCGGGCAGAGGGCTTGAACGGCGAACGCCGTTGACCACCCTGGGTCAGTTCAAAGGCCACCACCATCCCGGCCTGTCGCACGTCGGCCACATGCGGATGTTCCGACAGCGCGGTCGCCATCGCTCCCATGCGGGCAGCGGTGGAGCGATTGCGCGCCAGCACATCATCGTCCCGGAAGATATCCAGGGAAGCCAAGGCCGCCGCGCAGGCAAGCGGATTGCCGGTATAGCTGTGGGAATGCAGGAATGCGCGCTCCCGTGAGTCATGCAGGAAACCGTCGTACAGCTGCTGCGTGGCAAGCACTGCAGCCAGGGGCATGAAGCCGCCGGTGATGCCCTTTGACAGGCACAGCAGGTCCGGCATCACGCCGCTTTGCTCGCACGCGAAAAACGTGCCGGTCCGACCGAAGCCAACCGCGATTTCGTCGGCGATCAGGAAGATCCCGTGCGCATCGCACAGCGCCCTGGCGCGGCTCAGGTACACCGGGTCGTGCATGCGCATGGACCCGGCGCACTGGACCCGCGGCTCCACGATCAACGCGCAGATTTCGCCGGCGTGCTGCTCCAGAAGCGCGGCCAGCGCATCGGCGGCGCGGTGCGCGCAGTCTTCGGCGGTTTCACCCTCCTCGGCCAGATAGGCATCGGGCGATGGCGCGAACAAGGCTTCGGTCAGCAGCGGGGCATAGACCCTTCGATACAGCGGAATGTCGCCCACGGACAGCGCGCCTAGGGTCTCGCCGTGATAGCCATTCTCCAGCGCCACGAATTTGCTGCGGCCGGTCTCCCCCCGGTTGTGGAAATAGTGGAATGCCATCTTCAGCGCCACTTCCACGCCGGCCGAACCGTTATCGGCGTAGAACACCTTGGCCAGCGGCGCGCGTCCCTCCTGGCGCGGTGCTGCCATCAGTAGGCGTTCGGCGAGCTCTACCGCCGGCGGGTGACTGAACCCGGCCAGCATCACCTGCTCCAGGGTCTGGGCCTGGAGGGCGATGGCGGCGGCGATGCGTGGTTCGCAGTGGCCGAACAGGTTGGTCCACCAGCTGCTTACCGCGTCGAGGTATCGCTGACCGTCGTGGTCGATCAGCCAGGCACCGTCGCCGCGCGCGATCGGTATCAAAGGCAGGGTGTGCGGGTGTTCGCGCATCTGCGTGCACGGATGCCACAGGACCTCGAGGTCGCGCGACCGCCATCGCTCGGCCTCTGTTAGCATTTGGGTTCGATGAGTCTGTTCCTGCATCCACCCATCATATCGACCGACGCGAGCACGCGTCGCGGGGCCGCGCGATGAGCAGGCCGCTGCCGATCATCCACGGCATAGTCGAGCGCGCCGAAGCCGCCGCCGACCGGTTGGTGGAGGAGCTGGACCTGGAATTCAGCAATGGCGAGCGACGCATTTTCCATCGCCTCAAGCCGCGTGGACATGGCGCGGTGGTGGTCGTGCCAATGCTCGACGACGACACCGTGCTGCTGGTTCGCGAATACGCCGCAGGGCTGCACCGCTATGAACTTGGGCTGGTGAAGGGCCGCATCGACGCCGGCGAGGATCCCGTGCAGGCAGCCAACCGGGAGCTCAAGGAAGAGGCCGGTTATGGCGCGCACCGGATCGACGTGCTGCGCTCGATGAGCCTGGCGCCGACCTACATGAGCCACCAGTCGTGGCTGGTCCTGGCGCGCGACCTGTATCCGGAACGGCTGCCGGGTGATGAACCCGAAGAACTGGAAGTCGTCCCGTGGAAGCTGGATGCGCTGGATCAGCTGATGCTGCGTGAGGATTTCTCTGAAGGGCGCTCGCTGGCCGCGCTGTTCATCACCCGCGAGTGGCTGGCGCGCGGTCCTTGAGCGCGCCTGGACCTGACCTGCGGGAGCAGGTCATCGACATCGCGCGCGATGCCGCCGCGGCGATCCTGGAGGTGTACGAACACAGCTTCGACGTGGCGCACAAGTCCGATGCCAGTCCGCTCACCGCAGCCGATCTTGCCGCACACCGGATCATCGACGCCGGGCTGCGCGCTCTCGGCCACGGCTGGCCGGTGCTGTCGGAGGAAGGCGCGAGCATCCCTTGGGAGACGCGTCGTCGATGGCAGCGCTACTGGCTGGTCGATCCTCTGGATGGCACGCGCGAGTTCGTCAAGCGCAATGGCGAGTTCACCGTCAACATCGCCCTGATCGACGCGGGCGAGCCGGTGATGGGCGTGGTGCTGGCACCAGTCGGCGGAATGCTCTGGCACGGATTGCGCGGCGAAGGCGCATTCCAGCGCCGCATCGGTGCTGCGGATCTGCCGCTGCGTACCCGCGCACCGGCCACAGGCACCCTGCACGTGGCCGCCAGCCGTTCCCACCGCGACCCGCGCACCGAGGCACTGCTGTCGCGCATCGGCGATACGCAGACCGTGGGGTTGGGTTCGTCACTCAAGTTCTGCCGCATCGCCGAGGGTGCGATGGATGTCTATCCACGCTTTGGTCCCACCTCCGAGTGGGACACGGCCGCGGCGCAGTGCGTGCTGGAGTGTGCGGGCGGCGCGGTCATCGCCCCGGACGGACGCCCGTTCCGCTACAACCAGCGCGACACGCTGTTGAACGGTGATTTCCTCGCTCTGGGCGATCCTGGGCTGCCGTGGAGGACATGGCTTGAGTGAGCAACCCGAGAGCGGCATCCAGCGACTGCTGGCGATCATGGCGCGCCTGCGCGATCCATCGAGTGGATGTCCCTGGGATCTGGAACAGGACTTCGCCAGCATCGCGGCCTACACCATCGAGGAAGCCTACGAGGTAGCAGACGCGATCGATCGCGGCGACATGGATGACCTCAAGGATGAACTGGGCGACCTGCTGCTGCAGGTGGTGTTTCATTCGCAGATGGCCGAGGAGCGCGGGACCTTCAGTTTCAACGACGTAGTCCAGGCGATATCCGACAAGATGGTCAGGCGCCATCCACACGTGTTTGCCGGCGCCACGGTCGCCGACTCCCACCAGCAGACCCTCGAATGGGAGGCGCACAAACGTCGCGAGCGTGAAGCGGCCGGTGCCACCGACCGTTCCGCATTGGCGGGCGTTTCGCGCGGGCTGCCGGAGTGGCAACGCGCGGTGAAGCTGCAGGCGCGGGCCGCGCGGGTGGGCTTTGACTGGCCGGATCCGGCGCCGGTGATCGCAAAGCTGCACGAGGAAATAGAAGAGGTGCGCGTTGAGTTCGCACGCGGGGATGTCGCGCGCAACCACGCACGACTTCAGGACGAGATCGGTGATGTGCTGTTCGTCTGCGCGAACCTGGCCCGCCACGCAGGCGTGGATCCGGGTGCGGCGATGCGCCAGGCCAATCGCAAGTTCGAGCGCCGGTTCCGCAGCATGGAACAGGACGCTGCCGCTGATGGCACCCAACTGCTGGAGCTGCCGCTCGACCGGCAGGAAGCCTACTGGGATCGCGCCAAGCGTCGCGAGCGCGGGCAGGAGTAGCGGCATGGGGTGTGCAGCGCGCGTTGTGCAGCGCGAGGCTGCACGGCATCATCCAATCGTGGATCCAGTACTGGAGGAATCGATGAAACGCTTCGAGAGTTTTCGCGAGTTCTACCCGTTCTATCTGCAGGAGCACAGCAACCGGATTTCGCGCCGCCTGCACTTCATCGGCAGCCTGGGCGTGTTGGCGCTGCTGGCGACCGCGCTGGGGACCGGCAATGCCCTGTGGTTGGCCGGTGCGCTGGTATGCGGGTATGGCTTTGCCTGGGTCGGCCACTTTTTTTTCGAGAAGAATCGTCCGGCGACGTTCAAGCACCCCCTGTACTCGTTCGCCGGGGACTGGATGATGTTCAAGGACATCCTCACCGGGCGCATCAGGATCTGAGTCCCGGAAGCACAGCGCCTGCCCGATACCGCGCGCTCTGCACGTGGCTGAAACCCAGGCAGCGCATGCCTTTGCGGCCTTCACGCGGCGTCAACCTGCGAGCGGATAACTTCACAAACCTGAAGCCCTGAATCGACTGGAGCACGCGCATGCGTCACACACAGGAGACGGCCGGCCTGGTGCTGGTGGTCGAAGACAATCGCAACATCTCCGAGATGATCGGTGAATACCTGGAAGGCAAGGGTTTCGAGGTCGACTATGCCACCGACGGGCTCGATGGCTACCGCCTTGCGGTGGAGAACAGCTACGACGTACTGGTGCTGGACCTGATGCTGCCGCGCATGGACGGCATGGAGTTGTGCCGCAAGCTGCGCAACGAAGCGCGCAAGTCGACGCCGGTGCTGATGCTGACCGCGCGTGACACGCTGGACGACAAGCTCACCGGCCTCGGATCCGGCGCTGACGATTACCTGACCAAGCCTTTCGCGATCCAGGAGCTGGAGGCCCGGCTGCGTGCATTGATCCGCCGCGAGCGTCGCCAGGTGGGCGCCGAAGTACTGAAAGTAGCCGATCTGGTGCTTGACCCGGTCAGCATGCGGGCCACCCGGGCCGGCACCGAGCTGCTGCTCTCGCCGATTGGACTGCGCCTGCTGACCATCCTCATGCGGGAATCGCCGCGGGTGGTCACGCGACAGGAGATCGAGCGCGAGATCTGGGGCAACGGCCTGCCTGATTCGGACACCCTGCGCAGCCACCTCTACAACCTTCGCAAGGTGATAGACAAGCCGTTCGACAAGCCGCTGCTGCATACGGTGCAGAGCGCCGGTTACCGCATCGCGGACATCGCCTGAGTCGATCGGCGTGTTGAGAAACCGGATCGCCTCGCCGGCGCTGGAGACGCCGCTGGAAAGGTCGCAGGCCTTGTCCCGCAAGATGCGGGCAGCCTTCATCCTGCAGGCGCTGATCGCCAGCCTGGCCATCGTCCTGGGCGCATTCCTGGCCGCCGCTGTGGTCAAGCAGAGCCTGGTGCAGACCGCGCTGCAGGAAGAGGCGAATCATTACTGGCAGCTGCATGGCGCCTCGAGGGCACAGCCGCCACCGAACACCTACAACCTGCGCGGTTACCTAGTTGAGCGTGGGCGTTCCAGCCTGACCCTGCCGGAGAACCTGCGCGAGCTGGGGGCGGGCTTCCACGACCTGGACCAGGAGAATCTGCTGGTGCTCGTGGATGAGAAGCCTGCAGGCCGTCTGTACCTGGTGTTCCTCGACTCACAGGCGGTGCGGCTGGCATTCTGGTTCGGCACGCTGCCGATCATCCTCACGCTGTTGGCCCTCTACGTGGTCACCTGGCTCACCTATCGCGCCTCCAAGCGGCTGGTGTCGCCAGTGACCTGGCTGGCGCGTGAGGTCGCCCAATGGGACCCGCGCAATCCGGATGTCAGCGGGCTTGCCGACGATACCTTGCCGGCAAACGTGCAGGGGGAGACGCGCCAGCTGGCGTCTGCGCTGCACGGGCTCGCCGAGCGCGTGTCCTCACACGTGGCACGGGAACGTGACTTCACCCGCGACGCGAGCCACGAACTGCGCACCCCGTTGACCGTGATACGTGTCGCGACCGACATGGCCCTGAGCGAAGAGTCGACACCGCGTATGGACCGCGCCCTGCAGCGTATCCAGCGGGCCGGCCGCGACATGGAGGCGGTGGTCGACGCATTCCTGATCCTGGCGCGCGAGGCCGAGGTGCAGCCCCAGAGCGAGGATTTCGAGGTGGCCGATATCGTCCTCGAGGAAGCCGACAATGCGCGAGGCCTGCTGGTCGGCAAGCCGGTTGACCTGGAAGTCAGATGCAACGCCAAGCCGCGACTGCATGCGCCACCGCGGGTGATGCACGTCGTGGCCAGGAACCTGCTGCGCAACGCGTGCAACTACACCGACCATGGGCGCATCGAGGTCGTGCTGGAGCAGGACCGCCTCAGCGTACGTGACAGCGGCATCGGCATGAGTCCGGCAGCCGTTGCGCGCGCCTTCGAACCGTTCTATCGCGCCGATCCGGAGCAGCCGCAGGGCACCGGTCTTGGATTGTCGATCGTCAAACGTCTATGCGAGCGCTTCGGCTGGAAGATCGCGCTGGAAAGCGAGCCTGGCCAGGGCACTACGGTGACGGTCCGCTTCGTGGGCTGAGCCCTCGCGAAGCGCGGCCGCCCTGCAGCGGCAGTTTTCCCGGGAAACACTGTTGCGGCGGGTCAACCACGGGCCGGGACATGCGTTAATACGACTCCCGGGCAAGAAAAACCACGCATGGCCGCCAATCGCTCCCCTCATTCCAAGGCGCGATCGCGCGTGCTGCCAAAAGCGCTCGGTGGACTGGCCCTGCTTGCGCTGGCCATCCTCGCCTGGTGGTGGAGCAACCGCGGCGAACCCGCAGACGACGGCCTCTATCGTACGGTCAAGGTGGAAAGCGGCGACATCCGGGTTTCCATCTCCGCCACCGGCACGCTCAGCGCGATATCCACGGTCGTGATCGGAAGCCAGGTCTCGGGTCAGGTGATCGAAGTGCTGGCCGACTTCAACGACGAAGTCCGCAGGGGACAGGTGATCGCGCGCATCGATCCGAGTAGTTTCGAAGCGCAGATATCCCAGGGCAATGCTCAGATCGAAAGCGCCCGCGCCTCACTGGCCCAGGCCGATGCCGCACTGATCAATGCGCGTCTGGATTTCGAGCGCAAGGACGGGCTTGGCACGCGCCAGCTGGTGGCGCGCAGTGACGTGGACCTGGCGCGGGCCGCGATGGACCAGGCGGCCGGCGCGGTGCGTGCAGCGCAGGCGCAGGTCCAGCAGCAGTCGGCTTCCACCCGCAGCACCCGGATCAATCTCGATCGGACCGTGATCCGCTCGCCGGTCGACGGCGTGGTGCTCACCCGCAGCATCGAGCCGGGCCAGACCGTGGCCGCCAGCCTGCAGGCACCGGAGCTGTTCACCATTGCCGAAGACCTGGGCCAGATGAAGATCGAACTCTCCGTGGACGAAGCCGATATCGGCCAGGTGCGGGTGGGGCAGGCGGTTTCGTTCACTGCGGATGCCTTCGCGGATCGTCGATTCCGCGGCACGGTGCAGCAGGTCCGACTTTCGGCCACCAACACCAACAATGTGGTCACCTATCCGGTAGTCGTGTCGGTCGACAATGGTGATGGCACTCTGCTGCCCGGCCTGACCGTGAATGCGGAGATCGAGGTCAGCCGGCGCGACGATGTGCTCAAAGTGTCCAATGCCGCGCTTCGCTACAAGCCCACCGGTGCCGCGGCCGAAGCCATCGAAGCAGAGGCTGCACCGCGCGGTGGCGGCATCACGGCCGACCTGTCGCGGATCGCGGGCGCCATGTCGCTCGACGCGCGCCAGCAAGCGGCCTTCGATCAGGCCCTCGCGGCGATCGAGGAACGCCAGGTAGCGCGCAAGGCGGCACCGGCGGAAGCGAACCGGGTGTTTGGCGGGCGTGGGCAACCACAGCGCGGCGGCGCGGGCGCTGGCAACATCCCGACGCAGATGCGCCAGCGGATGCTGCAGCGTTACCAGCAGGATTTCAGCGGCTTTTCCGCAAGCCTGGACGAGACCCAGCGCGTGCGTTGGACTTCTGCCGTCGCCGAACTGGTCAACGCGCGCCGGGCGCCGCTGTTCGAGCTGGTCGATGGGGCACCACGCCAGGTGCTGGTGCGCATCGGCGCCAGCGACGGCACCAGTACCGAAGTGTCCGGCGCCATCGATGCGGGCGATGTAATTGTCACGGGCGAGCGCGCGGCGCAATGAGCGAGACCCGCATGCCGGCCATTGAAACCCGCGGGCTGGGCAAGGTGTACGCCGAAGGCACCCAGGCCGAAGTGGTTGCACTTCGTGACGTGGACCTGTGCATCGAACGCGGGGAATTCGTGGCGATCATGGGCCCCTCGGGGTCGGGGAAATCGACGCTGATGAACCTGATCGGTGGCCTGGACACGCCCAGCTCAGGGACCTACGCCTGCGACGGAATCGACGTGGCTTCATTGGATGCCGAAGCGCTGGCGGTCCTGCGCCGCGACAAGATCGGATTTGTATTCCAGGGGTTCAACCTGCTGCCGCGGATGAGCGCGTTGGACAACGTCGCCATGCCACTCGGCTACGCGCAGGTGCCGCCGGCCGAGCGCCAGCAGCGCGCGCTCGATGCGCTGGTCGCGGTTGGGCTGGCCGAGCGTACGAGCCACCGGCCCAGTGAACTCTCCGGCGGCCAGCAGCAACGCGTGGCCATAGCCCGGGCCCTCATCAACCGGCCGCTGATCCTGCTGGCCGACGAACCCACCGGCGCCCTCGACTCGAAGACCGGTGAGGAAATCCTGGCCCTGTTCAAGCGCCTGCGTGACGAGGACCATACGGTGGTCATCATCACCCACGATGCCGAAGTGGCCGCGCATGCCGATCGCATTTTCGTGATGCGCGACGGCCAGCTGCATGCCGAGGAAGCCACGCCATGACGTGGCTCGATATCCTCCGCACCGCCATCTTCGCATTGCGCGGCAACTGGATGCGCAGTGCGCTGACCTCGCTCGGCGTCATCATCGGTATTGCCGCGGTCATCGTCATGGTCTCGGTGGGGCAGGGTACCCAGGCCGAAATCGACAAGCTGGTGTCGGGCCTCGGTTCGCAACGGCTCGATATTTCCCCAGGTTCGCAGCGCGGCCCTGGCGGCGCACGAACCGGTGCCGGCAGCATCTTCACCCTGGATGAGGAGGACGTGGATGCGATCCGCAGTGAAATCACCGAAGTCCAGTATGTTGCCGGGTCGCTGCGCGGCAACACGCAGGTCGTGTTTGCCGAAAACAACTGGTCCGCGAGCTGGCAGGGCGTGCAGCCGGACTACTTCGAGATCAACGGATGGGTTATCGCGCAGGGTGACCGCTTCGATGCGCAGGCTTACGGCGGTGCCACCAAAGAGGTGATCCTGGGCGAGACCGTGCGACGGGAGCTTTTCGGGGAGGAAAGCGGGGTCGGTCAGACGGTGCGACTGGGACGCGTGCCCTTCGTGGTTGTCGGCACTCTTGAAAGCAAGGGCCAGGGCGGCTGGGGGCAAGACCAGGACGACGTGATGATGGTGCCGATGCAGACGGCACGACGTCGCTTGCTCGGCGCGATGGGGCTCCCGCCGAAGTCGGTGATGCAGGTCGCCCTGACGGTGAACGATGCTGGGGATCTCTCGTATGTGCAGGGCGAGGTTGAAGCGCTGCTGCGCCAGCGTCACAAAATCGATCCGGGAGAGGAAGACGATTTCAGCGTGCGCAACATCAGCGAGATCGTAGCCACGCGCACCGCCACTACGCGCCTGATGTCACTGCTGCTCGGCGCGGTTGCCACGACCTCGTTGATCGTCGGTGGCATCGGCATCATGAACATCATGCTGGTGTCGGTGACCGAGCGGATCCGCGAGATCGGCCTGCGCATGGCGGTGGGTGCAGGTCCCAGCGACATCCGCCGGCAGTTCCTCGCCGAGGCGATGCTGATTTCGCTGATCGGCGGCGTTATCGGCATCGCACTGGGCGTGGCCGGCGCGCTCGCGATAAGCAAGTTCGGCTCGCTGCCGGTGGCGCTCAACGGCCAGATCATCGGCGTGGCTGCCGGATTCTCCATCGCCACCGGCCTGTTCTTCGGCTACTACCCTGCGCGCAAAGCCTCGCAGCTGGATCCGATCGAGGCGCTTCGACAGCAGTAGCGATTGCAGCGTGCACGGATACAGGCGCGGCGAACCAGGGGAAAACGTTATCCTTCGCGTCCCTCCCGCGCGACGCAGCCCATGACCGATCTTCCCTTTGCACTGGTCATCCACGGCGGCGCCGGGGTGATCGATCGTGATCGAATGGACGCTGCCGAGGAAGCGGCCATACACGCCGACCTTGACCGCGCGCTGGACGCGGGCCGCGCGGTCCTGGCGGCCGGAGGCAGTGCGCTGGACGCCGCGCAGGCGGCGGTGGTGGTGCTGGAGGAAACACCACGATTCAACGCGGGCAAGGGAGCGGTGTACACCGCAGAGGGTGGCCATGAGCTGGACGCATCGCTGATGGACGGCCGCGATCGCCGCGCCGGTGCGGTCGCCGGGGTCACTACGATCCGCAATCCGATCACCCTGGCGCGCGCGGTCATGGAGGAGTCGGTGCACGTCATGCTGGTCGGGACTGGCGCCGAACGCTTCGCCGACACGCTGTCGCACATTGAACGAGTCGGCAACGACTGGTTCGACACGGCGGCCCGACGCGAGCAGTTGGACCTGGAGCAGAGGTCCGCCGACGAGTCGAGCCAGGAGGAAAGCGCGCTTCGCGGGCGCTACTTCGGTACGGTGGGGGCCGTGGCGCTGGACCGGCATGGACACATCGCCAGCGCCACCTCGACCGGCGGAATGACCAACAAGCGCTTCGGGCGCGTGGGCGACTCCCCGCTGATCGGATCAGGGACCTGGGCCGACGAAAACTGCGGAATCTCCGGCACCGGCTGGGGTGAATTCTTCATTCGTAACGCGGTCGCACACGACATCGCCGCGCGCGTGGCCTATCGGGGCGACAGCATCGCCGAGGCGGCGAACCACGTGCTGCTGGACGTGGTTGCCAAGCACGGCGGAGACGGTGGCGCCATTGCCCTGGACCGCCACGGCAATATCGCCATGCCGTTCAGCACGGCCGGCATGTATCGCGGATGGATCCAACCCGACGGCACCCGCGGGACCGCGATTTTCCGCTGAATAGGGTCGGTTCAAGCCGGCGCATACCGAATGCCCCGCGCCACGGCGCCTTGCGCCGCACCGCTACGGCGCCAAAGCATTGATCCCAGGGCGGCGAAGGCAGGCGACCGATAGGCGCCGTCTCGCGTTGTTCACGCGGATGTCTTGTTTTCGAAACATCGGTCGGCACGGAGTCGATTTTCAGGTTACGTTCGCTTGCCGGCCCGTTTCGGGCGGCCTCGTGACTCATACGGAAAAACCATTCATGAAACGTAGTCATCGTCTTGCAGGACTTGCGGGTGCGGTACTGGTGGCGCTGGGCGCCTCGGCCGCGGTGCAGGCGGGCGGTAGGCCCGACCTGGTGATCAGTTCGCTCGAGTCTGGTCGCGCGCACGCCAGCGGCGAATTGCTGGTCAAGTACCGTGACGGCGCCAGCGCTGCCAATCGCGAGGCCGTGCGCCATGGTCTGGGCGCACAAACGCTCGATACCGTGCGTCGTGGCAACGCCAAGAGTGGTGAGCTGGTCCTGCTCAAGCTGCCCAGGGGCCTTGACGTGGCTGCTGCGGTTCGCGCCATCAACGACGACCCGGCCGTCGAATATGCCGAGCCCAACTGGACCTACCAGCACCAGGCCGTGTCCAACGACCCCTACTTCACCAACGACTCGCTGTGGGGCATGAAGGGCACCACGGCGCCCGCGAACGAATTCGGCTCGCAGGCTGCCGACAGCTGGGCCGCCGGCCATACCAGCTGCGGCAACGTCATCGTCGGTGTGATCGATGAAGGCATCTTTTTCCAGCACGAGGACCTGGCCGCGAATATCTGGACCAATCCCTATGACCCGGCTGACGGCATCGACAACGACGGCAACGGCTACGTCGACGACGTGCGCGGCTGGGACTTCGACGGTGACAGCAATGACATCAACTCCGGCGGCGCCAGCGACGACCACGGCACCCATGTGTCGGGAACCATCGCCGGCGTGGGCGGCAACGGCAAGGGCGTTGCGGGCGTTTGCTGGACCGGCGTGAAGCTGATCAGCGGCAAGTTCCTGGGCCGTCGCGGCGGCAACACCGCCAACGCGATCAAGGCGATCGACTATTTCAATGACCTGAAGGCGCGGCATGGCCTGAACATCGTCGCCACCAACAATTCCTGGGGCGGCGGCGGATTCTCGCAGGCGCTGCAGGATGCGATTGGTCGCGCCAACACCGCCAACATCCTGTTCATCGCGGCGGCGGGCAATTCGGCCAGCGACAACGATGCCACCGCCAGCTACCCGTCCAACTATCCGAATGCCAACGTGATCGCGGTGGCGTCCACGACCATCACCGGCGGCCTGTCGAGCTTCTCGCAATTCGGTGCCACCACCGTGGATCTGGGTGCGCCGGGTTCGGGAATCTGGTCTACGGTGCCCAAAAGTTCCAAGGGCAAGCTGATCTCCAGCTACGCCAGCTACAACGGCACCTCGATGACCACCCCGCACGTCACCGGTGCAGCGGCGCTGTACGCGTCGACACGCCCCGGAGCCAGCGCTGCGGACATCAAGGCGGCAATCCTCGCCAACACCGTGCCGACCGCCTCGCTGCAGGGAAAGACGCTCACTGGCGGGCGCCTGAGCACCGACGGCTTCTGATCGGCCGCGCAGTCTGATCCTGCGCTGCAGGCAACGAAAAACCCGGCTCCGGCCGGGTTTTTTTTGCCCTGCACACCTGCGTGCTGAACACCGCACGTCACAGGTGGTGACCCATGGCGTGCCGATCCACGGGATCGGCTGGCAGGAGCGTCTCGCGCGCCTGGCTGACGCGACCGCGCTTCGGAACCAAGGCATTGATGATCGTCCGTCCCCTTACTTTCGGCAGCCGACCGCGGGCACGGCCGAAGGCTGCCTGTGGCAAAATGCGGGGGCGCCCCAGGTCTTCCCACATGCAAATTGCCGCCAAAATCCTGTGTCCCGCGACGCGAGTTGCATCCCGGTCCGCCCATGGCTGACGAATACGGCCATCTGCCGCGTGGGCCGGGGCGCATCTTCAAGGCAACGGTCTGGTCACTGCAGGGACTGCGGGCTGCGTGGCTGCATGAATCTTCTTTTCGCCTCGAAGTCTGCCTGTTCGTGCTGCTGGCGCCGCTGGCGTGGTGGCTCGGGGACGGCGCGGTCGAGCGAGTCCTGCTGATCTGCCCGATGCTGCTGGTGCTGGCGATGGAGCTGCTGAATTCGGCGGTGGAGACGGTCATCGAGCGCTTCGGCGCCGAGCACCATGAGCTGTCCGGGCGGGCCAAGGACATGGGGTCGGCGGCGGTTTTCGTCCTGATGGCCAACGTGTTGCTGTGCTGGGGACTGATCCTTGGCCACAAGCTTTTTTGAATCCCCCGAGGGAAGGTCGTGATTGATGAATCTTGAGTTCCTGGCCGACCCGAACGTCTGGCTGACCCTGGTCACCCTGAGCGCGCTGGAGATCGTGCTCGGCATCGACAACCTGGTGTTCATCTCGATCGCGGTGAGCCGACTGCCAGAGAGCCAGCGCGACTTCGCGCGCAAATTCGGCATCGGCGTGGCCTGCATCACGCGGATCGGCCTGCTGGTGTCGCTGGCGTTCCTGGCGCGCATGCAGCACGATCTGTTCAGCGTCTTCGGAATGGGCGTTTCGATACGCGACCTGGTGCTGGTGGTGGGCGGCCTGTTCCTGCTGGTCAAGGGCTTGATGGAGATCCGCGAGCTCATCACCGGCGGCGAAGACCAGGACCCCTCCACGACCAGGGCCTCGGGTGTCTTCGGGATGGTGATCCTGCAGATCGCGATCATCGACATCGTGTTCTCGCTCGATTCGGTGATTACCGCAGTGGGCATGGCCAACCACATCCCGGTGATGGTCGCCGCGATCCTGATTGCCGTTGCGGTGATGCTGCTGGCCGCCAACCCGATGGGGCGATTCATCGACGCCAACCCGACGATCAAGATGCTGGCGCTGGCCTTCATCGTGATGATCGGCGTGGTGCTCATCCTTGACGGCGTAGAGATGCACATCGGCCGCGGCTATATCTACTCGGCAATGGGCTTCTCGGTGCTGGTGGAGTGGCTCAACCTGCTGATGCGCCGCCGCGCCGCGCGGCAGCAGCATCCAGTCATCCCCTGACCCACTGACTTCGCAACGATTGTCCTGTACCGACGCCCGACTCCGAAGGGTTCGGGCGGCATCGGCCCCAGTGGGGCAAAATAGCCCCACCGCCCTCGCATCGCAGGCCACATGATCTATTTCCACCAGATCGACCCGATCGCGCTTGCGCTCGGTCCGCTGAAGATCCACTGGTACGGCATTGCCTACCTGCTCGCCGTGCTGGTCGCCTGGCTCCTGGGCAGGCGGCGGATACGGGCAGGGCGCCTGCCCGGCGTGGGCATGGACGAGCTGTCGGACCTGGTGTTCTACGGGATGCTGGGCGTGGTGCTGGGCGGCCGGATCGGCAGCATCCTGTTCTATTCCTTTGGCGCTTTCCTCGACAACCCTCTGGTCCTGTTCAAGATCTGGGAGGGTGGGATGAGCTTTCACGGTGGCCTGCTGGGAGTGATGCTGGCCGGGTACCTGTGGAGCCGCAAGCAGAAGCTGCACTTCTTCGACACCATGGATTTCGTGGCGCCATTGATACCGGCAGGGCTGGGATTCGGCCGCATCGGCAACTTCATCGGCTCCGAGCTGTGGGGCAAATACACCAACGCCGGCTGGGGCGTGGTGTTTCCCAACGGACTCCCGGATCAGTACCGGGGACTGGACGCTGCGGCGCTGCAGGCGCAATTCGACGCTGGAGCGCTCGATGCGTTTGCGCGCCATCCCTCGCAGCTTTACCAGGCCGTTCTTGAAGGGGTGGTCATGCTGGCCGTGTTGTGGTGGTTCTCGAGCAAGCCGCGTCCGCGCTACGCCGTATCAGGCATGTTCGCGCTGCTGTACGGGGTGTTCCGCTTCGCCGTGGAATTCGTGCGCGTGCCCGATGCCGACATCGGCTATCTCGCGTTCGGCTGGCTGACCATGGGCCAGCTGCTGAGCCTGCCGCTGGTGGCGGGCGGGTTGCTCATGCTTTGGCTGTCCCGTCGCGCGCCAACCGTGCAGCCCGTCGTTCCCCCAGTGGAGGCCACATGAAGCAGTATCTCGATCTTCTGCGGCACGTCATGGCGCAGGGCGCGGAAAAATCCGACCGCACCGGCACCGGCACGCGCAGCGTGTTCGGCTGGCAGATGCGCTTCGACCTGGCCCAGGGTTTCCCGCTGGTCACCACCAAGAAGCTGCACCTGAAATCGATCGTGCATGAACTCCTATGGTTCCTGCGCGGCGACACCAACACCGCCTACCTGAAAGAGCACAAGGTCGGCATCTGGGACGAGTGGGCCGATGCCGATGGAGAACTCGGGCCGGTCTACGGCAAGCAGTGGCGTCGCTGGGGTACCGCCGACGGTGGTGAAGTGGACCAGATCAAGTGGGTGGTGGATGAGATCAGGCGCAACCCGGATTCGCGCCGCCTGATCGTGTCGGCGTGGAACGTGGGCGAACTGCCGCAGATGGCGCTGATGCCCTGCCACAGCCTGTTCCAGTTCTACGTAATCGACGGCAAGCTGAGCTGCCAGCTGTACCAGCGCAGTGGCGACATCGTCCTTGGCGTGCCCTTCAACATCGCAAGCTACGCGCTGCTGACCCACATGGTGGCGCAGGTATGTGGCCTGCAGGTTGGCGATTTCATCCACACCCTGGGCGATGCGCACGTGTACTCGAACCACTACGAACAGGCGCGCGAGCAGCTGTCCCGGCAGCCGCGGGAACTGCCGACGCTGCGCCTGAATCCGGAGGTGACCGACCTGTTCGCCTTCACCTATGACGACATCGCCTTCGAGGGCTACGACCCGCTGCCTGCGATCAAGGCGCCGGTGGCGGTCTAGGCCGGTGCTGATCTCCCTGATCGCGGCCATGGATCGGGCCGGCGCCATCGGCAAGGACAACGATCTTCCGTGGCGCCTGCCCGACGACCTGAAGCGCTTCAAGGCGCTCACGATGGGCAAGCCGCTGCTCATGGGGCGCCGCACGGCCGAGTCGCTGGGCCGCGCCCTGCCGGGGCGCAGCAACCTGGTGATGACGCGTTCGGGCGCTGCTCCTTTCACCGGCATGGTCCCGGTGCACTCGTTGGAACAGGCGCAGGAGACGGCACGAAGCAAAAATGCGGCCGAGTTGTGCGTGATCGGTGGCGGCGAGATTTTCGAACTTGCGCTGCCCATCGCCGACACGCTCAAGCTGACTTTCGTCGACACCGTTGTCGCGGGCGCCGACGCGTTCTTTCCGCCGCTGGACCCCGCCGAGTGGAAAGAGATCGAGCGCACGGCACACCTCGCTGACGCCCGTCACGCCTTTGCGTTCGATTTCGTGGACTACGTCCGCGAGCGATGACGCCGCAGTCTCCGGGCCAAAGCTGGCTAGCCGGCCATTCGGCTACCGGGTTCAGCCCGCAGGCTTGGCGTCGCGCCCTGGCACCTGGACCAGGTTCACCTCGTCGGTGTCCAGCTGCAGCGCGGTGAGTTTGCCGCCCCACACCGCCCCGGTGTCGATGGCATGCACGCCGTGGCCGATCATCAGGCCCAGGGTCGACCAGTGCCCGCACACGATCTTCAGATCCCGCTCGACTCGGCCTGGCACTTCGTACCACGGGTACAGGCCCTGCGCCTGGGTGCCAGGAGCGCCTTTTTCCTCGATCGCCATGCGTCCGCGCGGGGTGCAGTAGCGCAGCCGCGTGAACATGTTGATGATGGCCCGGGAGCGGTCGTAACCGGTCAGGTGGCTGGACCAGTTCGGCTTGTCGCCGTACATGCTGCGAAACAGCGTGCGGTAGTCCTTGCCGTGGAGCTGCTGTTCGACCTCGCGCGCATGCTGCTCGGCCAGCTGCGTGGTCCACCTTGGCGCCAGCCCCGCGTGGAGCATCATCCAGCCCAGCGTGCGGTCCACGTGCACCAGCTTCTGCATGCGCAGCCAGTCCAGGAGTTCGTCACGATCCTCTGCGAGCACCACGCGCTGCAGGTCGGCGTTGACCTTGCGCTGTTCGTCGGGGGTGCGCTGGCCGATCGCCAGCAGCGACAGGTCGTGGTTGCCCAGCACCACTACGGCGTTGGCGCGCAGCGAGTGCACCAGGCGCAGCGTCTCCAGCGACTGGCCACCGCGGTTGACCAGGTCGCCGCAGAACCACAGGGTGTCGCGGGCGGGGTCGAAGCGCAGGCGTTCGAGCAGCCGTTGGGTGGCGTCGTAGCAGCCCTGCAGGTCGCCGATGGCCCAGACGCTCATGGCTCAGGCGGCCCTCAATGCAGGGTTCGCGGAATGGAAAGGATAAACGCGGCGATGGGCGCATCGAAGCGGGTGCCGTCATCGGTGACCATCGCGTAGCTGCCGCTCATGGTGCCGTCTTCGGTCTCCAGCACCGCGCCGGAGGTGTACTCGAAATCCTCGCCTGGCTGGAGCCAGGGCTGCTCGCCTACGACGCCCTCGCCACGCACCTCCTGCACCTTGCCGTTGGCGTCGGTGATGATCCAGTGGCGTCCCAGCAGCTGCGCCGGCACCCTGCCGCGGTTGCGGATGTGGATGGTGTAGGCAAAGACGAAGCGGCCGTCTTCCGGAGCAGAGCGTTCATCCAGGAAGCGGGTCGCCACGTCGACATCGATGGCGTAATCAGGAGTATCCATGCACACAGTGTATGCAATGCCGCCGCGCGGTTCGACCTATTCCATGGGACCGAGGTTGGCCAGGCGAATGAAAGCGGCTACCGCCACCTGTTCGGCGCGCGCGTCCGGACGCAGTGCGGCGGCTTCGATCTGGTCGGTGCTGCAGACGCTGGACAGTGCATTGCGAAGGGTTTTGCGGCGCTGGCCGAATGCCGCCCGAACCACCTCGGCAAACCGCTTCGGATCGTTGATGCCGATCGTTGCCGGATCCCGGGGCACCAGCCGCACTACGGCCGAATCGACGCGCGGCGGCGGCCGAAAGGCCTCGGGTGGCACGTCGAAGAGCGGAGTCACCATGCAATAGGCCTGCAGCATCACGCTGAGACGCCCGTAGACCTTGCTGCCCGGGTCGGCGGCCATGCGGTCCACGACTTCCTTCTGCAGCATGAAGTGCATGTCCTGCACGCGGGCCGCGTGGTCCAGCGCGTGGAAGAGGATCGGCGATGAAAGGTTGTAGGGCAGGTTACCGACCAGGCGCAGCGTCCCTTCGCCGGCCAGGCGACTGAAGTCCACCTGCAGCACGTCCTTGTGGATCACGGTCAGCCGGCCCACGCCCTGCGCCGCCTCCGACAACGGGGTGATCAGGTCGCGGTCGAACTCGATCGCGGTGAGTTCGCCGTGCTTCCTGAGCAGGGGCAGGGTGATGGCACCCTGGCCAGGACCGATCTCGACCAGCAGGTCGCCCGGCTTCGGGCTCACGGCCAACACGATCATGTCGATCATGTTGCGATCGATCAGGAAGTGCTGGCCGAGGGATTTCTTGGGCGGTGTCTTGAAACTCATCGAGCCAGTCTACGGTGCTGCACGATCCGGGCGCAGGTGGCGACGGCGGCGCACAGGCTCGACGGATCGGCCAGTCCCTGGCCTGCGATCTCCAGCGCGGTGCCGTGGTCGACAGCGACGCGCGGGAACGGAAGGCCCAGGGTCAGGTTGACGGCCTGTTCGAAGCCGCTGTACTTGAGCACCGGCAGGCCCTGGTCGTGGTACATCGCCAGGACGGCGTCGAAACCGCGCAGCTTCTGCGGGAGGAATGCGGTGTCCGCCGGCAGCGGTCCGACCAGCAGCATGCCCTCGCCTCGCAGCCTGGCCATCACCGGCAGCATCACGTCGATCTCCTCATTGCCCAGCAGTCCCGCCTCGCCGGCATGGGGATTGAGTCCCAGCACGGCGATGACCGGTCGCTCGATGCCGAAGTCGCGCTGCAGCGCTGCGTGGGTGATGCGCAGGCTGCGCTCCACCGCAGGCGCGGTCACGGCGTCTGCGACCGCCCGCAATGGCAGGTGCGTGGTGACCAGGGCCACGCGCACGATGTCGTTGGCCAGCATCATCACCACTTCGCTGCCGGTCCGGTCGGCGAGCAGCTCAGTGGTGCCTGTGTAGGCGATGCCGCCGGCATTGATGGCGGCCTTGTTCACGGGGCCGGTCACCAGCCCCTCCAGCTCGCCGGCGAGGCAGGCGCCGATCGCTGCCTCCATCGCCAGGATGACCGCGGCCGCATTGCGCGGTTCGGTGGTGCCGAATTTCGAGGCAACCGCGTTGGGCACCGGATGCAGGCGCAGGTCCCCGGGCCCGGTTGCGGGCTCGGCGGCGGTCAGAAGCTTGAGTGGCAGCGACAGCGCCTTGGCCGCGGCTTCCAGCGAAGCGGCGTCAGCGAAGGCCAGCAGCGTGCAGTCGGTGCGTGGCTGCTGCGCCAGTAGCACGCACAGCTCCGGTCCGATCCCGGCGGGCTCGCCTGCAACCAGCGCGAGCGCGGGAATCATCAGTTGGCGTCGGAGGCGGGCGCCGCGGTGGCGTTGCGGTAGCTGACGTACGCTTCGCCGCGCATTTCCCGGAGGAACCGGTTGTATTCGTCCTCCAGCTTGCGGCGACCGATCGTCTCGCGAACCTGGGCCCGCTGGGTTGCGCTGCGGCCTTCAGTTTCGCGGCTGCCGATGCGCTGCACGATGTGCCAGCCGGCTTCGGTGCGGAACGGCTCGGACACGCCGCCATCGCTCACCCCGGTGACGGCGTTGCCGAAGGCAGGACCGAAGGCGCTTGCGTCGAACCAGCCGAGGTCGCCGCCCTGGGTGCGGCTGTTGGCGTCCTCGGAGGACTCCTTGGCGAGGTCGGCAAAGTCTGCTCCGCCGGCAATGCGCGCACGCAGGGTGTCGATCTTGGCCTTCGCGGCGGCCGCGTCCTGCACCTCGGTCACGCGGATTAGGATGTGGCGGGCGTTGTACTCGGTCAGCTTCTGCGCGGCCTGGCTGCCGTCACGCACTTCAACCAGCTTCAGCAACTGGAAGCCGCTTGGACCGCGGAGCGGTCCTACCACCGTTCCGGGGGAGACTCCCTTGAGCAATTCCGTGAACGCCGCGGGGATCTCGTCATTGCTGCGCCAGCCCAGGTCACCGCCTTCCAGCGCGTTCGGGCTGTCGGAGTACCTGACTGCCGCAGCGCTGAAGTCCATCTCGCTCTTGTCGATGAGTGCCTTGACCCCGGCGATCTTCTTTTCCGCGGTGGCAATCTGCTCGGCGCTTGCGCCCTCCGGCAGGCCAACCAGGATGTGCGCCAGGCGGTACTGCACACCATTGCCGCTTTCAGCGGCAAGCGCTGCGTCCACTTCCGCCTCGCTCACCTGGATGCGACTCTGGGCAAAGTTCTGGCGAAGCCGTTGCACGGCGATTTCGTCGCGGATGGAATTACGGAACTCGTTGAACGAAAGGCCTTCGCCTGCAAGCCGCTCGCGCAAGGCTTCGACCGTGGTGTTGTTCTGTTGGGCTACGGCCGCCACCGCGCTGTCCACCTGTGCATCGGTGACCTTGACGCCGCCGCCGGCGGCACGTGCCACCTGCAGCTTCAGCAGGACAAGGCGCTCCAGCACCTGGCGCTCGAGCACGTCGCGCGGCGGCAGCTGGCCAGGCTGGCTGGCATATTGGGTCATCACGTTGGCGACAGCGCGATCCAGCTCACTCTGCAGGATGATTTCCTCGTCGACCACGGCGGCAATGCGCTCGATCGGCTGCAGTTCTTGGGCGCGCACGGGTGCGGCCACGGTGAGTGCGACCAGAAGGCCGCCAAGCAATAGTCGGAGAGTCATAGGCTTCATGGGATCGTGTCCGGTCCCAGGTCGTTGTCGACTG
>JBBSVH010000017.1:0-29038 GCA_038233685.1 Lysobacterales bacterium | reverse complement strand
GGGAATGCCGGCTTCGACCTTGCCCACCAGGTCGGCGCCGACGTCCGCGCCCTTGGTGAAGATGCCGCCGCCCAGGCGCGCGAAGATCGAGATCAGCGAGCTGCCGAAGGCCAGGCCGACCAGCGCGTGCAGCGCGTCCTCGCCCACGATGCCCATCTGCCGCAGCACCAGCCAGTAGCCGGCCACACCCAGCAGGCCCAGGCCGACGACCAGCATGCCGGTGATGGCGCCGCCGCGGAAGGCGACATCCATGGCCGGTCCGATGCCCTTGTGGGCCGCTTGCGCGGTGCGGACGTTGGCCCGTACCGAGACGTGCATGCCGATGTAGCCGGCGGCGCCGGAGAGCACGGCGCCGAGTAGGAAGCCGATTGCAGTGGCCCAGTTGAGGAAGAAGCCGACCAGCAGGAACAGGACCACGCCGGCAATGCCGATCGTCGTGTACTGGCGGTTGAGGTAGGCGCTGGCGCCTTCCTGGATCGCGGCGGCGATTTCCTGCATGCGCGCGTTGCCGGCGGGCTGCGCCAGGATCCAGCGTGCAGAAATGATGCCGTAGAGAATCGCGACCGCGGCGCAGACCAGCGCCAACGTCAAACCCCAAACTTCCAGAAATCCGTGTTGTTCCAGCATGACCCCTCCCAAGGTTGTGTGGTTGTCACCAGCGGACCGGCCGGACCCTCGAAACCCGAATGGTGAGCCCGTCGAAACAGCCAACGGACCCAACGGCAGCCGTGCGCGGCCGCCCATGTCTCGTAGTGTCCTGCAATCCCCTGGAATCCCGCCCGAGTATGACCCGGATGCGGTGGGAGCTGCCATAGGCGACGCTCCAGCCCCGGAGGCGCGCCGCAGACCGCATGGGGCCGGGACCGTTCTTCGACGCGGCCGGCAAGGCGACGGGTTCGAAACAGGTGCCGGCTCATGGGCCAATCGCAGCCGCGATGGCCGAATGTTCAAGCATTGTGTGGTGGGCTGCAGGCACTTTTCGCGCTCGTGGGCCGAGTCGCCTGAGCGGTCGTTGGAAGCTGCGGTTCAGTGCTGCGGTGGCAGCCTGCGCAGCCCGACTGACTGGAGACCGCCATGCGTGACCTCCCGATCCTGCTGGCCTTGGCACTGTGTGCGGCTTCGACTGTGAGCCTCGCCGCCGAGCCCGAGATCAAACGCGACACCGGCACCGCCCAGGCGATCGGTGCAGCCCACACCCTGCGCTCGATTCCGGAAGCCTGCGCCCGGCTCGAAGGACAGTTCACCGGCGATGCCGACAAACCTTACCGGTTCGTGGCGGTCCGCAGCTCGCCGCAGTGCCAGCCGCGTGCGCGCTTCGTGGACTTTGACAAAGTCAATCCTGCCCCGGCGACAGGCTGGAAGTTCAACGATCTGATTCGCGTCCCCAATGCAGCATGTCCGTCGCAGCAGGCCGTGGTGCGGGTGTGGCGCAAGCCTGCTGCGGCCGCTGCGGCGCCCAGACTCGATGCGCAGGGGCGCGCCCGCATCTACCTGGACGATGCCAGGCAGACCGCGGAGGCGGGCAGGAAAATGCCGGCCCTGGAAATGTACGCGGCACAGATGAAACTGGAAGGTGGTGCCTGCCCCTGAGCGCCGGTGCTGAAGCGCAGACCAAAGAGGCCGCGAATGCGGCCTCTTTGTTTACCGGGGCGGGCGACCGCCCGGCGATTCAGCCCTCCCAGCCCGGCAGCTTCTTCTTGACCGCCACGTTCTTCAGGGCCACGTACTGCGGCAGCCCGTCGCGACCGTACGGCGGATAGGCTTCGCCGCGGATCAGCGGCTCCAGGTAGGTGCGCGCGGCGGCGGTGATGCCGTAGCCGTCCTTGCGGATGAATCCGGCCGGCATCTTCTTCTCGTGGTTGGCCACCTTGCTCAACGGCGCCGCCTCGATCTTCCACCGGTAGGGCGCGTGCGACGTGCGCTTGATCACCGGCATCACCGAATTCTGGCCCTTGAGTGCGAACTGCACCGCGGCCTTGCCCACCGCCTGCGCCTGGTCCCAGTCGGTCTTCGAGGCGATATGCCGGGCCGAGCGCTGCAGGTAGTCGGGCAGGGTCCAGTGCACCTTCATGCCCAGTTCGTTCTTGACCCGTCCGGCCAGGTACGACGCGACGCCACCGAGCTGGGTGTGTCCAAACGAATCCTTGCCGCCGCCCGCATCGGCGACGAAGCGCCCGTCGGCGTACTGGATGCCTTCACTGGCCACCACCACGCACCAGCCGACTTTCGCGACTACCTTTTTCACCTGCGCCAGGAATGCGGCTTCGTCGTAGGCGCGCTCGGGGAACAAAATGATGTGCGGCGCCTGGTCAGGGGTCTTGGCCGCCAGTCCGGCCGAGGCCGCCAGCCATCCGGCATGCCGGCCCATGGCCTCGTACACGAATACCTTGGTCGAGGTCTCGGCCATGGCCGCCACGTCCAGCGCCGCCTCGCGCACCGACACCGCGGTGTACTTGGCGGCCGAGCCGAAGCCCGGGCAGGTGTCAGTGACCGCCAGGTCGTTGTCGACGGTCTTGGGCACGCCGATGCAGGTCAGCGGGTAGTCGAAGGCCTTGGCCAGCTGCGAAACCTTGAGCGCGGTATCGGCCGAATCGTTGCCACCGTTGTAGAGGAAGTAGCGCACGTCATGCGCCCTGAACACGTCCAGCAGGCGCTCGTACTTGGCCTTGTCCACCTCCAGCGACTTGAGCTTGTAGCGGCACGACCCGAACGCACCGCCGGGGGTGTGGGCGAGGCCGCGGATGGCCGCCGCCGATTCCCTGGTGGTGTCGATCAGCTCTTCGCGCAGTACCCCGAGGATGCCGTTGCGGCCGGCGAGCACCTTGACCTTGCGGGCGCGGGCTTCCTCGATCACGGCCGCGGCCGAGGCGTTGATGACGGCGGTTACGCCGCCCGATTGGGCGTAGAGCAGGGTGCCTTGGGCCATGGTTTCATTGGTTCCGTGTTGTCGGGATACGGTAAGCTTCCCACATGATGCAGTGCGGCGCTGTCAGGGCCTGTGGCCCGGATGCGCCTGCCGCGACGCCATCCTGTCAGGGAGTGAATCAATGCGATTGGTACTACTGGGTCCGCCCGGATCGGGCAAGGGCACGCAAGCCTCGCGCCTTAAGGATTACCTGCTGGTCCCGCATATCTCCACCGGCGATCTGTTGCGCGCCGAAGTCGCCGCCGGATCCGCGCTCGGCATCGAGGCCAAGGCGGTGATGGCGCGCGGCGAACTGGTCAGCGACGAGATCCTGCTGGGCATGCTGGAATCGCGCTTCAGCCGGGAAGACACGGTCAACGGCTTCATCCTGGACGGCTACCCGCGCAACCAGGCCCAGGCCGATGCGCTGGGTGCACTGTTGGCAAAGCTGGGCGCCTGCATGGACCATGCGGTGCAGCTGGAAGTACCCAACGAACTGCTGGTCGAACGCATCGCCGGGCGTGCCGCCGCGGAAGGCCGCGCCGACGATACGCCCGATTCGGTGCGTACGCGTCTCAAGGTGTACGACGACCAGACCGCGCCGGTGATCGAGTACTACCGCCAGCGCGGCCAACTCACCATCGTCGACGGTGTGGGATCACTGGATGAGGTGTTCGCGCGCCTTGTGAAAGCGCTTTCTCCCGGCAAGGACGTGGGCTGAATTCCAGCCTTGCGCAGGAGCTTCCGATGGGCGCCAACCCTGCCGCACATGATCCGGACGCTCTGGCCCCGGGCGCTCCCACGGTCGCCCTGAACAGGTTGCAATTCCCGGCATGAGCAAACTCCACATCCTCGGCATCGCCGGGACCTTCATGGGGGGCGTCGCGGCGCTGGCGCGCGAACTCGGCCACGAAGTCGAGGGCACGGATCAGGCGATCTATCCGCCGATGTCGACCCAGCTGGAAACGCTGGGCATCGCGCTGGCGCAGGGCTACCTGCCGGAACACATCTCCGATGATTGCAACCAGGTCGTAGTCGGCAACGCGCTGTCGCGCGGCAATCCTGCGGTCGAGGCGGTGCTCGATTCCGGGCGCCGCTACACCTCCGGCGCGCAGTGGCTTGCCGAAGTGGTGCTTCCCGGGCGCGATACGCTGGCCGTGGCCGGCACCCACGGCAAGACCACCACCAGCACCATCCTGACCTGGTTGCTGCAGGCGGCCGGGCGCGAACCGGGCTTCCTGATTGGCGGCGTGGCCGAGGATTTCGGCGTGTCCGCGCGGATCGGTGCGGGCCGCGAGTTCGTGGTCGAAGCCGACGAGTACGACACCGCCTTCTTCGACAAGCGCAGCAAGTTCGTGCATTACCGGCCGCTGGTGGCGATCCTCAACAACCTCGAATACGACCACGCCGATATCTTCCCCGACGTCGCCGCGATCCAGCGGCAGTTCCACCACCTGGTGCGCACCGTGCCGGCACGAGGGCGGCTGATCGTCAACGGCGAGGACGCACACCTGGCGCAGGTGCTGGAGATGGGTTGCTGGACGCCGGTCGAGCGCTTCGGCATGGATCCGGCGTTCGAATGGAGCGCCCGCCTGATCGAGCAGGACGGCAGCATGTTCGACGTGCTGCACCGGGGCCAGATCGTCGGCCAGGTGTGCTGGCCGCTGCTCGGCCGGCACAACGTGCTCAACGCGCTGGCCGCGCTGGCGGCCGCGCACGCGGTAGGCGCGGACCTAGCAGAAGTGATCCCGGCGCTGGCGGGCTTCCGCAGCGTGAAGCGGCGCATGGAAGTGATCGGCCAGGCTGGCGACATCACCGTCTACGACGATTTCGCCCACCATCCCACCGCCATCCGCACCACGCTGGAGGGCCTGCGCTCCAAACTGGGGCCGCAGGGCCGCATCGTGGTGGCGATGGAGCCGCGCAGTAATTCGATGCGCCTGGGCGCGCACGCCGATGCGCTGGCGCCGTCGCTGGAGGATGCCGACGCGGTGGTGTTCCTGCATCGGCCCGAGTTGGCCTGGGACGCCGCTGCCGTGGTGGCCGCAATTCGCGGTGAGGCAACGGCGGCGGCCGATGTCGACGCGCTGATCAAGGCGCTGCAGCAGGTGTCGCGTGCGGGCGACCACGTGGTGTTCATGTCCAACGGCGGCTTCGACGGCGCGCCGCGACGGTTCCTCTCGGTGTTGAAGGACGGCAGCTGAGGCCGCGACGGCCTGTGCTGCGCTGCATCTCCCGGCGCATGCGCCGCGTAAATTCCGACCGTACGTAAAGCGAACGCGTGCGCACGCACTGAAGCGCCGTACACCCCTTTTGTCCTGGACCGCCACCATGCCCGATACCGAGTCGCTGCCGCTGTTCCCACTGCAGACCGTGCTCTTGCCGGGCGCTGCCCTGGGCCTGCGCCTGTTCGAGCGCCGCTATATCGACATGGTGCGCGACTGTGGACGCAGCGGTCACGGTTTCGGGATTTCGCTGGTGCTGGAAGGCAATGAGGCCGGCGTGCCGGCGACGCCGGCCGCGTTCGGCACCGAGGCGGTGATCGAGGACTTTGGCAGCGGTTCCGATGGATTGTTGACCCTGCAGGTACGCGGTGCCCGACGTTTCCACGTGGAACGCACCCGGGTGCGCGACAGCGGCCTGATCATCGGCGAGCTGGCCTGGCGCACGCCAGACCCCACTGCGCCCGTGCGGCCGGAACATTCTCTGCTGGCGACGCTGCTGCAGCACTTCCTGGACAAGGTTGGCGGCGAACACAGCAAGGTCGAGAAGTCCAGGTACGAGGATGCTGCCTGGGTGGGTTGGCGACTGGCCGAATTCATGCCGCTCACCGATCTGCAGCGGCTCTCGATCCTGCAGGAAGACGACCCGCACGTGCGCCTGGACCAGCTGCTCCAGCTGGTTCCCTAGCGTTCGATCATTCGACTTCGACTTCGACTTCGACTTCGCTGCGGACGCGCAACACCGGGTGCAGCGAGTCCGGATGCAGCTCGGTGCGCTGCATGAGCGGTGCCACATCGCGAGACAGTGCGTCCAGCGACAGACCCATGCGCGGCAGCGGCCGCCAGATCGCGATCAGGTCGAACGCGCGCTTGTGCTGCAGGACCTGCACGCTGCCGATCCAGAGCGGCTTGTCGCCCGGCTGCAGCTGGACTTGCGCCGGCCACAGGCGCAGCGCGAGCATCTGGTTTGGTGCGGGTCCGGACTTGAGCATCAGCAGGCTCTCGGCCCGGGTGTCGAGCGTTGCCGGCAAGACCGGATGCCGGTCGGGCGCTTGGTCAGTGAGCAGGTCCAGCGTCGCTCGCCAGCCGGCCTGGGCCTGGACCCGCCAGCCCTGCGCCTGAAGGTGCTGGCGCAGCGGTGCCAGCGCTCCGGCGACCTGCACATCCAGCGGCCAGCGTCGCTCGTCGTCGAACTCGTTGCGTTGCGAGGGCAGGGTCTGCCAGTCCTGCTCCCACCATGCTGCAAATGGCATCGACGTCTGGGCGAGTGGCGTCTCGAACTGCGCCAGCGTCGCATCGATGCTGCGCGGCGCGTGCCACACCGCCGCTGCAGCGAAGGCGCCGTAGAACAGCAACGCCAGCGGCTTCATCCACATCGAGCGCACGGTACGGCGGCGATAGGCGATGCCGAGCACCAGCAGCCAGACGATGCCGAACAGCACTCCCCCAACCACGTCGCTCAGCCAGTGCGCGCCCATGTACAGGCGGGAGAATCCGATCAGTGTCACCACCAGTCCGGCGACCATGTAGGGCCAGATGCGGTCGCGCCCAGGAAGCTCGCGCGCAATCAATACGGCGAAGAAGCCGAAGCTGATCGTGGACATGGTCACCGCGATGGAGGGAAAGCCGAACCCGCTGCTGACCGACGGCGGCTTCGGGATGTCCACCATCGCGCCCAGCCACGCCGTCAGTGCAAGCCCAAAGGCCAGCGCGGCCAGCCAGTGCGCCGCCGCCATCCAGCGCTGGCGCCAGGCCAGGTAGCCGAGCACCAGCGCCGCCGCCGGCACCAGCACCTGCGCCTCGCCCAGCGAGGCAAGTACCGCCATCGGCGCATCGGCCAGGGGATTGCGCAGCCCCTGCATGAGACCGTGCACCGCCAGGTCCACGGCCAAGGGCTCGCCCTTGCCCACCAGCACCGCCAGGAACGCGAACCACATCCAACCGATGACCAGCAGCAGGACCGCCAGCAGCGCCAGCGACAGTGACTCGCGTCGCTGCGGATCGAACACCGCCACCGAATAACGGCCCAGCACCGGGTGAGCGTGCGACCACGCCAGCGCGCGCGCGAGCAGCGCATCGGCGTGGCTGGCGAACCACCGGTAGATGTACAGCACCAAGGCCCAGGCCAGGGCCAGCGCCACGACCAGCATGCCCAACACCAGGGTCAGGCGTCCGGCCACTGCGGCGGCCGCGTCGTAGGCTTCGCCCAGCAGCCAGCCTGGGCCCAGGAACAGCACCGCCCAGGAGACTGCGGCGAACCCGCTGGTGGCCGCGTAGCGTCGCAGGCGCATCTTCGACATGCCGGCGATCGCAGGAACGAACGGCCGGATCGGTCCGACATAGCGGGCGATGACGATACTCTTGATCGCGTTGCGCCGGAACATGGCCTCGGCGCGATCCAGAAGCTGCGGGTACTTGCTGAATGGCCAGTGGCCACGCAGCTTTGGCCCCCATCGACGGCCGATCCAGTAGCTGGTCGCGTCACCAACAAATGCACCCAGTGCCGCGCAACCCAGGGCGTAGGGGCCGGAAATCTCACCCAGGCCGATCAGCACGCCGAGCGCGAACAACAGTGGCAGCGCCGGAACGATCGCGCCCACCACGATCAGCGCATCGCAAAACGCGATGCCGAACACCAGCCCGCCGGCCGCGACCGGATGCGCGCTGATCCAGACCAGCAGTGAGTCCAACCATGCGGGATTCATTGGCACCAAGTATAGGCGGGAGCCCGGTCAGTGCCGGTGCAGTCGGTTCATGTATCTGCCTGCAAATCAGGCCGCATAGATCGCTGCAGCCGTACACCAGCACCAGTATCGCCGCGATGACGCAGTTAGCGTCCGGGCAAAGGTGCCGGGTCATTGCAATCGACGTGTCCGGCCGACGCACTGCCCAACGTCTGGGCTGCATGCGGTGTGCCCTGTAGATCCGAGCTTGCTCCGATGCCTCCGCCCTTTGCCCTGTAGATCCGAGCTTGCTCGGATGCTTCCGCCCTTTGCCCTGTAGATCCGAGCTTGCTCGGATGCTCGCGCCGTTCCGCGCGGACGCCAAGGCATCCGAGCAAGCTCGGATCTACGCAGCGGGAATCGCCACAGAATCCGAGCAAGATCGGATCTACAGGGCACGCATGGTCGCCGGGGGGAGCTGTCTGCAATTGGCGGTGTGCGCGCCGCTCGGTCATCGCTGAAGTCGCGCCCACGATGCCTCTTCCGCTGCCTGCTCCCGCAATCGGTTCCAAAGCCCCAAACTATGTGCCATGCAAACCCAACCCGTCATCGAGGTGGAAGCCCTCAAGGCCGACAGCTTTGGACGTATCGCCCTGATGCGCGGCAGCGACGGGCTGTTCGTGCGCCGCGACCTGTCGGCGTCACCCTGGTGGCTGCGTTTTCCGGCGTGGCGACTGGCGCGCCGCGAGGCCCTGGCCCTGCGCCAGATCGCCGGCCAGGCGCAGGTCCCGCAACTGCTGCGCTGGGACGGGACGCACCTGGACCGGAGCTTCATGGACGGCGTGGCCATGTACCTGAATCCGCCGCGTGGCGACGTGGCCTATTTCCACGCGGCGCGCAGACTGCTGCAGCAGGTGCACCGCCGTGGCATCGCGCACAACGACCTGGCCAAGGAGGCGAACTGGCTAGTCCGCGCCGACGGCAGTCCCGCACTGATCGACTTCCAGCTGGCCGCCCGCGGCAACCCGCGCTCGCGCTGGATGCGGCTGCTGGCGCGCGAGGACCTGCGCCACCTGCTCAAGCACAAGCGCATGTACTGTCGGGATGCGGTGACGCCGGTGGAGTGGCGCCTGCTGAAGCGTCACTCGTGGGTGCGCGACCTGTGGTTTCGCACCGGCAAGCCCGTGTACCGCTTCGTGACCCGCAAGCTGTTGAAATGGGAAGACAACGAGGGGCAGGGGCCGAAGGCGTGAGCGCGGTTGATGGTTGGTGCAGATCCCTCTTTGCAAAGTGGGTTGGTGGAGGTTTGCTAGGGTGCCAGGCAACTGCGAAAGCAGATCCCGTCTCGATTCTTGCTTTTTGAACGGTAACTGCCGGCAAGATCAAGATCAACTGCACCCCTCCTCAATCCTCCCCTGCTGCGCAAGGGAGGAGGCCTGAAGCAACAACAACAGCAGCCAGCAACCAGCAACCAACAACCAACAACCAACAACCAACAACCAACAACCAACAACCAACAACCAACAACCGAGAGCTCCCCATGACCACACTCTCCGGCAAGACCCTCTTCATCACTGGCGCCTCGCGCGGCATTGGCCTGGCGATTGCGTTGCGCGCAGCGCGTGACGGCGCCAACGTGGCGATCGCGGCCAAATCGTCGGTTCCCAATCCCAAGCTGGCGGGCACCATCCACACTGCCGCAGAGGCAGTAGACGCCGCCGGCGGCCACGGCCTGGCGCTGAAGTGCGACATTCGCGAAGAAGACCAGGTCAAGGCGGCGGTGGCGGCAACGGTCGCGCGGTTCGGCGGCATCGACATCCTGGTCAACAACGCCAGCGCGATCTGGCTGCGCGGCACCCTGGACACGCCGATGAAGCGCTTCGACCTGATGAACCAGGTCAATGCACGTGGCAGCTTCCTGTGCGCCCAGGCCTGCCTCCCGCACCTGCTCAAGGCGCCCAACCCGCACATCCTGACGCTGGCGCCGCCGCCGTCGCTGGATCCCAAGTGGTGGGGCCCGCACACGGGCTACACCCTGGCCAAGATGGGCATGAGCTTCGTCACCATCGGCCTGGCCGCCGAATTCGGATCACAGGGCGTGGCGGTGAACGCGCTGTGGCCGCGCACGCTGATTTCCACCGAAGCGCTGAACATGATCCCCGACGTGGAGGCCGGCAACGGGCGCAAACCGGAGATCATGGCCGACGCCGCGCACGCCGTGCTGTGCAGGACCGCGGCCGGCTTCAGCGGCAGGTTCCTGATCGACGACGAAGTGCTGGCCGAAGCAGGCATCACCGACCTGTCGCGCTACGCCGTCGATCCTTCGCAGCCGCTGCTGCCGGACCTGTTCCTCGACTGACCCGTTCCTCGACTCACCACGTTCCCGACTAGCCAATTTCTCGACTGACCACGGAGTTCGAACATGCAATACCTGCACGCGATGATCCGCGTACACGACCTGGAGGCCACCAGCCGCTTCCTCACCGACGGACTGGGCCTGCTCCAGACCCGGCGCATGGACAGCGAATCGGGCCGCTTCACCCTGGTGTATTTCGGTGCCCCGGAAAATCCCGAGGCGGAGATCGAGCTGACCCACAACTGGCCGGCCGAGGACGGATCACCCGCCGAGGACTATGGCAACGCGCGCAACTTCGGGCATCTGGCGTTCCGGGTGGATGACATCCATGCGCTGTGCTCGCACCTGCAGTCGCTGGGCGTGACCATCAACCGGCCGCCGCGCGACGGGCGCATGGCGTTCGTTCAAACGCCCGACCGGATCTCGATCGAACTGCTGCAGAAGGGCGCCGCGTTGACCCCGTGCGAGCCGTGGCTGTCGATGCCCAACACCGGCACCTGGTAAAGCCAGCTCAGCTGGTGCTGGACGCCAGGGCGTGCGCGCAGTGACGGCAGAAATTCGCCTGGGGGTCGTGTCCTTCGAGTCCGCACGCGGGACAGTCGCGTTTGTCCCTGATCGCGTCGGGCGATGACCCCCGAAGGGTATCGGCGAGCTCGGCGGTGTAGATGCCCGTTGGAACGGCGATGATGCTGTAGCCGATGAGGATCAGGATCGAGGTCACGATCCTGCCCAGCGAGGTCTGCGGCGAAATATCGCCATAGCCAACCGTGGCCATGGTCACGATGGCCCAGTACATGCTTGTTGGAATGCTGGTGAACCCGTGTGCAGGGCCTTCGATCAGGTACATGATCGCGGCAAAGATCACCACGATGGTCATCAATGCAGAAATGAAAAGGAAGATCTTGCGCCGGCTGCGCATCATCGCGGTGACCAGCAAATTGCCTTCGGCCAGGTACTGGGTCAGTTTGAGGACGCGGAATACGCGCAGGATGCGCAGGATGCGCACCACCATCAGCGCTTGCCCGCCGGGGAGCATCAGGGAGATGTAGGTCGGCAGTATCGACAGCAGGTCAATCACGCCCCAACTGCTCGTGGCGTAGTGCCAGGGCCGCTTCACCACGCACAGGCGCACCACGTATTCGATGGTGAAGAAGACGGTGAATATCCATTCGACCGCCAGCAGCCACATGAACCAGCGCGCGTGGATGGCGGCCACGCTGTCCAGCAGGACGATCATCACGCTGACCAGGATGGCAAAGATCAGGAGCAGGTCGAAGTGCCGCGGCGCGCCGGGGCTGTGGTGGAAGATGATGAGGAACCAGCGGCGGCGCCAGCCCGATTGGGTGGCCGGGCTGAAGTCAGTGGAGGAAGTCGGGTCTATCGGTGCCATGTTGCCCCATTTGCGCTGTTGGATTGTGGAGAATGGCCACTCGACCCGCGTTCCGGATGCGCAGTACATGGACCAACCCACCACCGCTGAACTCCTGGCCACGGGCGCGCGCTACTACCTTCCGGTCTACCGTCCGCGCAGCGTCGTGCTCGAGCGCGGTCAAGGCGCCCGTGTCTGGGATCGCGACGGCGTCGAGTATATCGACCTGTCCGCAGGCATCGCGGTGTGCGGGCTGGGGCACAACGATCCTGACCTGACGGCGGCGCTGACCGGACAGGCGGGCAAGCTGTGGCACACCAGCAACGTCTTCTACAGCGAACCTCCGCTACGCCTGGCCGAGGAGCTGGTGGAGGCCTCGCGTTTCGCGCATCGGGTGTTCCTGTGCAATTCCGGCGCCGAAGCCAACGAAGCGGCGATCAAGCTGGTCCGGCTGTGGGCGACGTCGCAGGGGCGTCCGCCGGACCGGCGGGTGATCGTCAGCTTCCGGGGCAGCTTCCACGGCCGCACTCTGGCCGCGGTCACCGCCACCGCGCAGCCGAAATACCACGAAGGCTACGAACCGCTGCCCGGTGGATTCCGCTATGCGGACTTCAATGACCTGCCGGCGCTGGAGGCTGCGATGGCGTCCGGCGACGTGGCCGCTGTGCTGGTGGAGCCCGTGCAGGGCGAGGGCGGCGTCATGCCGGCGGCCGACGGCTTCCTGCGTGGTGTACGCGCGCTGTGCGATCGCCACGCTGCGCTGCTGGTGCTGGATGAAGTGCAGTGCGGCATGGGCCGCACCGGCGCGCTGTTCGCACACTGGGAGGATGGCGTGGTCCCGGACATCGTGACCCTGGCCAAGGCGCTTGGCGGCGGGTTTCCGATCGGCGCCATGCTGGCCGGCCCACAGGTGTCCGAAACCATGCAGTTCGGCGCCCACGGCACCACTTTCGGCGGCAACCCCCTGGGCGCGGCGGTGGCCAGGGTGGCGCTGCGCAAACTGGCATCGGAGGCGATCGCGGCCAACGTGAAGCGGCAGTCGCAGGCGCTTCGCGATGGGCTCGCGGCCATCGACGCGGAGCTTTCACTCTTCAGCGAGATACGCGGACGCGGCCTGATGCTCGGTGCGGTGCTGCGCCCGGAGCATGCCGGGCGCGCCGCCGAAATCCTCGATCACGCCGCCGCCAACCGTCTGCTGCTGCTCCAGGCCGGTCCCGACGTGCTGCGCTTCGTGCCGCCGTTGAACATCACCGACGAGGAGGTCGCCGAGGGACTGGCGCGGCTGCGCGCGGCGCTTCGCGCCTGCGCCGCGCCGGTCGCCTAGCCGCCGCTTTCAGAACTTGAAACGCACGCCTATAAAGGCCGCCCTCGGGCGACCCGGCCGTGCACCACTGGGGCGGCGGGCGGCCAGGTAGGTGTCGTCGAACAGGTTCTCGACCCGGGCCATCAGCTCCAGGTCGCCGGCCACGCGCCAGCTGGCGGCGAGATCGAACAAAGTGACGCTGGGGATCCGCTCACCGGAAGCAATCGAACCCTGGCCGGCCACTTCGCGCAATTCGCCGACGTGGGTCATCCCCAGGTGCGCCGACCAGCGCTCGCCCTCGGCGCCTACGCTGGCCGAAACAAGCTGTTCGGGCAGGTAGGGCAGTTCGTCACCGCGCTGCACGTCGCCCCATTCCTCGAATTCGCTTGCGAAGGTGTTGCGGAATTCGGCCTGGGTCCAGGTGTAGGCCGCGCGGATGGGAAAACGCACGTCGCCCGCTGCATTCGCGGTCCAGCCGATGCGCGCTTCGATGCCGCTCACGCGTGCCTCGCCACCTTCGAACTGGGCACCGATGCTGCAGCCGCCGCCGCTGGATTCAGTGCAGGTGCCGACCAGGTTGGAATAGTCGTTGTAGAACGCCACCACTTCGCTGGACAGCAACCCGGCGTCATGGCGGGCGCCGAACTCGTAGTTGGTGCTCAGCTCGGGATCTGCGTCCGAACCGGGTCCCGGTGGATTGAAACCGCGGGTCACGCTGCCGAACAGCGACCAGCCGCTGCCGAGATCCCAGCCCGCACCCAGGCCTGGAATCCACTGGCGCACGTTGCTGCGACGGACCCGCGTGGGTGCCGCGGCACGGCCGTCCGGCCTGCGTGCATAGTCGACGCGCAGCAGGTCGATGTCCTCGTAGCGCATGCCGGGGGACAGGCTCAGGCGACCCATGCTGATCTGGTCGGTGAGGTAGTAAGACCAGGCTTCGGCACTGCCGACGCGGTTGTCCTGGCTGCCGGGCAGGCCGGGCGAGGTCAACACCAGGCGCCCGTCCTGCATGCGGTAGCGGTCGTCCTGCTGGAAGCGGCCCTCTTCGTCCTCGTGGTAGCGCACGCCCAGCTGCAGCTGCTGGTTAACGCGCGCGCCGTCGATGCGCCAGCCGAGCACGCTCTGCACGCCACGCGACTCGTAGGCGCGATTGTTGTTGCGGATACGCAGCGCATTGTCCGGCGAGGTCGAGCCGGTCAGCCAGCCGTACTGCAGCCCGAACGCCTGCGGATCTTCGAGGACCGCACCAAGGCTGGCGCCGGTAACGTCCTGCAGCTTGTACCAGGCGCGGGTGGTCTGGTGCTCGTAGACAACGGTACTGATGTCGATGTTGTCGTTGAACGCGATGGAGTGGCGCAGCTGGGCGTCGGTGTGCTCGACATCGATGTTGTCGAGGGCGCTGGCGGCGTAGCGGCGCGTGGGCGTTGCTGCGAAGTCGGCATCGGTCAGGCCAAGGTAGGTTTCATCGGAGTGCTGGTCCGAGCGTCCGAAGCGCAGCTCGAATCGCTGCTTCGGGCCCGCGCCGGTGTCGTGCGTGTAGGACAGCTTGGCCCGGTAGTCCTGCAGGTCGTAGCCGGTGTCGCCGCCGCCATCGAGCTGCTTGAAGCCGTCGCTGCGCTGCTGCGCGGTCTCCACCAGGAAGCCGACGCCGTTTGCGCTGGTGCCACCGATCCAGGCGTGGCCCAGTGCGGTGTTGTCGGTGCCGAACAGCAGGCTGGCCTTGCCGGCCAGCTCGCTTTCCGGAATCGGGGTGGAGACCAGGTTGATCGCCCCGCCGGTGGTGCGCGGTCCGTTCTGGATCGACGCGGCGCCCTTGACGATCTCGATCGCGCTCATGCGTGCAGCGGTCGGGAAGTAGTAGGCCGCCGGCGCGGCGTAGGCCGCGGGCGCGATCAGCACGCCGTCTTCCATCACCGTGATGCGGCTGTTGCGGTCGATGCCCGAGCCGCGGATGCCGATGTTGGGGCGCAGGCCGTAGCCATCCTCTTCCACCACGTACACGCCCGGCGCCTGGCGCAGGATGCGCTGGATGTCGGTGTATTCGAAATCTTCCAGCTGCTCCGGGCCAATGTACTGCGCGGCGCCGCTGACCTCGCGCGCGCCCTCGGCGCTGCCGATCACCTGGATGCGGTCCAGCGCGACGGCCTGCATCTCGGCGCCCGCTTCGGCCATGGCTGGAGCGGACAGCGCCAAGACGATGGAAGCGCAAAGCAAGGAAGCGGAGAGGGCGCGGGGGCGGCGGTGGACCAGCGGGTAGAGAGGACGCATCTGAAATCCTTGGGGACGACGTGGGGAGCGGCAGCCGAAGCTTCGGTACAGCGATTCGACGGCGCCAAGTATAAATGATAATCATTACCAAACAAGAGTCAGCCGCATCCAGCGTGCCACGCAGGCGACAGTTGCCTCAGAGAGTGGCCAGCGCCTGGGTCAGGTCAGCTAGCAGGTCGTCGATGTGTTCGAGTCCGACCGAAATCCGCAGGAGGTCCTGCGGTGAGACAGGATCGGCGCCCTCCACCGAAGCCCGATGCTCGATCAGGGATTCGCAGCCGCCCAGCGAGGTGGCGTTGGTGAACACGCGCAGCGCACCGGCCATTGCCAGTGCGGCGTCGCGACCGCCACGCAGCTGCAGGCTGAGCATGCCGCCGAAATCGCGCATCTGGCTGGCGGCAATGGCGTGTCCAGGGTGCGAAGACAGGCCCGGATAGTTGACCTGCCGGACCTGTGGCCGGGCGGCCAGGTGATCGGCCACGCGGCGCGCGTTGGCGCAGTGCAGGCTCATGCGCGCCGGCAGTGAGCGGAACCCGCGCAGGGTCAGCCAGGCACTGAAGGGCGCAAGCGTGGCGCCGGTGATGTGCAGGCGATGGGCGACCTTGCCGAACAGTTCGTCGCGCCGCGCAAACACCAGCGCCCCGCCGAGCACGTCGCTGTGCCCGCCGAAGTACTTGGTGGTGGAATGCATCACCACGTCGGCGCCCAGCACCAGCGGCTGCTGCAGCACGGGCGAGGCGAACGTGTTGTCGCACACCAGCAGCGCGCCGTGGTCGCGGGCGATGCCGGCCAGTGCGGCGATGTCGCAGATCTTCATCAGCGGATTGGAGGGCGTTTCCGCCCACAGCAGGTCCACACCATCCCGGCACGCTTCGTGCAGCGCATCCAGATCTCCCATGTCCACGGTGCGCACCTGCACCCCGCGCTCGGGCAGGAACTCGGCGCACAGCACGCGCAGCCCGGCGTAGCAGTCGTCGGGAATGACGATGCGCGCGCCCGGCGCCAGGGATTCGAGCAGGGCGGTGATCGCGGCCATGCCCGAAGCGAAGCTCAGCGCCGCTTCGCCGCCCTCCAGCGCTGCGAGCGCTGCGCGCAGGCGATCGTTGGTCGGGTCGCCTTCGCGCTGGTATTCGTAGCCGGCCAGGCGCTCGGCCGCTGGACCGTGGCGGAAAGTGGTGGCCAGATGGATTGGCGGTGACACCGCACCGGTTTCGCGATCGGGTTCGCCACCGGCGTGGATGGCAAGGGTTTCAAGGCGCATGTGCTGGCTCCTGATCGAAAGGGCTTACCGCTGCGCGGCGATCTGCAGGAACGCTGCACGTGCGGCTTGCAGCGTTTCGGCGATGATCGCTTCGTCGTGTGCGCTGGACATGAAGCCGGCCTCGTACGCGGACGGCGCAAGGTACACGCCGCGCTCAAGCATGGCGTGGAAGAACCGGTTGAAGGCCGCCGTATCGCAGGCGATCGCCTGCTCGTAGGTCTCGACGATCTGGTCGGTGAAGAACAGGCCGAACATGCCGCCCAGCCGATTGGTGGTGACAGGGATCCCCGCAGCGCGCGCTGCATCCTCCAGGCCCTCGCACAGCGCCGCGGTCGATGCGGTGAGGCGCTCATGGAAGCCCGGCTCCTGCACCAGCTCCAGCATCGCCAGGCCCGCGGCCATCGCCACGGGATTGCCGCTCAACGTGCCGGCCTGGTAGATCGGCCCGCTCGGGGAGATCTGCTGCATCAGGTCGCGGCGGCCGCCGTACGCGCCCACCGGCATGCCGCCGCCGATGATCTTGCCGAAGGTGGTGAGATCGGGGGTGACGTCGTAATGGCCCTGGGCGCCACCCAGGGCTACCCGGAAACCGGTCATCACCTCGTCGAAGACCAGCAGCGCGCCGTGTTGCGTGCACAGCGCGCGCAGGTGCTGCAGGTAGCCCTCGCGCGGCAGGATGCAGTTGGCGTTTCCCACCACCGGCTCGACGATGACGCAGGCGATGTCGCTGCCGCGCTGTTCGAACAGGCGGCTCGCACCGTCGAAATCATTGAAGCTCAGGGTCAGGGTCAGGTCGGCCAGTCCCGCCGGCACCCCGGGCGACGTCGGCACGCCAAGCGTCAGCATTCCCGAACCGGCCTTCACCAGGAAGGAGTCGCCGTGGCCGTGGTAGCAGCCCTCGAACTTGACCATCAGGTTGCGTCCGGTGGCGCCGCGCGCAAGGCGGATCGCCGACAGCGTCGCCTCGGTGCCGGAATTGACCATGCGCACCATTTCGCACGAGGGCACGAGGCGGGTGATGGTCTCGGCCATCGTTACTTCGGCCGGATTCGGCGCGCCGAACGACAGGCCGTTGCCGATCGAACGGGCCACGGCGTCGCGCACGTGCGGGTGGTTGTGCCCGGCGATCATCGGACCCCACGAGCCGATGTAGTCGATGTACCGATTGCCGTCGACGTCGAACAGACAAGGCCCGTCCGCGCGCTGCACGAAGAACGGTTCCCCGCCGACCGACTTGAATGCGCGGACCGGAGAGTTGACGCCGCCTGGAAGCAGCTTCTGCGCGCGTTCGAACAGGGCGTGGGACTGGTCGTGGTTCTTCATGTTCTACATCCTCGGTGACTTGCAGGTCCGAGCTTGCCCGGATGCTCTCGCTCGTGGTTTCACGTAAATCCACGCTTGCTCGGATGCTCCCGCTCCCGATTCCTCGTACATCCGAGCTTGCTCGGATGCTCCCGCCACTCACCAGACGCGTCCGAGCAAGCTCGGAACTACAAGGGATCAAGCATCCGAGCAAGCTCGGAACTACACGGAATCAAGCGTCCGGGCAAGCTCGGAACTACAGGCAGCAAACATACCGGCAAGCTTGGATCTGCGCGGCAGTAGGACCTACCGGCAAGCCGGGACTTGCATGCCAGCAGGCAGCATGGTTTACAGCAATGCGTGACGGTAGGCACGCACCGCCGCGACCGGATCCGGCGCATCGAACACGCCAGAAATGACCGCGAGCAGATCCGCGCCCGCGGCGACCAGCGGCCCTGCATTGTCCGGGGTAATCCCGCCGATCGCCACCCGCGGAACGCCCAGCGCCGCGGCACGCGTCAGCAGTCCACGGTCGGCATGCCGCGTCGCCAGCTTGCTGCGCGTTGGGAAAAATGCGCCGAAGGCGACGTAGCTTGCACCAGCTGAGACCGCCCTGCGCGCCAGCTCCAGGCTGTCGTAGCAAGAGGCTCCGACTATCGCATCCGGTCCCAGCAGCAGGCGCGCGGCGGCGATGTCGCCGTCGTCCTCACCCAGATGCACTCCCGCCGCGCCGGAATCCTGGGCCAGCTGCGCATCGTCGTTGATGATCAGCGGCACGCCGGCTCTCGCGCATATCGCCTGCAATCGTCCAGCCTGTTCCCGCCGAAGCGCTGGCGATGCGGACTTGTTGCGGTATTGCAGCCAGTGCACTCCTGCCTCGAGCAGGTGCGAGACCTCGGCCAGCAGCCGCTCCGTATCCAGACGATCCGGGGTGATCAGGTACAGGCCCCGGGGTCCAAGGGATGCAGAACGCGTGCGCAGGGTCATCGGCAACTTCCGGTAGGCCAAGAGGAGTGGGACAATGCCTGCCCGCTGCTTCCATTATCCGCCGATGACCGATTCGACCGACACCGCGTTCCGCACCTGGATGTGCGTGGTATGCGGGTTCCTGTACCGCGAGGCGGATGGACTGCCGGACGAAGGCATCGCGCCCGGCACCCGGTGGGCCGATATCCCCGATACATGGACATGCCCGGACTGCGGCGTGACCAAGGATGACTTCGAGATGGTCGAGGTCGACTGATCCACGACTTGGCTTGACTGCCTTGGTCGGTCTGCCTGGTCGGATCTGCCAGGACACAAGCCCATCGGGCGCTACTGCGGGAACCGGATCGCGGCCAAGAGCTCAGTGCATTCTCCGCGCACTGCCGCTTAGCTCCACGACGCGCTCGCGCAGAGCGGCTGCATCGGGCGCGTCCGGCGCCAAATGCAGATAACGAGCCAGGTCGTGGCGCGCCCCCTGTTTATGGTCCATGTTGAGGTAGGCCAGGCCGCGGTCGCGCATCGCTTCGGGCTGGTCGGGCGACAGCTTCAGGATCCGGTCGGCGCTGCGCGCGGCGCGGTCCCACTGGTCACCTTCGGCATAGACGCCATGCAGGTTGCGCAGCATGCGGATCAGGATCGACCGGTGCGTGGCCGGATCGAGGATGTGCATGAGCGCATTGTCGTCGGGGATGTCGCCACCCAGGTGCGGCTTGGCGCGCTCGCGCAATTCCTCGGCGCCAAGCGGGCGTCCACCGTTGAACGGATCCATCACCAGGATGCCGTCGTCCACCGGCAGCCGAACCAGGAAGTGACCCGGGAAAGAAACGCCGTCGAGCGGTACGCCGAGGCGTCGCGCCACCTCGATCTGCACCATCGCCAATGAGATCGGATTACCGAGGCGACGCTCGAACACCTCGTTCAAGTAGCTGTTGCGGGGGTCGTAGTACTCGTCATGGTTACCGCAATACCCGAGCTCCTCGAAAAGATGGCGATTGATCGCCGCCATCTTCAACGGCCAGGGATCGATGGCGTCGATCTCCGCCCGCAGGTGCTCGGCATGGCTCTGCACCAGGGTGTCGTACAGGTCCGCGTCCAGTTCCGGATACTCATCGCGCGCGATCAACAGCGCCGTTTCAAGCAGCGGGACGGTGTCGTCGTCGTGCGTGGCCAGTGATCCCCAGTCGGGCAATGTCAGTTGGATCCCCATGCACGGAGATTGCGACCGATTCCAGTGCAAATCAAGTGCTCACCGTCGCGGATTTAGCTTCGGGCCAAACTTGATTTCGTCGCCGTTCTCAAGGTTCAGTTTGGTGGCGCTGCCGGCGTTCAATTCCAGCACGTAACGGGCGGGCGCCCTGCTCGGGTACGACGGGCATCGGTCTCCGGCCGAGCACGGTGGAACGTCACGCTGCTGTGCCACCAGCTTGCCGTCGTCATCGAAATACAGGATGTCCAGTGCGATGCGTGTGTTCTTCATCCAGTACGCCAGCGGCTCTTCCCGATCATGGAGGAAGAGCATGCCGCTACCTGCATCCATCTGGTCGCGGAACATCAGGCCACGGGCGCGCTCGGCATCATCGTCCGCCACCTCCACGCTGAAGCGCTCTCCCCCCACTTCAACCCAGCTGTCGCTGTCGCTGGCGCTGGCGCAGCCGCTGAGGGCGGCGATGAAAACCAATGAGGCAATTCGGAGCATGGGCATGAGGGCGTCTCGACTGGGGTCTGGCGCACCATCGGCGAGGGCAGGCTCCGGGTCAAGCATCAGGCGCGGGGCGCTGCTGGATGTCCTGAGCATGGCCTACAGTACGCGCGGCACGTCACCGCCCACGATGACCGCGTCGGCCGGGCGACGCGCGAAGAGGCCCACGGTGACCACGCCGGGAATCAGCGACAGCTCGCGCTCCATTGCCACGGGATCGAGGATCGACAGGCCGTGCACGTCGATGATCGCGTTGCCGTTGTCGGTGACCACGCCATCGCGCCATACCGGCTGCCCGCCCGTGAGCGCCAGGATGCGCCGCGCCACCAGGCTGCGCGCCATCGGAAGTACTTCCACCGGCAACGGGAACCTGCCCAGCACGGGAACCTGCTTGGCGGCATCGATGATGCACACGAACTTCGCGCTGGCCTCGGCGATTACCTTTTCGCGGGTCAGTGCCGCGCCACCGCCCTTGATCAGTCGCTTGTGCGGATCGCATTCGTCGGCCCCGTCGACATACAGCGCCAGGTCGCCGGTGTTGTTGAGTTCCAGCACCTCGATCCCGTGGGCGCGCAGTCGCTGCGTGCTCTGGTCGGAGCTGGAGACCGCTCCGGCGATGCGGTGCTTGATCCGGGCCAGCGCGTCGATGAAAAACGCGACGGTGGAACCGGTGCCCACGCCGACGATCATCCCGTCTTCGACGTACTCGAGGGCTTTTTCGCCGGCAAGGCGCTTGGCTTCGTTCTGCGACACGTCAGGTTCCAATGGTCAGGAGAGGGAAATCAGGGTCTTCCACTGTGCGGCGGTCACCGGCAGCACTGACAGCCGGGTGCCTTTGCGGATCAGTGCAAAGTCTTCGCCCAGCGCCTCGCAATGTTCGCGAATGGTCGCCAGCGCGACCGGGTGCGCCAGCTTGCGCACGAAGCCGACGTCGACCAGTGACCAGCGCGGTTCTTCCGGCGTGGACTTCGGATCGAAGTACTTGGACTTCTTTTCGAATTGGGTTGGATCGGGATAGGCCTGGCACGCGACTTCAGCGACGCCGTAAATCCCGGGAACCTCGGTGTTGGAGTGGTAGAAAAGCACGCCATCCCCAGGCTGCATCGCGCGCATGAAATTCCGCGCCTGGTAGTTGCGCACGCCGGTCCAGGGTTCGGTCCGCACACGCTCGAGGTCATCGATGGAAAAATCTTCCGGCTCCGATTTCATCAGCCAGTAATGCTTGCGCGTGCTCATGCGGAATCGGCCAGCATGGTTTCGACTTCGGTGCAGATCGCGTCAGCGCGGACGTCCCATTCCTGCGTCTGGATGCGGTCCATCCGCTGCACTTCGAAACCCACCCCAACCAGCCACGGCGGCGCCGATGACGCGCGCCGCGCGGCAAAGCTGCGGTCGTACCAGCCGCCGCCCATGCCCAGACGGTTGCAGCTTGCATCGAAGCCGACCAGCGGCATCACCACCATCGACATGGATTCGGCTGGCAGCGCCATGACCGGATCGACGTCGGGCTCGGGTATTCCGAATCGGTTGGTCACCAGTGGCTCGCCGGCACGCCAGGGGGCAAAGCGGAGCACCTGGTCGTGCAGCACCGGCAGGCAGTACGACACGCCCTTTGGCAGCCGAAGCTGCCAGCTGTGCAGAGGGATCTCCCCATCCATGGCCCAGTAACCCGCGACATGGCCAATGCCCGGCGCGAAAGGCAGCTCGAGCAGGCGATTGGCCAGCGCGTCGGCGGCCGACATCCGCAGCGGCACCGGGATTGCGCGGCGGAGCACGCGCAACGCGGCGCGCAGTTCAGGACGGTCGGACAACATCAGGTGGGGGAGTCGGTGCGGTTGGACGCGCCAGTATAGGACGCGGACCGCACAGGCGAGGTGCGACAGGGCGCAGCGTGCCGGGAAAGAGATACATCCTCCGCAATGACGATGCCTGCGAAACGACCTTGAACCCGGGGTTCAAGTGGGAAGAGTTGGGGGCCTTTGGGCTTCCCGCTACTAGGCGGACCTGCACTCCTGGCTTCCGTTCCATTCCCGTGGTCGTATTTAAGGGACAAGGCGAATGTTTTGCATGCTGTCGTTCACAGCAGAGGATGCCGCGCCAGTATAACGGCGTGGATCGGATTGCGAAGTCCGTTCGTCAGCGCGGTTCATTCATCGGCAGGAAACATGACCCACGCCGTGCAGCACGCGAAACAGGCCGGTTCAGCGTGGTGTGTCCAGCAGCCCGTCCAGCCTCCCGTGCAGTTCGTCCAGCGTGCGCGTCAGTTCACGTTCGCGCGCGCTGTTATCGTTGCGCAACTGCTGCAGTTCATGGGCCAGGTTGAGCGCCGCCAGCACCGCCACTCGATCGACCGCCGCCATCCGGTTGCTGCCCCGCACCTCGCGCATCTTGCTGTCGAGCAGTTTTGCCGCCGCCATCAGGCTGCTGCGCTCGTCAGCTTCCACGCCGACCGTGTATTCACGGTCCAGGATATGGACGCTGACCGGCTCGGTAGTGCTCACGTGTGCTGCTCCAGCGACTTGAGCCGCAGGATCATGGCTTCGACTCGCGATCGCGCCTGCTCGCTCTTGGCCAGCAACTGCGATCGCTCCGAAGCCAGCTGTTCCTGCTGGCTGCGCAGGCTGCGGTTTTCGTCGGCCAGGCGCTGGCAGCGATCGGCCAGCTGGGTGACGCGCGCGGCGAGGCTGCGAAGCTGTTCGATGGCAGGCTGGTCCATGGCCCACGATAGGCGGCGGTGGCGCGGCCGGTCAAGCAGTTGGCCCGGAAGCCCGGATGCTCAGCTGACCGCCACCACGCCCGGCCTCAGGCCGTAGCCGCCAATGAACTCCAGGCACTCGTCTGGCGACAGCGCGTGCGCGATCCAGTGACCCTGGATCTCGTCGCAGCCGTGTTCGCGCAGGAACTGCAGTTGCGCGGCGGTTTCCACGCCCTCGGCAATCACGTTGAGCGACAGCGAATGGGCCATGTTGATGATGGTGCTGGTGATCGCCTCGTCGTCAGCGTCGTGGGTCAGGTCGCCAACAAATTCCTTGTCGATCTTGAGCGTGGTCAGGGGCAGGCGCTTGAGGTAGGCAAGCGAGGAGTAGCCGGTGCCGAAATCATCGATGGCCAGGGACACCCCGAGCCGTCGGCATGCCCGCAGGGTATCGGCGTTCTTTTCCGGGGTGGCCATGATCACGCATTCGGTCAGCTCAAGCTCCAGGCAGCGGGCCGGAATCCCGGTTTGCGCCAGCGTGCGTGCGACCACCTCCGCCAAGTCGCCCCGCTGCAGCTGCAGCGCCGATACGTTCACCGCGATCGAAAGGTCCTGCCCGCTTTGATCGCGCCAGCGGCGCAGGGTCAGGCACGCCTGCTCAAGCGCCCACTCGCCCAGTTCCAGGATCAGGCCCGACTCTTCGGCCAGCGGTATGAACTGGCCGGGCGAGACTTCGCCGAACTCCACGCTCTTCCAGCGCAGCAGCGCTTCGGCGCCGGTGATGCGGTGTTCGACCAGCGACAGTCGCGGCTGGTAGGCCAGCGACAACTCGTTGCGCTGCAGTGCCCGTCGCAGCGCACTGCCCAGCACCGCGCGGTGCCGGATCTTCTCGTCCATCGACTCCGAATAGACCTGATAGGTGTGGCGCCCCACGGCCTTGGCCTGGTACATGGCGGTGTCGGCGTGCTTGAGCAGCTCGGTCGGAACCTGGGCGTGTTCCGGGTACAGGCTGATGCCGATCGAAAGCGATATCGAAAGCTCAAGCCGCTCGCCGAATGACAGCGGCTGAGCGAACGCGTCGATGACCCGCTGCGCCACCTGCTCGGCCTCCTGCAGCGACTGGATGTCCTCCAGCACCACGGTGAACTCGTCACCGCTCAGCCGTGCCACGGTGTGCTGTGCGCCCACGGTCTTCTGCACGCGGGTCGCCGCAGCGCGCAGGATCCGATCGCCGGTGGCATGACCCAGCGAATCGTTGATGTCCTTGAAGCGGTCCAGGTCCACGAACAGGATCGCCAGCCGGCCCTCTTGGCGGCGTGCCTTGACGATGGCGCGCGACAGTCGCTCGGACAGCAGCGAACGGTTGGGCAGGCTGGTCAGGGTGTCGTAGTTGGCAAGATAGCGAAGCTCCTGCTCGGCGCGCTTCTGTTCGGTGATGTCGTTGAGCACGAGCACGTAGAGCTGCCTCTTGCCGCTGGTGTCGGCGACCACATTGGTCTCCAGCCGGCACAGGATCTCCTCTCCGTCCTTGTGCATGTTCCATACCTCACCCGACCAGCGCCCCCTGCGCTGCAATTCGGTGCGCATCTGTTCATTGAACGACGGCGCATGCTGGCGACTGTCGAGGATCTGCACCGGACGCCCGATCACCTCATCTTCCGTATAGCCGGTGATCCGGGTGAAGGCCCCGTTGATGGTGATGAAATGCCGCTCGCTGTCCAGAACGGCCACCGCTTCGCTCATGCTGCGCATTACTTCGCTGGCGATGCGCTGCTGCTGCGCCGCTTCGTGGATGGCGGTGATGTCGCGTGCGGTGCCGGCAATGCGCACGGGACGTCCTTCGCCGTCGCGCTCTACGATGCGCCCGCGCGCCCGCACCCAGGTCCACGTGCCGTCGCCGGCCATGTCCATGCGGTGCTCGGAAGTAAACAGCGGCGTCTCCCCCTGCAGGTGGGCGCGCAGCCGCTCCATGACCATCGGAACGTCCTGCTCATGGATGGTCGGCACCTCGCCCTGGCGCGTCACCATGGTGATGTCCGCTTCCGAATCCTCGTTGCTCTCGTCCGCGCGCATGCGATGCAGCTTGCGGCGCTCAAGGTCGTAGTCCCAGAACTGTTCGCCCGACGCCCACAGCGCCAGCTTGAGATGCTGGTCCTGTTCCTGCGCGGACTCCCTACGGTCCGTTTCCTGCGCGGGTGGCAGCAGCCATGCCCACCAGAGCTTCCGCGTTGCAACTGCGCCTACGCCTAGCAGCATCAGCAAGGCGATGACCAGGAGCCAGGACGGCTGGGCGCCGGGCAAAGCCGTGGCCGCGATGGTGGTAGCGGAAGCAATCGACATCGAGATGCGGCCTCGCGAGAGCGAACGAGCCAGGACAGTAGCGAGTGTAGGCGCGGGCGGCGCGCCACAACAAGCGCCATGCGGGTCCGGTTGATACAATTCAGTGGTGCTTTTTTTCTTGTCCGAAACCGCGAGCGGAATACGTTGATGACCGATCTCCCTTCGATCCCCGATGTGTCGCAGGCCATACGCAAGGCCGGTTTCGCCACCGAGCCTTCAGAACTCCATGGCGCGCTGTGTGGCTGGTTGGCCGGCGGCGGCGAAAATTCCAGCGCCTGGCCGGCACGGGTACTGGCCGACGACAGTCTCGCGGCCGCTGAAGACGGCGTGCTGGAGACGATGCGCCTGGTCAGCGTGGATCAGCTGGAAGACCGGGGCTTCGGTTTCGAGCTGCTGCTGCCGGAAAGTGATGGCGCGCCTACCGCGCGCGCCGAAGCACTGTTCGACTGGTGTCGCGGATTCCTTGGCGGCTTCGGATTGGCGTCCGGTGCGCACGCACCCCTCTCCGATGAGGCGCAGGAGGCACTGGTGGATCTGGCCCGGCTGGCGCAGGCCGCTCCGGAGACCAGCGAAGAGGACGAGGATGAAGACGCCCTGGCGGAGATCGAGGAGTTCGTGCGCGTCGCCGTGCTGCTGCTGCACGGCGATTGCGTGATGGCGCCGCGGCATCGCCAGAGTCTGAATTGATGAAGGCGGCGACGGGAATTTCCGCGGTTGAATTCGCCCGCCGTCGCAAGCAACTGATGCGCATGGCCGCGCAGGACGCGATCCTCGTGCTGCCGGCGGCGACCGAACGGGTGCGCAGCAACGACACCCACTTCCCGTACCGGCAGGACTCGGATTTCTGGTACCTCACGGGGTTCCCGGAGCCCGAAGCGGTGCTGGTGCTGATTCCGGGCCGCACGCACGGCGAGACCATCCTGTTCTGCCGTGAGCGCGACCTCGAGCGGGAGGGCTGGGACGGACCGCGCGCCGGACAGGAGGGCGCCGTCGCCGGGTTCGGAGTGGACGACGCTTACCCGATCGAGGACCTGGACGAAATCCTCCCTGGGCTGCTGGAAGGGCGCTCGCGCGTCTATTACCACTTCGGTCGCGAGGCCGAGTTCGATCTCAAGCTCATCGGCTGGGTCAGGCGGGTGCGCGAGCAGGTGCGCCATGGCGCGCAGCCGCCGCACGAGTTCATGGAATTGGGACACCTGCTGCACGAGCTTCGCCTGTTCAAGTCCAGGGACGAGATCAAGTTGATGCAGAAAGCGGCCGATATCACCGTCCGTGCGCATCGCATGGCGATGCAGGCGGCGCGTCCGGGTATCCACGAGTACGAACTGCAGGCCGAGATCGAGTGCGTGTTCCGCGGTAGCGACGCCTGGCCGGCCTACGGCAGCATCATTGGCGCCGGCGCCAACGCCTGCGTGCTTCACTATCGTGCCAACAGCGCGCGTGCCGCCGCAGGCGACCTGGTGCTGGTGGACGCCGGTGCGGAGTACCGGGGCTACGCCGCCGACATCACCCGCACGTTCCCGGTCAGCGGGCGCTTCACCGCGCCGCAGCGGGCGCTGCACGACCTCGTGGGTGCGGCGCAGGCGGCGGCGCTGTCCTGCGCGACGCCGGGCACGCCCTACGAGGCCGGACACGACGCCGCGGTCATGACCCTCACCGAAGGCCTGCTGCGGCTTGGCCTGCTCAAGGGCAAGCTCGGAAAGAACATTGCCGACGGCAGTTACAAGCGCTTCTACCGGCACAAGACCGGACACTGGCTGGGGCTGGACGTGCACGACGTGGGCGAATACCGGCTCGGCGGCGAATCGCGGCTGCTGGAGCCGGGGATGGTCTTCACCATCGAGCCTGGCTTGTACGTTTCGGCCGACGACAAAACGGTTGATGCGAAATGGCGCGGCATCGGCATCCGCACCGAGGACGACGTGCTGGTCACCGCCGATGGGCACCGCGTGCTGACCGACGCACTGGCCCGAAGCGCCGATGAGATCGAAGCCGAAATGGCGGCGTAGCGGGGCCAGCGGGCGCCGAAACGGTTAGCGGCCGATGGCCGGTGTCACCGGAAGCGCCCCCTGACGCGGCTTCAGCAGAATCTTTGCCGGATCAACCGGCCGCGTACTCGGCGGCGAACGCCGGGCGCGTCAGGTTTTCGGCACTATCTTCGGTGCACAGCACTTCATCTTCGATGCGCACGCCGCCATACGGGCGGAACTGGTCGATGCGCGACCAGTCCACGCCGTCGCCCAGACCTTTTTGTTTGGCTTCGTCCAGCAGCATGTCGATGAAGTACACGCCCGGCTCGATGGTTACCACCATGCCCGGCTCCAGCACCCGGGTCATGCGCAGGTAAGGGTGACCCGGCGGGCGGTCGATGGTCCCGCCGCGGTCGCTGCGCGCGAAGCCGGCCACGTCGTGCACCTGCAGGCCGATCGGATGGCCCAGGCCGTGCGGGAAGAACGCCGCACTCAGGCCGCTTTCCAAGGCCGACTCCGCGGATACCTTGAGCACGCCGAAGTCGCGCAGGATGCCCATCAGGGCCAGGTGCGCATCGAGGTGCAGTTGGCGGTAGTCGGTACCGGCACGCACGGCCTGGCACATCGCCTGCTGGGCGATATCCACCGCATCGACCAGCGCCTGGAAGTCACTGCCGCGGTCCAGGGCATAGGTCCGGGTGATGTCGCTGGCGTAGCCCCTGTAGCTGGCGCCGGCGTCGATCAGGAAGCTGCGCAGCTGCGCCGGCGCCACGCGGTCGCGCTCGGTGTAGTGCAGCACCGCGGCATGCTCGTTGAGACCGACGATGTTGTTGTACGGCAGATCGTTGCTGTCCTGGCCCACCGCGCTGCAGTACGCCAGGTGGATGTCGAATTCGCTCATGCCGGCGCGGAACGCCGCTTCTGCGGCGCGGTGGCCGCGCGCACCCAGGCGCTGTGCTTCGCGCATCGACGCCAGTTCGTACTCCGTCTTGTACGAGCGCTGGTACTCAAGGTAGTCGACCACCGCCGCCGGATTGTTGGGCAGGTACGGACCGAGCGCGCTTTGCGGCTCCCCCACGATGGCGCAACGGGCCGCCGTGCCGGGAAGCAGCGCCAGTGCATCGGCTGGCTTGCGGATCACATGGATGTCGAAATGCTCCACCCAAAAGCCGCTTGGCGCGTCGGGCACCACATGCCAATAGTCGAACGGCTGCAGGAAGATCAGCTGCGGCCGCTTGCCGGGCGTGAACAGCAGCCAGCTGTTGGGCACCTTGGTCAGCGGCAGCCACGCCTTGAACTGGGGATTGACGGCATACGGGTAATCGCGGTCGTCGAAGACCTGGTAATGCAGCGTGCCGCTGGGGACCACCAGGTGGTCGAATCCACCGCGTGCCAGCGCCTGCTCCGCGCGGTGGGTCATGGTGCGCACGTGCTCCGCGTACAGCGCCCCGTGATCGGTCGCGACGGCGCTCATGTTTACGGGTGCGGGGAGTACAGGTGCGGATCGGGCATTCATCGCGGTCACTCGTTCGGAATGCTCCGATTTTGACCCAATTAGCTCCCTGACGCTTCTCAGTGACGCTGCGGCGCGCTCTCGATCCAGCGCCGCATGGCGCTGAGGTGACCGTCCCCCATGGTCAGGAAGCGCAGGCCGGCCCAGCTCTGTCCGGGCGTGTGGGCGCTGCCTATCCACAGCAGGTG